>DATFXD010000368.1:0-8080 GCA_035258605.1 Hyphomicrobiaceae bacterium | reverse complement strand
CGGATCGAGGCGATGATGTCGTTGCGCAGCATGATGTTGTTGTGCAGCGACTGGCGCCGCAAATCGAGAAATCGGTATTGCAGCCGCAGATCCTCCGGGTAGTCCGGCTCGCCGAACACCGGCACCGGCGGCTCCTTGGCGACCGACAGCACGACAATGTCGTTGGCGAACACTTCGACGGCGCCGGTCGGCAGCTCGGCGTTGAGGGTGCCGGCGGGCCGTTCGCGCACCCGGCCATCGACCCGGATCACCCACTCCGAGCGCACCTTCTCGGCGGCGCTAAAGGCAGGGCTATCGGGATCGGCCACCACCTGGGTGATGCCGTAGTGGTCGCGCAGGTCGATAAACAGCAGCCCGCCGTGATCGCGCACGCGGTGCACCCAGCCGGACAAGCGCACGTGCTTGCCGACGTCACCCTGGCGCAGGGCGCCGCAGGTGTGGGTGCGATAGCGATGCAGCTGCTCCGGCTTTGAGCCGCCAATCGGGGTGTCGGACATGGGGCTTTACGCCTCTTTGCGCAATCTTTGAGACCAAACGGGCGGACAAGCACATGCGGGTGGGGCAAAGTCAAGGTTGCCACCCGCGCCGCTTGCAAGAGCACCGCCGGCGCGGTTGGCCCCCATGGCCCGACCCGGGCCCGACCCGGGTCCGACGCGAGGCCGTCCCGGTCGGGCCGCGCCCCCGGCGGTGTTAGGGCCATGCGCGCAAGCCCCTGAAGTTTGGCCCCCTGGAGTTTGAGCCCTGGAGTTTGGGCCCTGAAGTTTAGGCCCTGGCGTTTGGGCCTGATCTTTGGCTCTTGGCTCAGGCATCTAGCGCCCGCGCCTGGCCGTGTCGCCGACCCAGTTGGCAGGAATTGCCGGCCAATTGCGGGCACAAAGTCGGACGCCGGCCGCACGGCCCGTGGCATCGGTCCCGCAAAACCCCCTGTGCGCTATTGCCCCGTTACTCGGGACAAGGGGAATAGCTTGGGTTATAAGGCGGGCGCTTATGCGCCCGATCGTCACAACCTCCGAGCTTCAAGCCGCGTGCGCGCGCCTCGGCCGACACGATTTCGTGGCCGTCGACACCGAATTCATCCGCGAGCACACCTTCTGGCCCAAGCTGTGCCTGATTCAAATGGCAAGCCCCGAGGAGGAGCTGATCGTCGACCCGCTGGGCGGTGGTCTCGATCTCGCCCCGTTCTACCAGCTGATGGCGAATGAGCGTGTCACCAAGGTGTTCCACGCCGCCCGGCAAGACCTCGAGATCGTCTGGACGCAAGCGCACCTCATTCCGCATCCGATCTTCGATACCCAGGTCGCGGCCATGGTGTGCGGTTTCGGCGAGGCGGTGAGCTACAGCAACCTTGTCAAACAGGTCACCGGTGGTGATCTCGACAAGACCTCGCGCTTCACCGACTGGGCCCGGCGTCCGCTGTCGCAGCGCCAGCTCACTTATGCGCTGGGTGACGTCACCCACCTGCGCGATATCTACCGCTATTTGAAGGCCGAGCTCGAAAAGGAAGGCAGAGCCGGCTGGCTCGATGAAGAGATGGCCGAGCTCACCAATCCCAAGACCTATCAAACCTCGCCAGAGGATGCCTGGCGGCGGGTCAAGCTGCGCGTCAAGAACCGCAAGGGCCTTGCCGTCCTGATCGAGCTGGCGGCCTGGCGCGAACGCGCCGCCCAGGCGCAGGACGTGCCGCGCAATCGCATCCTGCGCGATGAGGCGCTGTTTGACATCGCCAATCACGCCCCGACCAGCAGCGCCGAACTCTCCGAGCTTCGCACCTTGAGCGAAGGCTTTGCCAGATCGTCCCGCGCCAAGGAGATCATCGAGGTCGTCAAGCATGGGCTCGCGCGCGATTTCAGCAGCCTGCCGCCACTGCGCTCGGGCCAGCCACTGGCCGCCGACAAGGTGGCGTTGCTGGAACTGCTTCGCGTGCTGCTCAAGGGCTGCGCAGCGCGCGAGAAGGTCGCGCCGCGATTGATCGCCGATGGCGACGACCTTGAGCGGATCGCCGTCGAGGAGCATCCCGACGTGGCGGCGATGAAGGGTTGGCGCCACGAAATGTTCGGCAGACAAGCGCTGCTGTTGAAACGCGGCGAACTCGCCTTGACGGTGGCCAGCGGCGAGGTGGTGGCGGTTCGCCTGCCGGCGGTCAGCTTGGCGGACGGCGGCACCGCCGCCAAAGCTAGTGACACCTCCGCCGAGCCCGCCGCCCGCAAGCGGATCGGCTAAGCCTTGGGTCGGGTCGCCTCGAACGCCGGCACGGCGCGGGCAAAGCCGTCGAGCCAGGCGACGAGCTTGGGATGACCGGTGCGCCATTTGCCCTCGTGGCGAAAGTCGAGGTAGCCCAGCGCGCAGGCCAAGGTGAGGTGGCCGTAGTCCGGGCTCTCGCCCCACGCCGGCGGCTCCGCCTCCAGGTGATCGAGCGCGCGATCGATCTTGTCCTGCTGGCGCTGCTGCCAGGGCGCGTGCCACTTTTCCTGGGGTCGAAAGCGCATTTCGTAAACCAACAGCAGTGCTGCTTCCAGCATGCCGTCGCCGAGGGCCGCGAGCGTCAAGGTCTTGATGCGTTCGGGCTGCTGATCAGGAAATAGCCTGCGGCCGGCGGCGCGGCCATCAAGGTATTCGCAGATCACGTGACTGTCGTAAATCGAGGTCCCGTCGACGACCAGGGTTGGAACCTTGGCCAGCGGGTTGACGCGGTTGATCTCCGGGTTGGTCACGTTGGTGTCGGTCGCCACCAGTTCGATCGCATCACTCAGGCCCTTGATGGCGGCGGCAATCCTGACCTTGCGGACGTAGGGTGAGAGCAGGCTCGACATGAGCTTCATGGTGAGGTCTTCCTGGGGTTTTCCGGCAACGAGCGGGTGCGCCGATCGTGCCTCTCCGCCGGCCAACCGGCAATCAGATTCGCGAGCCCGCTTGCGCCAGGTGTGGGTGCGGGGCGGTGGTGGCGCTCGCCACTGGCGCCGTTAGCGGCGTGGCGCTAGCCCGCCACCACCGGGCGTAAGGAATCAACTAACAGCCGCAACTGCACGTCGCTATCCTTGAGCGCGAGCTGGGCGGCAAACCAGTCATGGACGAGCTGGCAGATCTTGTCCGGCGCGGCGCGCGCCAATTCGCGTTCGTCGGAGAACAGCTGCATGTCCGCCTGGCTCCAGCCAAGCCCGGTGAGCGCCGTGGCCAGCGTTTCATAATCGGTCTTGCGCGGCTTGGGATAGACACGGGGCAGTTTGCGGCCATCGGCCACCGCTTCGAATACCGACACCAGCTGGCTCTGCAGCCGCGCGGTATGCGGCGACCCCCCCTGCAACAGCGCCACAATCGCCGGGCTCGCCTCACCCTGCGAGATGAAGGCGAAACAGGCATCGGTGCTGTCTTTGCGCAGCTCGGCGATGTTCTCATAAAACGTGGTGGCGATCTGCTTTAACCGCGGCAGGCTGGCCGAGAGCGCATGCTCGGTCTGCTGTCGTCGCAACGTCACCAGCGTCTGCCCCAGCTGCTGGGCGATAGCGGCTTGGTCCTTGTTCTGGGCCACAAGCGCCTGCACCTCTTTCAGGCGCTCCGCATACCAGTCGGGAAATTCGCGCTTGAGGATGCGCCAGAGCGGGGTGGCCTGCAGGTTGGCATCCGTCTCACCGGCGTTTGGGGCAAAGCCCTTGAGCGGCGGCACTTCGATGCCGTTGCGGTCGGTTGCCGCCACCGACCCCACCGAGCCGAACGACATAGCGCCGAGCCGCCGCGTCAGGTCGGCGCGCCAGACATAGGCAAACCACACCACCACGAGCAGGAGGGCAAGACCAAGCAGGGCTTTGAGGCGGCGCCCGCCCGGCATGCGGCGCCCGCGGGATTGCTCGGCGTCGGCCAGGCTTGCCGCCGCGTCATCGCCCGGGCGGGCCGCCTCGAGCTCGGGTTTTGCGATCACCGCCGCTGCGCTCGGCGGCTTGCCGAGGTCGGCCGCGGCGGCGCTCGCCTGGCGACCGGCCGCGGCTGCGCCGGTCTTGGGCGGAAACACCGTGAGCGCCGGGCGCCAATCGGAGAAGCCCTCGCGCCAAAGCAGGTCGTTCGGCTGCAGGTGGCCGAGTTCGACAAACTTGGCAAGCTCGGGGTCGCTGAGAGGCCCGTATTGCTGGCCATCGCGAGCCAGATACCATTGATGTTGCGACGGCGCGGGCATAACGGTCATTCGAGCATCGGCTTGCCGTCAGCGACGGAAGATCCTTGTTTTTCCCAGTTTCGGGGCAGAGGTCTCCGGCGTCAATCGCCGAAGGCCCAAGGGGTTAGCAGCCAACCGAGGCCGAGGGAAGGCAAAGGCACGAAAAGCTCCCACCCCCCGACCCTGCCGTTCCGGCCCAAGGCGGCCCGGCTTGGCTTGAACCCCGCGGCGGCCACGAGCTATAACCCGCGCCACAAAAAAGAGGAAGTTACCAGCCAGGAGCTTTAGATGGCCACCGAGCGCACCTTGTCGATTCTCAAGCCGGACGCCACCGCCCGCAATCAGACCGGCGCCATCAACGCCCTGATCGAAAAGGCAGGTTTACGGATTATCGCGCAAAAACGGGTGCGCTGGAGCAAACCCGAGGCCGAGTCCTTCTACGCTGTGCATAAGGCGCGCCCGTTCTACGGCGACCTGGTGACGTTCATGACCTCCGGCCCAATCGTCGTCCAGGTGCTCGAGGGCAAAGACGCGGTCAAGACCTACCGCGACGTGATGGGAGCCACCGACCCGGCCAAGGCCGCGCCCGGCACCATCCGCAAAGAGTTTGCCGAGAGCATCGAGCGCAACTCCGTCCACGGCTCAGATAGCGTGGACAATGCCAAACTCGAGATCGGGCTTACATTCCAGGCCAACGAGATCGTTGGCTAGCGGCACGGAAGCCAGGGGAACAAGCTGGCGCGGCCCCGGCTCATGCGGCCCCTCGGCGCCCACCATGATCACCGGCCAGCGCGGTGCCGACGCAACCTTGCTGACCCTCTGACCCTCGCGCTCCGGCGAGCGGATGCTACCCCCACGGCCGGCTGATGTTGGCTCGAGGCAGGCCTGCTGCGGCCGCACCGGTGTGGACGCGCCGTGCGGCGCTGCCGCCGCTTCGTCGATATCACCCGCTCCCCGTCGAAGGTTGGCGCTCGGCGCCTTATGCGCGCATCAGCGCCGCCTGCCGCCCAGATAACGGCTTCCTTGGCCATGGCGGCGAACTCGGTTAGCGTGAGGTCCAATCTGCTGCCGAGGACCGCCATGAACGCCCCCGCCAAGATCGCCATCGGGCATTCGGTTTGTCCGCACGATTGCCCGTCGACCTGTGCGCTTGACGTCGAACTGCTGGGCGACAATCGCATCGGGCGCGTGTACGGCTCCGCCGATCACAGCTACACCGCCGGGGTCGTTTGCGCCAAGGTTGGACGCTACGCCGAGCGGGTCCATCACCCCGAGCGGCTGATGCACCCCCTGCGCCGCACCGGCGCCAAGGGATCCGGGCAATTCGAGCGCATTTCTTGGGATGACGCGCTCGACCTCGTGGCCGAAGCGCTGCTGGCGGCCGAGCGGCGCCACGGGCCGGAGGCAGTGTGGCCCTACTACTATGCCGGCACCATGGGACTGTTGATGCGCGACGGCATCAATCGCCTGCGCCATGCCAAGCGCTACTCGGGTATGTACGCCACCATCTGCACGACCTTGGCCTGGACCGGCTACATCGCCGGCACCGGTCGCCTCGCCGGTCCCGACCCGCGCGAGATGGCCCGCTCCGATCTGGTGGTGATTTGGGGCACCAATCCCGTCAACACGCAGGTCAACGTGATGACGCACGCCATCCGTGCCCGCAAGGAACGCGGTGCCAAGATCGTCGCCGTCGACATCTATCAGAACGGCACCATGCGCCAGGCCGATCTGGCCCTCATGCTGCGGCCTGGCACCGACGGGGCGCTGGCCTGCGCCGTCATGCACGTGCTGTTTCGCGACGGCTATGCCAATTGGCCCTACCTCGAAAAGTACACCGATTGCCCGCGCGAGCTCGAGGCCCACTTGCGCTCCAGAACGCCGCAGTGGGCGAGCGCCATTACCGGGCTCAGCGTCGCCGAGATCGAAACCTTCGCCAGGATGGTTGGCACCACACCGCGCAGCTACTTCCGCCTTGGATACGGCTTCGCGCGCTCGCGCAATGGCGCCCACAACATGCACGCCGCCCTGTGCATCCCGAGCGTCACCGGTGCCTGGCTCAATGAGGGCGGCGGCGGCTTTCACAACAACGGCGCCATCTATCATTGGAACAAGACCCTGATCGAGGGCCTGGACGTCATCGACCCTGAGATCCGCGTGCTCGACCAGTCGCGCATCGGCCCGGTGTTGACCGGTGATCGCTATGACCTCAAGGACGGGCCGCCGGTGACCGCGCTCTTCATCCAGAACATGAACCCGGTGCAGGTCGCGCCCGAGCAGCGCAAGGTGAGGGCCGGCTTTCAGCGCCAGGATTTGTTCGTGTGCGTGCACGAGCAGTTCATGACGGCGACCGCCAAAATGGCGGACGTGGTGCTGCCGGCGACGATGTTCCTGGAGCACGATGACATCTATCAAGGTGGCGGCCATCAGCACATCATGTTCGGGCCCAAGCTGGTGGCGGCGCCCGGCGAATGTCGCTCCAACCATGAGGTGATCAGGGGCCTGGCGCACCGCCTCGGGGCCAAGCACGCCGGCTTCGACCTGTCGCCGCGCGAAATCATCGATTGGACCTTGCAGCACTCGGGCTGGGGTAGCCTGGCCGAGCTCGAGCCCAACAAGTGGATCGACTGCCAGCCGGATTTCGCCACCGCCCACTATCTCGGCGGCTTCCGCTACCCCGACGGCAAGTTCCGCTTCAAGCCCGACTGGCAGAATGTACCGGCGCCGCGCGCCAACGCCTGGATCGTCGAGCGCGGCATGCCGCGGTTGCCCGACCACTGGGATGTGGTGGAGAAGGCCGATCGCAAGCATCCCTTCCGGCTCGCCACCAGCCCGTCGCGCGACTACCTCAACTCCTCGTTCAATGAGACGCCGACCAGTCGCGCCAGGCATGGCCCGCCCCGGGTCAAGGTGCACCCGGAGGATCTCGCCGCCCTCGGCTTGGCGGATGGCCAACGGGTGGTGATGGGCAACGAGCGCGGCGAGATCGTGCTGCCGGCGGAAGCCTTCGACGGCGTGCGGCGTGGGGTGGTGATCGTGGAATCGATCGCCCCCAACGATCAGTTCGAGAACGGCGAGGGCATCAACACCCTGACCGGGGCCGATCAGCCCGGGCCCTATGGCGGCGCCCCCTTCCACGACAATCACGTGTGGTTGGCGGCGGCGCCACCACCGGGCGAGGAGCGGTCTCAAGCCGCCGTCTAGGTCGCGTCCGCTCTGGGGTGCCTGCGCTTGGCGCTGACCAGCCCGTGGGCAGCCCGTGACTTGCGAGCTGATCAGGCGGCGGGCATCCGCCCAGAAAATAGGCACGACCCGCACCTCTTGCAGGCGCCGCCGGGCGCCGGCTGACACCGCCAAAGCATGGATCGCCTTGAACTTACTCGGCCCGACGCCGCGCTGGCACGGTCGTTGCTCTTAGAGCACGGCGGGGGGCTGGTTGCGCCCTCGAGCAGTCAACACGAGGTGTTTTCTACCCATGAAGCGCACGATCCTACGAACTGCGATGGCGGCGTCCGTGGCCGCGCTCGCAAGCTTGCCTCTCTCCGTCGGGGCCAGCGCCCAGGACACGATCAAGGTCGGCATTCTGCATTCGCTCTCCGGCACCATGGCCATCAGCGAGACCACGCTCAAGGACGTGATGCTGATGCTGATCGAGGAGCAGAACAAGAAGGGAGGCCTGCTCGGCAAGAAACTCGAGGCGGTGGTGGTCGACCCGGCTTCGAATTGGCCGTTGTTTGCCGAAAAGGCACGCGAGCTGATCAGCAAGGAGAAGGTGGCTTCGGTGTTCGGCTGCTGGACCTCGGTGTCACGCAAATCGGTGTTGCCGGTGTTCAAGGAGCTCAACAGCATCCTGTTCTATCCGGTGCAGTACGAGGGTGAAGAAAGCGAGCGCAACGTCTTCTACACCGGCGCCGCCCCCAACCAGCAGGCGATCCC
>DATFXD010000367.1:0-25406 GCA_035258605.1 Hyphomicrobiaceae bacterium | reverse complement strand
TGGAAGACCGACGGGCTCGTCGCCGGCGATGCCTGGTCGAAGGAACTGGAGGGGTCCAAGGACCTGGTGGCGGATTGGGTCGACAAGAAGTGCGGTAACTTCAACACCAAGACCAACAAGTGCGGCAGCTGATCGGGCCTTGCCACAACCACAGCCGGAGGCGGCGATCGGCGCCGCCTTCCGATCTCTCCGGGGGGCCAATGCGGGTGCTTAAAGGCGCGGCCGCGGTCGTGCTGGGCGCAGCGCTGCTGCTGGCAGCAAGCTTTGCCGCCGTGGCGCAAGGCTTGGAAGCGGCGCTGGCGAAGTTTACCAGCGATTCCTACACCGAGACCGACGCGGCGATTGCCGACATCGCCGCCAGCGGCCACCCGCGCGCCGCCGCCCTGATCGAGGCCCTGCAGGATGGTCGCCTCTATGTCAGCGAGGACAAGCGCGTGCTGTGGCGCGACCATGCCGGCCAGCTGCTGGAGGCGGCGACCGGCAACGCCGTCGACCTTGGGGCGGCGGGCACGGTCAAGCCGGTGCGCATCAACAACCGCATCCGGCGCAGCATCGAAGCGGCGTTGGGCGGCCTCACCCTACTCTCCGCCGCGCCGGCCAAACGTTTCGAGGCGGCGCAGGCGGTGTTCAAATCCAAGGACGCCAAGGCGCTGCCGGCACTCGAAACCGCGCTGCAGCGGGAGACCGATGCCGGCATCAAGCGCGCGCTAGCGGAGGCCCGGGCGGCGGTCGTGCTCAATACCCCCGACGCCAAGGACAGCGACAAGATCGCGGCGGTCGCCATCATCAGGGCCCGCGGCGACCAGGATGCGCGTGCCCTGCTCGCCGGCCTCGCCGCCGACCAGTCCGAAAGCGTGCGCCGTGCGGTCGCCGACGCCGTCGCCGCCATCGACAACCGCCTGGCCGCCTGGAGCGTGGCACAGAACCTGTGGTACGGGCTGTCGCTCGGCTCGGTGTTGCTGCTGGCGGCGATCGGCCTCGCCATCACCTTCGGCGTGATGGGCGTCATCAACATGGCGCACGGCGAAATGGTGATGCTGGGCGCTTATACCACGTTCCTGGTGCAGGACGTGATCCGGGGCACGGTGCCGGGTCTGTTCGACTATTCGCTGGCGATCGCGATACCCTTGGCGTTTATGGTCGCAGCCCTGGTCGGCATCGCCATCGAACGCGGCGTCATTCGCTTTCTCTACGGCCGCCCACTCGAGACGCTGTTGGCGACCTGGGGCATCAGCCTGATCCTGCAACAGAGCGTGCGGACCGGCTTCGGGCCCACCAACCGCGAGGTTGGCGCCCCGCACTTCATGTCGGGTGCCTTCGAGCTCGGTGGCCTCACCGTCACCTGGAACCGGCTTTGGATCATCGTCTTTGCCGGTATCATCTTCGTGCTGCTGCTGGCGGCTTTGCGCTTCACCACGCTTGGCTTGCACATGCGCGCCGTGACCCAGAACCGCCGCATGTCGAGCGCGATGGCGATTGCCACCGGCCGCATCGATGCTTTGACCTTTGCGCTGGGCTCGGGCATCGCCGGCCTGGCCGGCGTCGCCCTGTCGCAGATCGACAACGTCTCACCCAACCTCGGCCAGAGCTACATCATCGATAGTTTCCTGGTGGTGGTGTTCGGCGGCGTCGGCAATCTGTGGGGCACCTTGGTCGGCGCCCTGTCGCTCGGGGTCGCCAACAAGTTCCTCGAACCCTATGCCGGCGCCGTGCTCGGCAAGATCCTGCTGCTCGTGATCGTGATCCTCTTCATCCAGAAGCGACCACGCGGGCTATTTGCACTCAAAGGCCGGGCGGTCGAAGCATGATCACGCGACGGCTTCTCGAGGCTGCCGACGGGCGCGGGCGCATCTTTCTCGGCCTGCTCATCGGGCTGGCGGCGGTGGTGCCGGTGCTCAATTTGGCGCTGCCGGCCACCTCGCCCTTCCATGTGTCGACCGCGACCGTGGCGCTGTGGGGCAAGTACCTGTGCTATGCCCTGTTGGCGCTGTCGCTGGATCTGGTGTGGGGCTATTGCGGCATCCTGTCGCTCGGTCACGGCGCCTTCTTCGCACTCGGCGGCTATGCCATGGGCATGTACCTGATGCGTCAGATCGGTACCCGCGGCGTCTATGCGCATCCGCTGTTGCCCGACTTCATGGTGTTTCTCAACTGGTCGGAGCTGCCGTTGTTTTGGTGGGGCTTCAACTGGTTTGGCTACGCACTGTTGATGGTGTTCCTGGTGCCCGCCAGCCTGGCCTTCGTGTTTGGCTGGTTTGCCTTTCGCAGCCGCGTCACTGGTGTCTACCTGTCGATCATCACCCAGGCGCTGACCTACGCGCTGATGCTGGGCTTCTTTCGCAACAACTTCGGTTTTGGCGGCAACAACGGCCTGACCGACTTCAAGGACATGCTCGGCTACAACCTGCAGTCGCCCCAGACCCGGGCCGCGCTGTTTGCGGCCTCGGCGTTGGCGCTGGCGCTCGGCTACGGCATCGCCCAGGCGGTGGTGCGCTCGAAGGCCGGCAAGGTGCTGATGGCGGTGCGCGACGCGGAAAGCCGCACGCGCTTTCTCGGCTACCGGGTGGAGCACTACAAGACCTTCATCTTCACCTTGTCGGCCGCCATGGCGGCCTTGGCGGGTGCGCTCTACGTGCCGCAAGTCGGCATCATCAATCCCAGCGAGTTCGCGCCGGCCAACTCGATCGAGGTGGTGATCTGGGTGGCGGTCGGTGGCCGCGGCACCTTGATCGGCGCCGCGCTCGGGGCGGTGCTGGTCAATTTTGCCAAGACCACCTTCACCACCGGACTGCTGGCGCCCTACTGGCTGTTTGCGCTTGGCGGCTTGTTCGTGCTCGTCACCATTCTGCTGCCCAACGGCATCCTCGGCTGCTTGGCGCGGGCGCCGAACCAGGGCGCCGAGACCGCCGACGGAAGCGCGCCATGGCCCGGCGAGCACGGCGGCCGCGGCCGCCCGATCGGCCGTGCCGGGGCGGGGGTCGTCAAGCGCGAGGCGGCGGCGGCGCCGCCGGCCGCCGGCTTCGCCCAGCCCGCCGAGTGACCCATGGATCTTGCCGTTGCCAAGCCGCACCAGATCACGCCAAGCCTGCTCTATCTCGACGGCGTAACCGTCAGCTTCGACGGCTTTCGTGCCCTCAACAACCTGTCGCTCGCCATCTCGCCGGGCGAGATGCGGGCCATCATCGGGCCGAACGGGGCCGGCAAAACCACCATGATGGATGTGGTGACGGGCAAGACCAGGCCCGACAGCGGCAGCGTGCTGTTCGACAAAGGCATCGATCTCACCAGCAAGGACGAGGCCGCCATTGCCCAACTCGGCATCGGCCGCAAATTCCAGAAACCCACCGTATTCGACAACCTGAGCGTCGAGGACAATGTCTTGCTGGCGCTCAAGGGTGACCGCAGCGTGCGCGGCAATCTTGCCTGGCGCGGCAATAGCCGCGACAGCCACAGGAGCGGCGAGATCCTGGACACTATCGGCCTCTTTCAGCAGCGCCGTCGGCTGGCTCAATCGCTTTCGCACGGCCAGAAGCAATGGCTCGAGATCGGCATGCTGATCGCGCAAGATCCCAAGCTATTGCTGGTCGATGAGCCGGTCGCCGGCATGACCGATGCCGAGACCATGACCACGGTCGAGCTGTTGCAGGACATTGCCCGCGATCATAGCGTGATCGTGGTCGAGCACGACATGGAGTTCGTGCGCCGGCTCGGCGTCAAGGTGACCGTGCTGCACGAAGGCTCGGTGCTGGCCGAGGGCTCGATCGACGAGGTGAGCGGCAACGAGCGCGTGGTGGAGGTGTATCTGGGGCGCTAGCGCGGGGGGCGGCCGCGCTGAGCTCGGCCGGCGCCTGCCACGCTAACCGCTTGCCGAGCCGAAAGGGTAGCTGAGCATGTCGAGCAAAAGCCAATGCTGAGCGTCGAGAACATCGATCTACACTACGGTGCGGCGCAGGCCCTGCGCGAGGTGTCGCTGACGGCGGCGCCCGGCAAGATCACCTGCGTGCTTGGCCGCAACGGCGTCGGCAAGAGTTCCTTGTTGCGGGCCATCATCGGCCTGCAGCCGGTGAGCCGCGGGCGGATCGTGTTCGACGGCCGCGAGGTGACCTCGCTCACCCCCCACGAGCGCGCCCGGCTTGGCATTGCCTACGTGCCGCAGGGGCGGGAGATCTTTCCCTTGCTGACGGTGCGCGAGAACCTGGAGACCGGCTTTGCCCGCCTGCCCCGCGCCGAGCGCAGCATCTCAGCCGAGCTCTTCAACCTGTTCCCGGTCCTCAAATCGATGCTGGGACGGCGCGGCGGCGATCTGTCGGGCGGCCAACAGCAGCAGCTCGCGATCGCCCGCGCGCTGGTGATGCAGCCCAAGCTGATCGTGCTCGACGAGCCGACCGAGGGTATTCAGCCCTCGATCATCAAGGACATCGGGCGCGCCATCGCCTACCTGCGCGACAGCGGCAAAATGGCCATCGTGCTGGTCGAGCAGTACTTCGAGTTCGCGCGCGAGCTGGCCGATAGCTATGCGGTCATGGAGCGCGGCGAGGTGGTCCTGGCCGGCGAGGCAAAAGCCATGGTTGAGAGCCAGGTTCGGCGCTACCTTACGGTTTGAGTATTGAGCGTAACTCAAGGGATCATCACCCCCGTGCTCAAGGCCGCGCCGTGGCTGCCCCGCACCGAAGGATCGGTCCGATTGGGCCTGGTGCGCCGTGGCGCTGCGACCAGGGTCGAGGTGCTGCACCAGCTGGGCGCGGCCCGGGTCAGGTTCCCCAGAGCGGCGGCCGGCGAGCCATTGGAGGCGGTGGTTCTCAACACCGCCGGCGGATTGACGGGCGGCGATCGGTTTATCATCAGCGCCGCGCTCGGTGTCGGCGCCAGCGCCGTCATGACCACGGCCGCCGCCGAGAAGATCTATCGTTCCGACCACGGCAGGACCGAGATGTCGGTGGCGCTGTCGCTGGCGGGCAATGCGGCATTGGCGTGGCTGCCACAGCCAACCATCGTGTTTGACCGGGCCGCACTCGAGCGCACCACCACCATCGAGCTCTCTGCCGAGGCGACGTTTCTCGGCGTCGAGATGCTGATCTTCGGTCGCGCCGCCATGGGCGAGAGCGTGACGAGGGGCGCCGTTCGCGACAGCTGGCGGCTGCGGCGCGATGGCGAATTGGTGTTTGCCGATAGCTTCCGGCTCGAGGGGCCGATCGCGGCGGCGCTGGCGCGCCCGGCGCTGCTGGCCGGCGGCCGGGCCAGCGGGCTCGTCATCTATGCCGCACCGGATGCCGGCGCCGCCATCGAGCGGGCGCGCGCCAGCATCGGCGCTGCGGCCGGCCT
Source organism: Hyphomicrobiaceae bacterium (assembly GCA_035258605.1). Classification (GTDB taxonomy): domain Bacteria; phylum Pseudomonadota; class Alphaproteobacteria; order Rhizobiales; family Hyphomicrobiaceae; genus AWTP1-13. The sequence goes on along the minus strand of DATFXD010000367.1, from coordinate 20,084 downwards.
GATCGGTGTCAGCACCGTCAACGACCTGGTGCTGGCGCGAGCGGTGGCAGCCGATGGTCGCACCTTGCAGGCCGACCTCGCCCTGTTGATCGGCAGCCTGCTGCGGCGGCCGCTGCCACGCATCTGGAAGTGCTGAACCCCGGGAGTGGATATGAACCTGACGGCACGCGAGAAGGACAAGCTCCTGATTTCCATGGCCGCCGTGGTGGCGCGACGGCGCCTCGACCGCGGTGTCAAGCTGAACTACCCGGAGGCGGTGGCGCTGATCTCGGACTTCGTGGTGGAAGGCGCGCGCGACGGCCGCAGCGTTGCCGATCTGATGGAGGCGGGGGCGCACGTCATCGGCCGCGACCAGGTGATGGACGGCATCGCCGAGATGATTGCCGATGTGCAGGTGGAGGCGACGTTTCCCGATGGCGTCAAGCTGGTGACCGTGCACCAGCCGATTAGATAGCCGCTGCCCGACGCGCGCTGGCGAGGGGCCCGGCGCGCGCCGCCCCGATGATCTGAGGAGCTCGACATGATCCCTGGAGAAATCTTTCCCGCCGCCGGCGAGATCGAAATCAACGCTGATCGCCCACGGCTGGTGCTGATGGTGGCCAACGCCGGCGACCGGCCGGTGCAGGTTGGTTCGCACTATCATTTCGCCGAAACCAACCGCGCGCTCAAGTTCGATCGCGAGCGGGCGCGCGGCCACCGCTTGGACATTGCCGCCGGAACGGCGGTGCGCTTCGAGCCCGGGCAGACGCGCGAGGTGGCGCTGGTGCCGTTTGCCGGCCGGCGGCGGGTATTTGGCTTTCAGGGCGCGGTGATGGGGGACCTCGACTGATGCCGACGAAATTGACGCGCGCGGCCTATGCCGACATGTTTGGTCCGACCACCGGCGACCGGGTGCGGCTTGCCGATACCGATCTCATCGTCGAGGTGGAGCGGGACCTCACCAGCTATGGCGACGAGGTGAAGTTCGGCGGCGGCAAGGTGATCCGCGACGGCATGGGGCAAAGCCAGGCGGCGCGTGCCGATGGCGCCGTCGACACCGTCATCACCAACGCCCTGATCATCGATCATACCGGCATCTACAAGGCCGACCTCGGGCTGCGCGACGGCCGCATTGCCGGCATCGGCAAGGCCGGCAACCCCGATACGCAGGCCGGTGTCGACATTGTCGTCGGTCCGGGCACCGAGGTGATCGCCGGCGAAGGCAAGATCCTGACCGCCGGTGGCGTTGACAGCCACATCCACTTTATCTGTCCGCAGCAGATCGAAGAGGCCCTCAATTCCGGGATCACCACCTTGATCGGCGGCGGCACCGGCCCGGCCACCGGTACCGCCGCCACCACCTGCACGCCCGGTCCTTGGCATCTGGCGCGCATGCTCGAGGCGGCCGATGCCTTTCCCGTCAACCTGGCATTCGCCGGCAAGGGTAATGCGTCTCAGCCTGCGGCCCTGGTCGAGATGATCTTGGGCGGCGCCGCCTGTCTCAAGCTGCACGAAGACTGGGGCACCACCCCCGCCGCCATCGACTGTGCGCTGTCGGTGGCCGACGCGCACGACGTGCAGGTGATGATCCATACCGATACCCTGAACGAGTCGGGCTTCGTCGAGGACACCATTGCCGCCTTCAAGGGACGCACCATCCACGCCTTTCATACCGAAGGCGCGGGCGGCGGGCATGCACCCGATATCATCAAGGTGGCGGGGCTCAACAACGTGCTGCCGTCATCCACCAATCCGACCCGGCCGTTCACCGTCAACACCTTGGAAGAGCATCTCGACATGCTCATGGTGTGCCATCACCTCGATGCCAACATTCCCGAGGACATCGCCTTCGCCGAGAGCCGCATCCGGCGCGAGACGATCGCGGCCGAGGACATCCTGCACGACCTTGGCGCGCTATCGATGATTTCTTCGGACAGCCAGGCAATGGGGCGCGTGGGCGAAGTCATCATTCGCTGCTGGCAGACGGCGCACAAGATGAAGGCGCAGCGCGGTCAACTCAAAGGCGATGCGACCGGCAACGACAATTTCCGGGTTCGCCGCTACATCGCCAAGTACACGATCAATCCGGCGATCGCGCAGGGGATGGCGCACGAGTTGGGTTCGCTCGAGGTTGGCAAGCGGGCCGACCTGGTGCTGTGGAACCCGGCCTTCTTCGGGGTCAAGCCCGATCTGGTGCTGGTCGGCGGCAGCATCGCCGCCGCGCCCATGGGCGATCCCAACGCCTCGATCCCGACACCGCAGCCGGTGCACTACCGGCCGATGTTTGCCGCCTACGGCCGCGCGCTTGCCTCCTCGGCGGTGACGTTTGTCAGCGCCGCCGCCGCCGCCAGCGACCTTGGGCGCAAACTGGGCCTTGCCAAGACGCTGGTGGGGGTGAAGAACACGCGCGGCGGCATCTCCAAGAAATCCATGATCCTCAACGATGCCACGCCCAACATCGAGGTCGATGCGGAGACCTATGAGGTGCGCGCCGATGGCGAGCTTTTGACCTGCGCGCCCGCCAGCTCGCTGCCGATGACGCAGCGTTACTTCTTGTTTTGAGGCGGGCCGATGAGCGCGCCAGAGGCGGCGTTCGGCGGCGCGCCGCAGCGGGGTGGCGCGCGCGCCCCTCATCAACACGGAGGCGAGAGCATGCTGACAGCCAGTGAAGTCGTCCCGGCCGGGAGCTTTGTCGAAACCCCCGCTGACGTCGTCAGCCTCGACTACGACCGGCGCCGGCGCCGGCGCATCGCGCTCACCACCAAGCGCGGTCTCAGCTTCCTGTTGGATCTGGCCAGGACACCGCGGCTCGACGGCGGCGACGGCATCAGGTTGGAGGATGGCCGTATCATCGCCGTCGAGGCGGCGCCCGAGCGGCTGATCGAGATCGTATGCGCCGATGAGCGGGCGCTGGCGCGGGTCGCCTGGCATCTGGGCAACCGGCACCTGGCGTGCGAGATTTGCGGCCGCACCCTCTATATCCGGGAGGACCATGTCATCGCCGACATGGTGAGCGGCCTTGGTGCCGCCGTCAGCGCCATCGAGCGCCCCTTCAATCCGGAGGGTGGCGCCTACGCCGCCGAGGGCGGGCACGGGCCACATGGTCATCGACACGCCAGCAACGAGGAGCCCTAAATGGCGATGGCCGACGACCGCAACAGGCTCTCCGCCCGGCGGCGGTCGGGGCGGCGTTGCTGGAAAGCCGCGGCGCCAGCCGACGACGGCGAGGGTTGCACGACCCGGGCGGCCGTATCAGCCCCGGTCCTCGCCCGCCTCCTCACCTGGTTGTCGCCGGCGTTCCCGGTTGGCGGCTTTTCCTATTCGCACGGCCTCGAGTGGTTGGTCGAGGCCGGGCACATTCCCGATGCGCCCCGGCTCGGAGATTGGATCGAGGACGTGCTGCGCCACGGTGCCGGGCGCACCGATGCCATCTTTCTGGCCGAGGCCTGGCGCGCAGTTGCGGCAGCGGACGCGGCCCGCCTCACGGAAATCGCCGGCGTTGCCGCCGCCTTCGCCACTACCGCCGAGCGGCGGCTCGAAACCCTGGCGCAAGGTGCCGCCTTCCTCACCGCCGTGGCGGCAGCCTGGCCGCACCCGGTGCTTGGCGAGCTCAACGACGCGTCCGGCATCGCCTATCCGGTCGCCGTCGGCGCCAGCGCCGCCGCGCATGGCCTGCCCTTGCCGGCCGCGGCGCACGCGTTCACGCAGGCCTTTGCCGCCAGCCTGGTCTCGGCGGGAGTGCGGCTCATTCCCCTGGGCCAGAGCGACGGCTTGCGGCTGTTGGCGCGGCTCGAAGGCGTGATCGCCGAGGTGGCTGCCGCCGCCGTCCGCTTGCGCCTCGAAGATGCCGGTGGCGCCGCCATCCTGGTCGAGATCGCCTCGATGCGGCACGAGACCCAGTATACGCGTCTTTTCAGGTCGTAAAGGAACAGCCATGGCTAAATCCGCCAACGGTCCCCTGCGCGTCGGCATCGGCGGTCCGGTCGGGTCCGGTAAGACCGCGCTGATGGAAGGCTTGTGCAAGACCTTTCGTGATCGCTACGACATCTGTGCCATCACCAACGACATCTATACCAAGGAGGATGCGCTGATTTTGACGCGCGCCGGGGCGCTGCCGGAAAGCCGCATCCTTGGTGTCGAGACCGGCGGCTGTCCGCATACCGCGATCCGCGAGGATGCCTCGATCAATCTGGCCGCGGTGGCGCAAATGCAGCGCGCCTTCCCGAACCTCGACCTGGTGCTGATCGAATCCGGCGGCGACAACTTGGCCGCCACCTTCTCGCCCGAACTCGCCGATCTCACCATCTACGTGATCGACGTCGCCCAGGGCGAGAAAATCCCGCGCAAGGGTGGACCCGGCATCACCCGCTCGGATCTGCTCGTCATCAACAAGACGGACCTGGCGCCGCATGTCGGTGCCTCGCTGGCGGTGATGGAAAGCGACACCAAGCGCATGCGCGGCGAGCGGCCGTTCGTCTTCACCAACCTGCGCACCGGTGCGGGCGTGGAAACGATTGCGCGTTTCGTGGAGCGCCAGGGCGGGCTTCAGTAGCCGCCGGCCGCGCGCGACCCTGGGGCGCTGGCTGCGATCGCGGCAGCAGCAAAGCCGGCCGTTGCAAGCCTCGGCGCTTCGCTCATGGCTTGGCGAGCTTGCAGGCGCTGATCGCCGACGCCCAGCTGTCATTGGCGGCGATGTTGTCGGCAAAGCAGTCGAGCGTCTGGCGGGCATTGCGGGTGCCCCCGCACAGGATCAAGGCGTTGCCGGCGGTCCAGGTCTTGCCCGTCCCCCAGCTGATCTTGCCCCGCATCAGTTCATCATAGCAGCGCGCCGGTTCGAGCGAGGTCTCCGCGCCGTGGCAAAGGCGGGCGAGACTGGCCTCGGGCCAGGTGCGCGACCCATTGGGCGCCAGCGGCACCTTGCCCTGGATGGCCTGGGCGCAGGGGCTACTGGGCCGTGCCGGCGGCGGTGGCGGGGGCGCAGCCAGTGCGGCGGCGGCCGGTGCGGCCGCCTCGGTCACGGCGGTGGCAACGCGCGCCGTGGGCCGTGGTTCGGCAGCCACCGCCTGGTGCTGCGGTTTGCGCAGGCTTTCGAGCTCGCCACGAATGGCCTTCAGCGTGGTATAGGCCGCCTCCAATTCTGCGTGCGTTGTGGCCCGTTCGCGTTCGAGCTCGGCCACCTGCTCGCCGTTGGCTGCCGCCTCGGCGCTGGCCGAAATCGCGGCTGCCGCCTGGGTGGCGCGCTCGCGCGCGGCCTCGGCCTTGACCGTCTCCAGTTCGCGCTGGGCCTGCTCCCGGGCCGCGCTCTGAGCCGCAAGCGATTGCTGGGCGGCGGCCAAGCTCGCCGTGACCGCCTCCCGCCCGCGGGTCGCCTCGGCCGTTTGCTCGGCGAGGCGACGCTCAGCGGCGGCAATCGCCTCGTGCGCCTCGCGGCGCTCGCGCGTGCGCTCGCTGTCCACGCGTTGCGCGGCTTGTCGCGCCTCGGCGGCCGCGGCACTTGCTTCGGAGAGCTTTTGGGTGACGGCAGCGGTGGCCTCCTCGGCGCGCTGCCTGCGGCCTTGTTCGTCGGTCACCTTGGCGGTCGCCTCGCCGAGCGCCGCTTCCGCCGCCAGCCGGCGCGCGCGCTCGTCATCGAGCGCGGCGGCATCGGGAGCAACAACCTCGCCGGCCGCCAGCTTGGGGGCAGGCTCGGGCGCCGCTGCCGCGCTGCCGCCGGTCGCGACGGCGCCGGTGGTCATCGCCCGGCCGACCTCGAAGGCGTCATTACCGTAGGTCTGATAGAGCACCCAGCCCGTCGCCAAGGTGGCGAGCACGGCGAGTGTTGCCACGGCGCGTCCGAGCCGGCCGCGTTTGCTGGGGCCACCCTTGGCCGCCGGCAGCGGCGGCGCCGGGGCGGATTCGCGCTTGGCCGGCACCACCACCGGCGGCCGCAGTGGCGCATAGCTCTTGGTGCCGAAGCTCCACAGGTGTCCCTCGGGGTCGCGGCAGGTGTAGAAGCGGCCGCCGAGGCCATCGTCTTGCGGCTCGAGCTCGATCTTCGCCCCGGCCGCCTGCGCTTGCGCGCTGTGGGTCTCGGTGTCGGGAATGGTGAGGTAGAGCACGTGCGTGTTGCTACCGCCAACGGCGCTGGGCTCGACCATCAGGTCGTCGAATACCGAGCTCGAGACCGGGCGCACCAACACAAAGCTCTGCCCCAGTTCCAACAGGATATATTTGATGTGCTGGTCGGTGTCCTGGGTCCGATCGTGCTCGCGAAAGCCGAACGCCTCGCATAACCAGCGCGCCGCGGCGCCGGGATTTCGATACCGCAAGACCGGCGTCATTGTCGTCAAATGTCGCCCCCTCTCGCGGCGTCCGAGTGGCCGCCGCGCTGTCCCCGTAAGGCCTGGCGCTTGCGTTGGGCGCCGGTCACAGCGGGCCGGTCAGCGCCTTATGCCAGAGAGCGTACGAGTTTGGACGAGGATGGGGCCCCTTGTCCAGGTCTGGCGTGCGGCGTTGCACCGGCCGGGCGCGGGTGAGGCCACGGCCGTCGGCACCGCCGGCGCGGTTAGAATTTTGGGGGTTGCCATCGCCAACCGCTGAGCCCAATGCTGCCGGTGTTTGCGAGCCACTGGGCGCGCCTGGCCGGGGCGCACGTCAGCACTTTGGCCTGCAACTTGGGCCCGCAACTTGGGACTGCACGTCGCGCTGGCACTGGAGGTGCATCTGAGGCGGCCCGTGCGGGGGCAGTGCCGGTCGCGCGCGGCAGCTAGCCAGGAGGTCGTTGATGGTCAAGTCGCCTGTTGTCTATCTCAATCCACCCAATGCGCCACCCGTGCAGGGTCTTTATTCGCACGTTGCCCGCGTCGCCCCGGGCGAGCTTGCCTTCATTGCCGGGCAGGTAGCGATCGATGCCGCCGGCAATCCGGTGGGCGTCGGCGATCTCGCCCTCCAGGTGGAGCAGGTGTTTGCCAACCTCGGCACCATTCTCAAGGACCTCGGTACCAGCTTCGAGGCGGTGGCGCAGTTCACCACCTATCTGACGCGCAGCGACAGCATCCCCACCTTTATGGCCGCGCGTGCGCAAATCTTTGCAAGGCTGTTCGCCGATGGCAGGTATCCGCCCAACACGCTGTTGGTGGTCGATCGGCTGGTGAAGCCCGAATTCCTGCTCGAGGTCGAGGCCATCGCCCGGTTGCCGGGCTGATGGCGGGCGGATTGCATCGCGCCGCTGGGCGCCCCTGCAAAGAGCCGATCCGTGCTCAAGGTTGAAGGTTTGGCCTGCTGCTACGGCAAGATCGTGGCCGTGCGTGAGCTCGCCATCGAGGTCAATCAGGGCGAGCTCGTCAGCCTGATCGGCGCCAACGGCGCCGGCAAGACCACGACGCTCAAAGCCATCTCCGGTCTGATAACGCCCACCGCTGGACGCATTAGCTTTCTCGGCCACGACATCACCCGCGCCAGCGCCCGACGCATCCTCGAGCTCGGTATCGCCCACTGCCCAGAAGGCCGGCGCATTTTCCCCGACATGAGCGTGCGCGAGAACCTGGAGATGGGCTCTTACCTCAGGACCGACAAAGCTGAGGTCGCCGCCGACATGGAGCGGCTGTTTGCGCGCTTCCCGATCCTCAGCCAGCGCGCGCGGCAGGCGGCCGGCACCTTGTCGGGTGGCGAGCAGCAGATGCTGGCAATCGCGCGCACGTTGATGTCGCGGCCGCAGCTGGCGCTGTTCGACGAGCCATCGCTGGGGCTCGCCCCGAACCTGGTCGAGCGCACCTTCGAGATCATTAAGGAGATTCGCCGCGCCGGCACCACCGTGGTGATGGTGGAACAGAACGCGTTCGCGGCGCTCGAGCTTTCCGATCGCGCCTATGTGCTGGAAGGAGGCCGCGTCCGGTTGACCGGGCGGGGCGCCGATTTGCTCGCCAACCCGCACGTCCAGAGCGCCTATCTGGGCGCCTGAACGGAGCCTTGCAGTCAACGGCAATTTGACCGACCATCATGGTCCCATGAGGCCCCCTTTGCGGGCAGATTTGAGTGAGGAGCACTCGGGCATGTCCTCTGCCGTCAAACTTGGCAACATCACCATCCACCGCGTGGTCGAGCAGCAGGCGCCGATCTTTGATGCGCTCGAATTCTTTCCGACGCTCAGCAAGGAGGTGCTGGACGCCAATCGGTCCTGGCTGGAGCCGACCTACCTCGATCCCGCCACCGGCAAGCTGGTGCTGTGCATCCAAAGCTACATCGTCGAGACGCCGCAGCATGTGATCATGATCGATACCTGTGTCGGCAACCACAAGCCGCGGCCGCAGCGGCCGATGTGGAACATGCTGAACAGCGACCGCTATGAAAAGGGTCTGGCCGCAACCGGCTTCAAGTTGAGCGACATCGACTACGTCATGTGCACCCACCTGCATGTCGATCATGTCGGTTGGAATACGCGGCTGGACAACGGTCGCTGGGTTCCGACCTTTCCCAACGCCAAGTACGTGTTCGCCGACCGTGAGCTGGCGCACTGGACCCAGAAGCAACAACAGGATCCCGCCAACCATCCTTGGATCACCGATTCGGTGCTGCCGATCGTCGAGGCCAAGCGCACCGAGATCGTCACCAGCAGCCACAAGCTCAACGATTTGGTCGAGCTCATTCCCACCCCGGGCCACACCATCGACCACTTCTCGGTGCTCGTCGGTGGCGCCGGCCAGCACGCCGTGATCACCGGCGACATGATCCACTCGCCGATCCAGGCGCGCTACCCCGAACTCGGCATGCGGGTGGATTATGACTCCAAGCAAGCCGGGGTGTCCCGGCGCGAGCTGTTCGGCCGCTTCTGCGATACGCCAACCCTGTTCTGCATGGCCCACTTTCCCTCGCCGTCGAGCGGCCGCATGACGCGCTGGGACGACGGCTTCAAGTTCATCGCCAGCTAGGCGGGGCTGTCGCCCGACCGGCAACCCCGGCGCGGCAACGCCAACGTAACAGAGGAGATGCCCATGCGCGCGATACTTGCCTATCTCACCACCAAGGCCGGCAAGGAGGCCGAGTTCGAGGCGAAGATGACGGCGCAGGCCAAGCGCTGCCTCGCCAACGAACCGGGATGCCTGCAATTCGACGTGGTCCAGGATCCCAAGGACAAGACCCGTTTCGTCATGCTCGAAGTCTATGCCGATGACGCTGCCATCAAGGCGCATCAGGAGAGCCAGCACTTCAAGGACTTCCGCCCGGTGATTGGCGATCTGGTGGCGGAGCGCAAGGTCGAGGTGCTGCAGATGGTGTCGGACGGCAAGACCAAGCGCGGCTGACGGCGGCCCGCCGCGGGACGCGCTCTTCCCGGGAGCCTGATCGAGCCCGGTGCTGGGGGTGCCGGGCATCGACAATGTCGGGCCGCTGCCGGCACCGTTGCAGGCGTTCACCACCGTCTCGGCCAACGTCGCCACGGGCGACGCGCGCGCTTGCCGCCGCCCGCGGCCTCATTGTCTTGCTATCGCGCCCGCGCCGCCGCTCATGCCGCTGGCAGGAGCGGCCTAACAGCGACAGCCCCCGTGTTGCCCCAATGCCTTTGCCCGCTCGTTTGGAGCAACGCCGCTGGCCGCCGCCTCAGCGGCGGAACGCGGGATTGGTGGCGCGCATGGCTTCGAGGCTCGTCAGCGCCGCCGGCGGCAGCGGACCCATGGCGAGCGCCGCCAAAGCCTCCGACAGGTGCCAGTGCTCGCCGATCCCCACCTCGATGGTAGACAGCAGCGGACAAGTAAGACCAAAGCGCAGCGCCGCCTGCGCCGGGCTGCCGTAGGCGGTGCCGAGAACCTCGCGCGCGGCCTTGGCGCGCGCCTCTTCGGCGGCGTCCTCGGCGTTGGCGGTGATGGCGACCTCACGGCCGTGCCGCTCGGTGGTGGCGAGATGACCGGCGGCGAAAATGCGAATTCCCATCACGCCCATGTCCTGCGCCGCCGCGCGCTGTAACAGGCCGTTGAAGTCGGTGCTGTTCCAGCCCGCACCGGCGCTCGCCATGGCGGTGGGATTGAGGAGGTTAAAGTAGATCTGAATGACGTCGAAGCGGCCGCTGTCAACCACCTCGGCCAGGGCGCCGGGATCACCGAGGCCGGTGAGCCCGAGCCATTGGCATAGGCCCTGGCGCCGCAGCCCATCCATAATGTCGGCCACGCCGCCGGCACCGAGCAGCTCGGCTGCCGTCAGCCCGCGTGTGTCGCGACCGGCATTGCTGGCATCGACAACCCGGTTGTGCAAAATCACGAGCGGTACCGAGCTCAGCCCCAGCCGGGCGAGGCTCTGGCTGACCGAGGCCTGCACCTGAGCGGCGAAATCGCCGGCCGATCGGTCGATATTGAATTTGGTCGACACCCGCGGGCGCTGGTCGCTCGGCCGCTGCGACAGCCATTCGCCGATCACCGTCTCGGAGGCGCCGTTGCCGTAGGAGGCGGCGGTATCGATCCAATCGATGCCGGCAGCAAACGCCTGATCGAGCACCTGATCGCGTACCTGCGGCGTGGCGCGAATGATCAGGCCGCCGACCCAGCCGCCGCCATAGGTGATGATGGGCACGGACAAGCCCGTGCGGCCAAAGCGTCGTTGCTCCATGGGCGTGCTTCCTCGCGTGGTCGTGGTCTCGCTGTAACAGGACAGGGCGGCGAATCAACTAAACTGTTGGTGCTGGCATTTCTGCTGCGGGGCTCGATGCCATGGCGACCTGGACGATTAAGGATAGCACTGGTCGGCTTTTGCCGCACTTCGTTGCCGGCTCCAAGATCGCCGTCGGCCGCAAGCTCCTCTCCAGCCGCTTCGACGTGTTCCGGTTCGCGGTCTCCGCCTCCTATCGCGAGACCTTCGCGCGTGCCGTGCTCCAGGTCCTGGCACAAAACGGCTGGCAAATTGTGCGCACCCACGCGCGGCGCGGCGGCGGCCGCCGCGCCGGCCGCTAAGCTACCACGCCAGCTCGAGGATTTCCTTGACGTCGGCAACGGTCTTGATCGGCCGCGGGTTGACCTGCACGGGGTGATAGCTGAGTGCCCGCCGCGCCAGGTCCTCGAACTGCTCGCGCCGGATGCCAACCGCACGCAGCGACGTTGGCTGTTCGAGCCCCGCCACCAGCGCCTTGACGAGCTCGCTGGCGGGGCGATCGGCCGCCCCCATCGCCTCCGACAGGGCCTGCTGGCGCGCACCGTTGACGGCGGCGTTCCAGTTGAGCACCGCCGGCAGCATGACGCAGGAGGTTTGACCGTGCGGGACGCCGAAGGTGGCGCCGAGCGCGTAGCCGATGCCGTGGCTGGCGCCGGTCGGCACGCCCGACGCCGATGCCGCGATCGCTTGCCACATGCCAAGTTGCGCCTCCTGCCGCGGCACCAGCGCCCGAGCATCGCGCTTGATCTGCGGCAGGGCGCGGCTTAGCAGCCGAAGGCCCTGCAGCGAGAGAGCTTCGGTGGCCAGGCTGGCGCGGTGATTGCAATAGCTCTCGACCGCATGGTCGACCGAACGGATGCCGGTCGAGGCGAGCAGCCAGTCCGGCGTGTCGAGCGTAGCGGCGGGGTCGAGCACGATCGTGCGCGGCGCGAACAGACGGTGGCGGAACGACTGCTTGGTGTTGGTGCTACTGTCGGTGATGCCGGCATTCTCCGTGAACTCGGAGGCCGACAGCGTGGTCGACACCGAGATCATGCGGATGGGATCGGGCGGCAGCGGCAGGGCAATCGTCTTGTGGCGCTCGAAGCCCAGGCAATAGGGCTCCATCGCTTCGACGCTGTCGAGCCCGAGCCACAGGCAAAGCTGCATCGCCTTGGTGGCATCGATCACCGAACCGCCGCCGACCGCCACCAGCAGGTCGGCGCTGGCCTCGCGCGCGGCCCTGGCGCCCGCGACCACGTCCTCGCGCGGACTGTGCGCGCGGATCTGCGCAAAGCTGCCGGCATGGTGCGGCCCCAGCGCCCGCTCGATGCGTTGCATCGGGCCGTCAGGCTTGGCCGCCAGCGAGCGCGTCGAGGTGACGAACACGCGCTTGGCGGCGATGCGGTCGGCTTCCTCGCGGACGGCCTCGCCGGCCGGCCGCCCCCACAGGATGCGCTCGTGCGCGGTGACGTTGAATTGACCCGGTACCAGCCCGGCCTCGGCCTCTGCCTCACGCATGCGCGTTACCTTTCCACCGCCAGCCCCGCCGCCCGAGTTTACTTCGGCAAGGCGCCCTCGAGCCCCTCGACATAGAAATTCATGGCCAGCAGATCCTTGTCGCTCGCCTTCTCGCCGTCTTTGAGCCAAACGCTCCCATCCTGCCTTTTGATCGGCCCGGTAAAGGGATGCAAGGTGCCCTTGGCAATGCCGTCACGGGCGCTTTCGGCCAGCTTGACGACATCCTCCGGGATCCGCTTCGACCAGGGTGCCAAGACCACCGTGCCCTGGGGGATGCCATTCCAGACGTCGCCTGTCGTCCAGGTCCCCTGCAACAGCGCCTTGACACGCTCGATGTAATAAGGCGTCCAGTTGTCGACGATCGAGGTCAGCTGCGCGTTGGGACCAAAGGCTGCCATATCGGAGGCTTGGCCGAACGCCATCACCCCCTTGTCCTCGGCGTACTTCATGGCGGCGGGCGAATCGGTGTGCTGCATCAGGATATCGGCGCCCTGATCGATCAGCGCCTTGGCCGCCGCCGCTTCCTTGCCGGGATCGAACCAGGTGCTGACCCACACCACCTTGAACTTGACGTTGGGGTTGACCGACTTTGCCGCCAGGTAGGCGGCGTTGATGCCCATCACCACCTCTGGGATCGGGAACGAGCCGATATAGCCAATGGTATTGGTCTTGGTCATTTTGGCGGCGATCAGACCGATGATGTGGCGGCCCTCGTAAAAGCGGGCATTGTAGGTGGCGACGTTCGGCGCTTGCTTGAAGCCGGTCGCATGCTCGAATTTGACCTCCGGGTGGCGCGCGGCCACCTTGATGGTCGGGTTCATGAAGCCAAACGAGGTGGTGAAGATCAGGTTGCTGCCGGTGGCGGCCAGCTGCTCGATGACGCGTTCGGCGTCGGGGCCTTCGGAAACGTTCTCGACATAGCTGGTCGTGATCTTGTCGCCGAACTCCCGCTTGAGCGCCTCAAGCCCCTGGTGGTGCTGGTAGCTCCAGCCATGGTCGCCGATCGGCCCGACGTAGACAAAGCTGACTTTGGGCACGCTCTGCGCCGTCGCCGGTAGCGAGGCGCCGGTGACGCCCCAGACCAATAGCGCCGCCAGTAGCGTCCGTACCCCAGCTCGAATGCCAACTCTCATCGCTCTCCCCTCCTGCTCACTACCAAACCTCGGCCGGGCCCCGGTTCAGGCGGCGGCGTGAAATGGCTTGCCGAGACACGCCGGCGCCGTCAACTTCAGCCGCATGCTGTCCCGAGAAATGATCACCAGCACGAGGATGGTGACAAGATAGGGCAGCATCGACAGGATTTGTGCATCGATCTTGATGCCAAGCGCCTGGCTGTGGAGCTCAAGAATGGTGACCGCGCCGAAAAGATAGGCCCCGCCCAACACGCGCCACGGTCGCCAGGCCGCGAACACCACGAGGGCCAGCGCGATCCAGCCGCGTCCCGCCGTCATGCGCTCGGCCCAAAGCGGGGTGTGCACCAACGACAGATAGGCGCCGCCGAGGCCGGCCATGGCGCCGCCAAACAGCACCGCGGCGTAGCGGACGCCCACCACCGGATGGCCGATGGCGTGGGCGGCATCGTGGTTCTCGCCGACGGCTCGCAGGATCAAGCCGGTGCGTGTCCGCTTCAGCAGCCATGCCACCGCCGCCACCAGCAGCAGCGACAGATAGATGAGGCCGTCCAACTGGAACAGCACTTTGCCGACCACCGGCAGGTCGCTGAGCCCGGGCAGCACCAGGCGCGGAAAGGCGCCGGCGGAAAGCCCGCTGAAGCCTTGCCCCCATAGCGCGGATAGACCAAGTCCAAACATGCTGAGCGCCAAACCGGCGGCAACCTGATTGGCGCGCAAGGTCACGACCAGCACCGCGAACAAGCCGGCCATGATCAGGCCGGCCGCGATCGCGGCCGCCAGCGCCAGCGGGATGCTGCCGGTCTCAATGACGGCGGCGAAGGCTGCGAGCGCGCCGATCACCATCATGCCCTCGACGCCGAGATTGAGCACCCCGGCGCGCTCGGCGACGAGTTCGCCGGTGGCGGCCAGCACCAGCGGCGTGGCTGCGATCAGCACGCTGACGAGGATGTTGCTCACCAGGTCCAAGGTTGGTCTCGCTAGGGTGTTGGCGGCGATGCGACGGCGACCGCGCCCGCCGGCGGCTGCCGGTGCCCGCGTTCGGCCACGGTGCGCGCGGGCCGCCAGCGCGGCCGATAGTTGACCGCGACGTCGGCCGCCAGCATGAAAAACAACAGCATGCCCTGGAACGTGCCGATGCTGGCGCTGGGAAGGCTCATGCTGACCTGCGCCATCTCGCCGCCGATGCTGGTGAGCGCCAGCAACAGGCCGGCGGCCACAATGCCGAGCGGATCGAGGCGGCCGAGAAAGGCGACGACGATGGCGCTAAAGCCATAGCCGGCGGGCAGCGCCGGCACCAGTTGGCCGACCGGACCGGCGGCCTCGAACAGTCCGGCCAAGCCGGCACAGCCGCCCGAGACCAGCATCGCAAACCAGACGAGGCGCGGCTCGGAAAAGCCCGCAAAGCGCGCCGCCAGCGGCGCCTGTCCCTGCACCTTGAGGGCAAAGCCCAGGAGGTGCAGCTCCAACAGCACCCAGGCCACGGCGGCGATCAAGAGCGCCACCAGAAAGCCGACGTGGGCGCGGGTGCCCGGGATCATGATCGGTAGCGCGGTTTGAAACAGGCGGCTCTCGGGAAAATTGAGGCCATCGGGGTCGCGCAGCGGTCCGTGCGTGAGCAAGCTCAACAGCAGCACGGCGACGTAGCTGAGCATCAGGCTGACCAGGATTTCGTTGGCGTTATAGCGCGTGCGCAACAACGCCACGATCGCCGCCCAGGCCATGCCGCCGGCGATACCGGTGAGCGCCATCCCCGGCAGCAGCCACCAGCCGGTTGCCGGATAGACCGCCAGCGCCAACGATCCGCCCGCCAGCGCTCCCACCGTGAACTGTCCCTCGGCGCCGATATTCCATACCCCGGCCCGAAACCCGAGCGCCAGGCCCTGGGCGATCAGGATCAGCGGGGTGGCCTTGACGATGATTTCCGAGATGCCGCGCAGCGAGCCCAGCGGCGCCAGCAAAATCAGCGCCAGCGCTGTCAGCGGCGCGCGGCCGAGCACCGCGAACAGGGCCAGGCCCGCAACAAGTGTGAGCGCGATGGCAAGCACCGGCGCCAAGGCGCGCAGCGGCCGGGAGGGTTCCAGCCGCGGCTCCAACCTAAGCATGCGCCGCCTCCGCGCTTGGCGCACGCCCGGCCATGCCGAGCCCCAGGCCGGCAGCCGTGAGGGCGGCGACCGGCCGCGGCGGCGATAGTCGGCCGTGGGCGAGAACGGCGATGCGGTCGGCAATGGCAAACAGCTCGTCGAGGTCCTGCGAGATGACGAGCACGGCGGCGCCCGCTCTGGCCTCAGCGATCAGGCGTTGATGGATGGTCACGGCCGATCCGACATCGACCCCCCAGCTCGGCTGGGCCACGACCAGCACGCCCGGCGTCTGCAGCACCTCGCGTCCGACCAGGAACTTCTGCAGATTGCCCCCCGACAACCGCCCGGCTCGCGTCTCGCTGCCTCGGGGGTTGACGGCAAACTCATCAACCACGCGACGCGCGAAGGCGCGCAACCGCGTCCGGTCGATCAGCCCGCGGCGCTGCACGGGCAAGCGCGCATGCGCGGTCAGCAGCGCGTTCTCCCACAAACGCATGTCTGCGACCGAGGCCTCAGCCAGACGCTCCTCGGGCACCGAGCACAGGCCAAGCGCGCGCCGTTGCGCCGGCGAGGCGCGACCGACCCCGATGCCGTCGATCTCGATGCTGGCGGCGGTGGCGGACAGGCGCTCGCCGGTGAGCGCCGCCAGCAACTCGCGCTGGCCGTTGCCGGCGATGCCGGCGATGCCCAGGATCTCCCCACCCGTGACCGCGAAATCGATGGCGCTCAGATCGACGCCGAACTGCTGTTGTTTGCCGAGGTTGAGGCCGCTGACCCTGAGACGCGTCGGACCGACCACAGGCTCGGGCAGCCGCCGCAGCCCTGGCAGCGCGCCGCCCAGCATCATTGCGGCCATGCCTTCGATGCTCTCCTGGCGCGGATCCAATTCCGCCACCAGGCGACCGGCGCGCAGGATGGTGGCGCGCTGGCACAGGCTTTTGATCTCCTCAAGCTTGTGCGAGATGTAAAGGATCGAGCAGCCCTCCCGCACCAGCCGGCGCAGGATCGCAAACAGCGCCTCGACCTCCTGCGGGGTCAAGACCGAGGTCGGCTCGTCCATGATGATCAGTCGCGGCGACCCCAACAGACAGCGCACGATCTCAACCCGTTGGCGTTCCCCCACCGACAGAAAACCGACCTGCCGGGCCGGATCGAGCTTGAGCCCGTAGGCGGCCGAGAGGCTGGCGATGCGCTGCCTGAGCCCCTTGTCGGCCCGCTGCCCGTCCATGCCGAGCGCGATGTTCTCGGCGACCGTCAGCCCCTCAAACAGGGAAAAATGTTGAAACACCATGCCCACACCCTTGGCGCGGGCTTCGGCCGGGCTATGCGGTTGATAGGGTTCGCCCGCCAAGGACATGGCCCCGGCGTCGGGACGCAACAGCCCGTAGATGAGCTTCACCAAGGTCGATTTGCCGGCGCCATTTTCTCCCACCAGGGCGTGGATCTGCTGCCGCGCCACCTTCAAGGTGACCGCCTCGTTGGCGACGACGCCGGGAAAGCGCTTGCTCAGGCCCTCGATGGTAAGGAGTGGGTCGGCGTTGGCGCGCGGTGAGGCGGCTTCTGCCGGCCGGGCGCCCGCCGGCGCCGCTTGCCACTGGCCGCGCGCTTCCCCAACCATTCACGTCCTGCCACGGCCAGCTCGAAACCAGCCAAAAACGAGGCCACCCGCGGCGGCAACATAGACGAGACGATGGCCATCGAACAGGATGCTGTTCGACCGCAGCTCGCGCCCGGGCCGGCGTTGCCAAGCTGCCGCGGCCTCACACGGTCACTTAAGTTGCGATCACCCGCTCGATCGGGTCGGCTCCCGCCACCACCGTCAGTTCGCCGCGCCGCAGCATGTAGTTGACGTGGGCCAATACCTCGCTGAAGGCGAACCCCATCTGATGGGCGTCGAGCGCACGCTCGAAGATAAATGGAATGAGCTCGGCGGCCGAGCGCGGCGCCGCGCGGCAGGCCGCAGCGACGGCGGCGCAGCGCAGCTCGTGATGGCGTTGAAGCTGGCTGGCGCGTGCCTGGAGGCCGACGAACGGCAACTGATGCCCGGGCAATACCAAGACGTCGTCGGGAACCGTGGTGCGCAGGGCCGCAAGCGAGCGCAAATAGATGCCGAGCGGGTCGCCCGCCGGATCGACGGCGGCGACGCTGACATTGGGCGAGATCTTGGCCAGCACCTGGTCGGCGGCGAACAAGATCTTGTCGGCGCGGTTGAGCAGCATGATCTGCTCGGGCGAATGGCCGCCGCCGGTCAACACGTCGAATTGGCGCCCGCCGATCGTCAGCACATCGCCGGCGACGAGCCGCCGGAAGGTCTTGGGCAGGCCGGAGACGATGCGCAGGTATTCGTGGCCCTTGGTGACGACGCTTTGCGTGGTGGCCTCGTCGAGGCCGTGGTTGCGATAGAACCGGCGGTAGTGATCGGCCTCGAGCGCCCCGGGGTCGAGGTGCATGTTGAGGCTCAACAGGTACTCGGTAGCGCTCATGTAGAGCGGCACGTCGAAGCGCTCCAGCAGCCAGCCGGCGCAGCCCACGTGATCGGGATGAAAATGCGTGACAATAATGCGCTTGAGGGGGCGGCCTTTGAGGGCCCCCGCCAGCAGCCCGGCCCACGCGCGTTGGCTGGCCCGGTCGCCAAGCCCGGTATCGATCAAAGTCCAGCCGTCGCCGTCCTCGATGACGTAGAGATTGACGTGATCGAGCAGAAACGGCAGCGACAGGCGGAACCACAGGATACCGCCGGCGACCTCGATCAGGCCGCCGGCGGGCGGCGGCGCCGGAAACGGGTAGGTGAGGCCGGGCGGCGGAGCGTGCATGGGGCTGCGGCTCTTTGATCCAAGGTCGGTCGCGGGATGGTCGTCGGCTATAGCTAGTGGACCCCCGCCGCCGGCGCGAGGGGCCAATGCGCGCAGCGCCAGCAAACGGCTGGCGGTGGCTGGGGCGGCCAGGAAAATGCTCTCCCCGGTCCGGACGGCCGCCGGGGCCGCTCAGGGTCGCGGCACCCCCGCGTGCGGCTCTTTGGCCCACGGCGCGGACGGCCGCCGTGTTGCAACGCTCTCGGACTTTTGGCATGGTCCGGCGCGAATCATTCGCCGGGGCCGGCGTCGGCCGCGGTCGCGTGTCTGCGACCGGCTTTGTCGTTTCTGGCCTGCCGGAACGGTCCAGCCATCCTAGAAGGGGAAATTTCGCCATGCCGATGGTGATGTGGGCAATCATTCTGTGCGGATTGCTCTCGCTTGTTTATGGCGCCTACACGGTACGCGCGCTGCTGGCCGCCAGCCCCGGGAGTGCGCGCATGCAGGAGATCGCCGGCGCCATCCAAGAAGGCGCGCAGGCCTATCTCGCCCGCCAGTACACCACCATCGCCGTTGCCGGCGTCGTCATCTTTTTGATCGTCGGCCTGCTGTTGGGCTGGCTGGTGGCCATCGGGTTCCTGATCGGTGCGGTGCTGTCGGGGGCGGCGGGCTTTACCGGCATGCTGGTGTCGGTGCGCGCCAACGTGCGGACCGCGCAGGCCTCCACGCAGTCACTGGCTGACGGGCTGTCGATGGCCTTCCGCGCCGGCGCCGTCACCGGCCTGTTGGTCGCGGGCTTGGCGCTGTTGGGGGTCGCCATCTACTTTTCCATCCTCACCGCCGGCATCGGTTATGCCGTCACCAGCCGGACCGTCGTCGATGCCATGGTGGCGCTCGGATTTGGCGCGTCGCTGATCTCGATTTTTGCCCGCCTTGGCGGTGGCATCTTCACCAAGGGCGCCGATGTCGGCGGCGACCTGGTCGGCAAGGTCGAGGCCGGCATCCCCGAGGACGATCCCCGCAACCCCGCCACCATCGCCGACAATGTCGGCGATAACGTTGGCGACTGCGCCGGCATGGCAGCTGACCTGTTCGAGACTTATGCGGTGACGGTGGTCGCCACCATGGTGTTGGCGGCGATCTATTTCTCCGGCCAGCCGGTCGTCTACAACCTGATGCTTTATCCGCTGGCGGTGTGCGCGGTCGGCGTGGTGGCCTCGATTATCGGCACCTTCTTCGTCCGTCTCGGCGCCAACCAGTCGATCATGGGCGCGCTCTACAAGGGCTTCATCACCACCGGCGTGATCGCGGCGTTTGTGCTGTGGCCGGTCACCGACGGCCTGTTGGGGCTCGGCACCGTGTTTACCACCCGCGGCGCCAGCTTTACCGGCATGGACCTCTACTGGTGCGGTCTGGTCGGCTTGGTCGTCACCGCACTGATCATTGTCGTGACCGAATACTACACCGGCACCAATTTCCGCCCCGTGCGCTCGATCGCGGAGGCGTCCAGGACCGGGCACGGCACCAACGTCATCCAGGGGCTTGCCGTGTCGCTCGAGGCGACGGCGCTGCCGGCGCTGATCATCGTCGCCGGCATCATCGTTTCCTACAACGTCGCAGGCCTATTTGGCATCGCCATTGCCGTCACCAGCATGCTGTCGCTGGCCGGTGTGGTGGTGGCGCTCGATGCCTTCGGCCCGGTCACGGACAATGCCGGCGGCATCGCTGAAATGTCGGGCCTGCCCAAGGAGATTCGCAAGACCACCGATGCCTTGGACGCGGTCGGCAACACCACCAAGGCGGTCACCAAGGGCTATGCCATCGGTTCCGCCGGCCTTGGCGCGCTGGTGTTGTTTGCCGCCTACAACGAGGACCTCAGGTTCTTTATTGCCCAGGCCAAACCAGGCTCGATTTTCTACGGCCTCAACGTCGACAACCTGTTCTCCTTGAGCAACCCCTACGTGGTGGTCGGGCTGTTCCTCGGCGGT
>DATFXD010000366.1:0-2874 GCA_035258605.1 Hyphomicrobiaceae bacterium | reverse complement strand
CTGCTGCGGCATCGTCTCGCTCAAACCGACGTGGAGCCGGGTCAGCCGTGCGGGAGCCATGCCGCTCTCGCCCGCCCTCGATACGATCGGCGTGCTTGCCCGCCACGTCGAGGATCTGGCGCTCACGCTGCGCCTACTTGCGGGGCCGGATCCGCGCGATCCGTCCGCCGCGACGCTGCCGGTTGCCGACTACCTCGCCCGGCTGACCGAGCCGATCGCCGGCCTCCGGCTTGGCCTCGATGCCGCGCTGATCGCCGAAGCGCACCCGATCGTGCAACGGCTGCTCGAAGACGTGGTCGCCATCCTTCGCAAGCAAGGCTTGGTGACGGCGGCGTGCCGCTTTCCCGACTGGCAAACCTTGGATCACCTGGTGCAGCTGACGCAGATGCCCGACTGCGCGGCGGCACACGCTAACTATTTGCGGACGCGGCCGAACGACTATGGTCCGCAGGTGCGCGCCCGTCTTGAGCTCGGCCACTTCATTCCGGCAGTCGACCATTTGACCGCCCTGCGCGCCCGCGGCCGCTTCCTCAAACTGACGCTGCAGGACACCTTCAAGGACATCGATATCGCCATCCTGCCGGTATTCGCCGATCCGATTCCAACCATCGCCGAACTCGACGTCGGCGCCGGCCCGACCCTGCAGGCGGCGATGGCCCGCGTCGTCAAGTATACGCGTCCCATCAACTATCTAGGCCTGCCGACCCTTACCTTGCCGGTGCCGCGGGCGGGCGGGCTGCCGAATGGCATCCAGCTGGTCGGCCGGCCCTACGCGGAGGCGCAGCTGTTTGCCATCGGCCGCGCCTATCAACAGGTGGTGCCGGCGGAAGTCGCGCGTCCTATGACGTGACGTGTACGGTAGCATGCCGCGGCCGGCCGGTTCGCCGCCGCGGCTAAAGCGCGTTGGGCGTCGAGCGGATCAGGGTGCCAGCGTAAAGGGTGGCGGCGGCCCCTCGCCGGGGTCGCGCTCGTGGCTCGCCACCAGCTCGCGCACGCCGTCGCGGCCATAGATGTCCGGCCGAAACACCACCCGGCCATCGGGTTCCGCCCAAGCCGTGATGTAGGCGAAATACACCGGCACCGGCTGCTTCAAATTGACATCCAGCGGCTGGTTGGCCTCGAGCACGTCCCTGACCCGGCCGCCGACTTCCCAACCGGGCTCGTATTTCAACACCCATTCCACCAGTTGAAACACGTCCTGCACGCGTACGCAGCCGGCACTGAAGGCGCGGCCGCGCTGGTTGAACAGCGGTTTCATCGGCGTGTCGTGCATGTAGACGCCGTGCTCGTTGGGCATGTCGAGGCGCACCAGGCCCAAGGCGTTCTGCAAGCCCGGGTCTTGCCGGAATCGGATCTTGCTGGCATCGACCTGGCGCCAATCGATGTTGCCAGCGTCGATCTCGGGTCCGTTGTAGGAGCCGGTCAGCACCCGGATCTGCTCCTTTTGCAGGTAGTCCGGCTCCTTGATCAGTCGCGGGATCAGGTCGAGGTTGGCCACGCTGTCGGGCACCCGCCAGTAGGGGAAGAAGTTGATGGCCTTGATGGTCGCGCGTACCGTCGGCGTCTGGCGCTCGGGCTTGCCGGCGATCACGCGATGGCGCAACTCGACCTGATGATGCTCGACGGCCTCGAGCTGGAACGCTGGAACATTGACCAGAACGTAGCGATCCTCGAGCCGCTGCATCGACAGATCTTTGATGCGCTGCAGATTGAGGCGCAGCTGCGCCAAGCGCGCCACCGCCGGCACGTTGAGCGCCTGCAAGGTGGCTTTGTCCACCCGGCCGGTGACGCGCAGCCCATTATTCTCCTGGTAGCGGCGAATGGCCGGCTCGATGTCATCGTAGTTCGAACCGAACATGAAGCCGGAGTTGCTGGCCTGCCGCCGCGACAGCTCGCCGGTGATCATCAGGCGCTCGCGTAGCGCCGGCAGCCGCTCGTCGTCGTCTTCCGGGCGGATCATGCGGGTGCCGGGAAGGCTCGGCCAGCCACCGTTGGAGGCAATCGTTTGATAGCGCTGGATGGCGATCTCCAGCGCTTCCACCACCGCCTCGCTGCGCAGCGGTGCCGAATTTGGCCGCAGGTCGTTGGGAGGCAACTCCGGCTTGCGGCGGGTTTCCTCATCGGTTGCGCGCCGCTGGTTGGCGGGCGAGGCAAAGATCGGGGTCCCGTCCCACCAACGCCAGTCGCTTCCCTGGGCGAATGCCGGCGATGCCGTCGCCAGGACCAGGAGTCCCACGGCGAGCGAAAGCGTGTGCTGCCAACGGCCGTTGCCGCCCATCATGAGCTGCTGGTCTCCCTCATTTCCGCCCTCTGCCCTGTTCCCGTCCCCCGCCTCTAGAGCGCGACATCAGCAATAGCAAGCCGCCACCGTCATGCGCCCATCACAAAGTGTAACATCGTGATTGAGGCTCTGCCTGGGCGTCTCGCCCAATCTTGCCAATCTGCCAATCTGCCAATCTGCAAGCGCCGCGCCCGGCGAGCCAATGGGCTTGATCTTCAAGCTACGCGCCACAGAATGTGGCCAAAGCGAGACAGGGCGGGGCCCAGCCGGGCTGGCCGGCGGAGCCCGGAAGGCGCAGGCTTTGCCGGCTCCGAAACGCAATTTTGCGCCGTGGTGGCGAACCGGCCATAGTGCCTCACCCTCGAACGGAGCTCCGGATGACCAGCACGTCAGTCCTATCAAGCCTCGATGCCCGCGACATTGCCACCGTCGTGCTCAACCGACCGGAGGTTGGCAATGCCTATAACGGTGAACTGATCGAGGCGCTGCTGGCTGCGCTCAGCCAAGCGGCCGACACCGCCGGCCTGCGCGCGCTCGTGGTGCGCGGCAACGGCCGCCACTTTCAGGCCGGCGCCGACCTTAAATGGGTGGGC
>DATFXD010000365.1:0-3524 GCA_035258605.1 Hyphomicrobiaceae bacterium | reverse complement strand
TTTAACCGGAAGCGCCGTGGTTTTGTGAATTGATTTGCACACCCCGCAAGTCGGGTGCAGGCTGGCGATCTTAGCGCGGCGGCCTGGCAGGAATGCGAGGCATTATATGTCTCGCTTGCGTCTCCTAGCCGAATTGGCCCGCCGTCTTGGCAATAAGGGAGGAAACGCAATGACCAGAAATACGTTAAGCCGCCGACGGTTCGTGGCCACGTCAGCAGCGGCATCTGCCACGATGCTCACAACCCCGTTCATTAGGAGCGCGCACGCCGCCGGCAAGCTATCCGTCGGCCTGTGGGACCATTGGGTGCCCAGCGCCAACAAGACGTCTGAAGCACTGATCAACGAGTGGGCGGCGAAGGAGAAAGTCGACGTCCAGATCGACTATATCACTGGCCAGGGTAATAAGCTTTTACTGACCGCCTCGGCGGAAGCGCAGGCGAAATCGGGTCACGACATTTTGGCAATGGCAACCTGGTCGCCACACGAATACGCCAACAGTCTCGAAAGTGTTGACGACATCATGGAGCCGCTGATCAACCAGAACGGCGCCGTGAACGGTACCGTCACCTATCTCGGGCGAGCACAAAACCGCTGGCTGGCGGTTCCAGCAACAATCGGCAGCCAGATCAAGGGTCCCTGCTCACGCATAGATCTTATGAAGCAGCACGCCGGTATCGATGTGCAAGCGATGTATCCGGCCGGCAGTCCTGCCAAGGCGGAAAACTGGACGCTCGACACGTTCATCAAGGCTGCTGAAGCGTGTCATAAAGCCGGGTTTGCCTTCGGCATTGGTCTCGGCACAACAACCGACTCGGTCGACACGGCTGGTGCGATCTTCCACTCCTTCGGAGCGGTGCTGGTCGATGCCAACGAGAAGATTACGGTGAAGAGTGACGGCGTGCGGCAGGCACTCGACTATTACAAACGCTGCGCTCAGTTCTTCCCGCCGGATGCACCTAGTTGGGACGACGCCTCCAATAACAAGTGGCTCATCTCAGGTCGGGGTGCGCTGATCATGAACCCACCAAGCGCCTGGGCGGTGGCCAAACGCGATGCGCCACAGGTCGCGGAGCAGTTGTGGACACACGGCATGCCCTCGGGTCCAAAGGGACGCTTCGCACCGTTTTTGCCGTTCTTCTGGGGCATCTGGAACTTCAGCAAAAACAAGTCGGCAGCCAAGAGCCTGCTCGTTCATCTCTCGCAACCGTCGGCGATCGAAAAACTGGTCGCAGCAAGTAGCGGCTACGACCTGCCGTCATTTGCCAACCTGACCACCCTCAAGACCTGGGCCGAAGAAGGGCCACCTAAGGGTACGCTCTATCACTATCCGAACCCGCACAATCACCAGACCCTATCCATCGCCGCGGCGCCTTCGCCGCCCAGGATTGCCAGGCAAATATATACACAAGGCATCATGACAAAGATGACCGTACGTCATCTGCAGGGTGAACCGATGGAAAAGACGCTGGCCTGGGTTGAGAGCGAGGTGGAAGGGTTTATGCGCAGCTAGCGTCGAACAGGGTGCTGCCCTATAGGGCAGCACCCACTCGGCGGCACTGTCGAGACGACTGCCGCCGGCGGCGAGAACGGCAGCATTGCTCGAATCGCCACGGCGTCGAAAGCGCCGTGTGTAGCAGATTGGGCACACACTCAAGCGCCTGCTCGTTGGCCGTGTGACCACGTGCAAGCCAACTCGATATCGTTGTAGACGCCAGCATAGAATTTGCTGTGCCAGCGCTGCCGGTGCCCGAACGAGTCGGGCGCTATCGGTCCAGCACCACATCAGTTGCACAGACACGCGATCGTTGGCCGCCGGCGAACCTCGCAAGCACGTCATTTGGGTGTTGCCGATCTGCACTGTCAGAAGGCCTGGCTCACGACCCAACTGGCGCAAAGGCGTGGAAAACGAATCGACTGTGGAAAATTTGTTCACATCTGATCCCCGCATCGCGTGCGCGCCACAAAATTTCGCGTGCGCCCAAGGCCACGTTCGGTTATTCTCATGACGTAGGCTGAATTTTCCCTCCTGCGGCCGCAGCCCCGCTCCTATCCCGTATTGCGTTGGTTTGAAACCTTAGGCCCATCGGGGTCCAATGGTGGTTGCTTGCCCTGTCAAGCAACGCATTGCTCATGTTTTGCGGCGATAGTGTTACTCAAATGGAGATGCGAGCAAGATGTCCATCAAACGAACGCGTTCTTGCCTGACCGTCAGTGCTGGCATGCTCGCAACTTTGGCAACGTGTGCGCTCGCGGACGGCCCCTATGACACCGGCGCCCCCACTTTCTATGCCGTTCCCTTGCCGCCACCCTTCACCTGGACCGGACTTTATTTTGGTGGAAACATTGGCGGCGCCCGGGCCTCGGCCAGCCTGAACGATGACTTCAACAATGTGAGCTTTGATCGGGACCACAACGGGTTCATCGGCGGCGTTCAGGTCGGCTACAATTACCAAGTGAGAAACCTCGTGTTCGGCGTCGAGTGGGATTTCGATTGGACCTCGATCGATACCTCCGGCAATGTTGCCTTGCCTGGCATCCCCGGCGCGCTGCACGCGTCGGCGGACACCGAGTGGGTCACCACGCTGGCCGGCCGCGTCGGCCTCGCCTTGGACCGCACCCTGGTCTACGTCAAGGCTGGTGGTGGCTGGGTCCGCAACGAGGCCAGGATCACACAGTTGGCAACCGGTACCTCGATCAGCGCATCCGATACCACCGGTGGTTGGCTGGTCGGTGGCGGCTTCGAATATGCCTTCGCTCCCAATTGGACGGCAAAGTTCGAATATGATTTTCTTGGGCTCAGCGATAAAACGCTTCCGGGCTTCCCCGGAACCCGCTCCTTTGAGCTCGAGCGCGACATCCAGCAGATCAAGGTCGGCATCAATTTCAAGCTGAACTAAGTTCCACATTCGCGGTGCGCACCCCAGGATTGAGGCTCAGGCCGCGCGTGGAGGTGCGCCGCACGCCGCGCAAGCGGCGGCCGGCGAAGGCAACGTCAATGCCGTTTGCGCTGGCGTCGGCAAAGCGCCCGCTCCGAGCCATTTGCACCAGCTCTCGGCCGCTTGCGTCGACATGAGGTCACGGCCGCTGGTGACCGCATTGCATCGGCAATGCCAGCTCCCCCGACGCGGCGATATAACATGCAGCGTCCAAGTACGCGGAGCCCTTGGCCGGTGGCGGGCGCCCCCCCAAAAAGCGGCCGAAACCGAACGTGCCCTCCGTGGCCGCGCCGAGGGTAGCTCTTGCTCCGCGGCAACCGTTGCGCGACGCTGCGGGCTGCAACGAGGCACTTGTTCGTGGTTTCAGCTCGAGCCGCAGATCCGTTTCGGCAGTTTTACGCGGAGCTTGTAACCGCGGGTTTGGGGGTTGCACAATCGCGCTTGAGGTCCGCCTTTGCGCTGGTCCCGAGAGAACGCTTCCTCGGCCCGGGACCGTGGCAGGTGTTCGCCGGTACCGGGTACATTGCAACGCCCTCCAACCATGTGGCGTTTGTCTACCAAGATGTGGTGATCGCCCTTGCACCGGCC
>DATFXD010000364.1:0-8507 GCA_035258605.1 Hyphomicrobiaceae bacterium | reverse complement strand
AGGCTGCGGCGCCAGCGCACGCGCGATGGTCAACCGCTGGCGTTGCCCTCCCGAGAGCTCGTGCGGCAGGCGGTTCAGATAGTCGTGCCCAGGCCGCAGACCGACGCTTTCAAGCAGCGCGATCGCCTCCGCCTCGGTGGCACTGCCACGCGTGGCCAGGGCCTGCAGCAAATGCCCCCGCGCAGATCGGCGCGGATTGAGGGCCGCGGCCGCATCCTGAAAGATCGGCTGCATGCTGGCCCGCACTGCCCGCAGCTCGGCGCCCGCAAGCTGTTGCAATGGGCGTCCGGCAACCAACACCGAACCGCTGTCCGCCGCCAGCAAGCCAAGCGCAATTCGGCCAAGCGTCGACTTGCCCGACCCGCTCTCGCCGACCAGGGCCACGGTTTCGCCGGCGGCGACGTGGAGATCGACGGAACGGACGGCAACAACGCTGTCGGTACGCGAGCGTCGGAAGGTCTTCGACACATCCCGGAGCTCCAGCAGGGGGACGGTCATGACCGCGCCCCCGTGCCAGCCGTTGGTGCCGCCGCTTGGCCGGCGCCATAGAGCCAGCAGCGCACCCAGTGCTGCGGCATCAGCCCGACCGATCCCGGCATGGTTTCAGTGCATTGGTCCAGGGCGCGGCTGCATCGCGCCGCGAACGGGCAGCCGGCGTGCAAGCCCGTCAAATCGGGGGGTTCACCACCGATGGTGACAAAACGCCCATTCCGGTCTCGATCCGCCTCAGCAGCATGCATTAAGCCGACGGTGTAGGGGTGGGCCGGAGCCTCGAAAATGCTGGCGGTGCGGCCCCATTCGATGGTGCGTCCGGCATACATCACATAAATACGATCGCACGCCGATGCCACGATGCCGAGATCATGGCTGATCAACAGCATCGCCATGTTCAACTGGGTGCGGAGCTCTTTGAGCAGGGCAAGAATTTCCGCCTGCGTGGTGACGTCGAGCGCCGTCGTCGGTTCGTCGGCGATCAGCAGTTTAGGTCGGCAGGCGATGGCGATCGCCAGCAACACGCGTTGGCGCATGCCGCCGGACAGCTCGTGCGGGTAGGAGACCGCGCAGGATGAGGGAAGCTTGACCTGCTCGAGCAGTTCGCGCACGCGCGCATTGACGGATAGGTCAGGCGTGTGCCGCTCGACGCTTTCGGCGATCTGGCGTCCAACGCGCATGACCGGGTTCAGGTAACTGAGGGGATCCTGAAAGACGATGGCAATCGGCTGACCTCTGACGTCCCCCCAGCCATCCTCAGTCAGATGGGTGACATCGCGCCCGGCAACTCGAATGCTTCCCCGTTCGATGCGCGCGACGGGCTGGGGTGTCAGACCCAGCACCGCGCGGGCGATGGTGGATTTGCCGGAGCCGGATTCGCCGACCAACCCCACGGCTTCACCGTCGGCAATCGACAGATTGACCGCCTGCAGGGCATGCACCACGCGCCGACGCGTCCGATAGCTCAGGCTAAGGTCGACGATTTCGAGAAGTGGCGGACCGTTCATTGCGACGCCGTGCGCGGATTGAGCGCGGATCCCAGCGCATCCCCAAGCAGATTAAACGCGAGCACGGTCAAGAATATTGCGGCCCCTGGAAATACCGACAGCCACCAGGCATTGAACAGAAAGCGCTGGCCGCTGTTGAGCATGCGGCCCCAGCTGATGATTTCAGCGCTGCTCAGACCAAAAAAGCTCAAGGCCGCTTCGAGCAGTATGGCTTGCCCGACGATCAAGCTGCCGGCGGCCAGCGCCGGCGCCAAGGCGTTGGGTATGATCTCACCGGCCAAGATCGCTAATTCCCGCGTGCCGAGGCAACGGACGGCATCGACAAACTCCAAGTGCTTGAGCCGCATCACCTCGCCGCGCATCAGGCGCGCGACCTGCGGCCACGCCAACAGCGAAATGACCGCGACCACTTGCGGCAGGCCGGGACCGGACAGCGCGACGATCAGCGCCGCCAGAATGAAACTGGGCACCACCTGGAAGATTTCCGACACGCGCATGAACGTTAGATCAAGCAGGCCACCGTAGAAGCCGGCCGTCGCGCCCACGACGACGCCAATGGCGGTGGCCCCGAACGCGGCGGCAAAGCCAACCGTCAGCGAGACCCGGATGCCGGAGAGGATGCCCAACAGCACGTCACGTCCGAGCTCGTCGGTTCCCAAGGTGTGTGCGGCCGACGGCGGCTGCATGACCGCACTGGTGATATCGTGTGGGTCGGTGCCGGGGACAACCTCGAGCAGCAGCATGATAACGATCAGAACCAGCACATAGAGGCCGGCTGCCACTCCGTAGCGATGCGACGCGAAGCGAAGCCAGAACTCACGCATGGCTGCCTTGGCCCACGCGCACGCGCGGATCGAGCACGCCATAAAGGACGTCGGTCACCACATTGGCCACCACCACGGTCATCGCCGTAAACAGGAAGATGCCCTGCAGCACCGGGTAGTCGCGGTTGCCGATCGAGGTGATGAACAGATTGCCGAGCCCCGGCCAGGCGAACACGGTTTCCACCAGGATCGCCCCGGTCAGCGAGTAACCAAAGTTGTAGCCGATCACCGTCACCACCGGGATCAGGCTGTTGGGGAGGACATGACGCCAAAGCACGCTGCGCCGGCTCAGTCCCTTGGCCCGTGCCGTCAACACGTAGTCCTGAGACAGCGTTTCCAGCACGCTGGCGCGGGCCACCCGTGCCACCACGGCAACGTAGAAGATGGTAACGCTGAGCGCCGGTAATACCAGGTGCCAAAGCACGTCCACGACCGCAGCCCAGCCGGTCGGCGTGTTGCGCAACGTGATCATTCCCTGCGCCGGCAACCATTTGAGCTTGATAGCGAACAGGATGACCAGCAGTTGGCCGAGCCAGAAAATCGGTATCGAATAGCCGACGAGGCTGAGCGCCGTGATGCCGCTGTCATACATGCTGCCGGCGCGCGGTGCCGCCGCCAGCGCCAGCACGATGCCCAACATTGCCGCCAAGGTCAGCGCGGGAAGCATCAACAGGAGTGTCAGGCGTGCCCGATCAAGAATGAGCCCCAGCACCGGCTGCCGATTGGCGAACGAAAACCCGAGATTGCCGTGCGCCAGGTTCCACAAATAGAGCCCGAGTTGCTGCGTGAGCGGTCGGTCCAACCCGAACTCCTGGCGTACCTCTTCGATGTATCCCGCCGGCGTCGGGAAATCGCCGACCAGCGCCTGGACCGGGTCGCCGGGCACGATATGCACGATCATAAAATTAATGACGACGATTGCCAGAACGATGGGGATTGCCCAACCCAGCCGCACCAGCAGATAGCGACCCATCAAGTGACCTTTCCCGCATCACCTTGGGTCAGAAGACGTGTGAGAACGCGCAAATCATCCAATTGGTCCAGCCGCGCAACCGTCGCGGCGATCTCGCTGCGTCGCGCGGCACCCAGCACCGGGTCGATCAGGCTTGCGACCTTATCGGCAAGCTCGCTGTCGCTCAGCGGGTTTTGCGGTGCCCCTTTGGCGAACTGCACGTGTCGCTCGACGCGGCGGCCGTCGCCGAAGGCGACCTCGATCGCGGGATAATCGCCGGGCTCGATGACGCGATCGTCGAGCAAGGTGGTCACCGCCATCAAGCGGCGAATTTCCGGGTCGCTGGTGCGCGGCGGGTCGAACTGATCGAGCGTTGCCCGCCAGCTGACGGCCGCCACCGCCAGCGCGTACTGCATACTGAACTGCGCATCGAGCAGGTTGGTGGGCTCGAGCCGGTCGAATTGCAGACGGAACTGGGCGTTGCCGTGCACTAGGATCTCGGTGATCGCGCGGCTGTCGGCATGGTTTTCGGCCAAGATGTTGAGGAGCGCGTCGATCCCTGCGTGCAGGCCACGGCAGCAGGCATAGGGCTTCATTCCCGATCGGTCGATGCGAAACTCCCGGCCAAGACCGTCAAGCGTCGCCGCCGGCGTTGCGATCGCCGGGCCATAGGTAGAAAAGAAGCCTCCCCATGGAGCCTCCAGCACATGCCGCGGACCGGTCATGCCGGCCCGCGCCAGCAACGCCGCCGACAAGCCGTTCTCGGCCGCTTTGCCGGGATGGAAACGCTTGGTCATGGCGCCGTCGGTCAGGAATGCCCAGATGCCGCCGGTGAACGTGCCGGCAATGCCGAGAGCATCGGCGAACCTCGAGGGCGTGAGCGCCAAGGCGCGCGCCGCAGCCGCCGCTGCGCCGAAACTGCCGCAGGTCCCCGTCGAGTGCCACCCCAAATCGTTGTGCGGGCGATAGCCGCCGGCGCCTTCCAGCACCCGCGCGGCGAGGTCATAGCCCGCCAGCAGCGCCATCAGCGCGTCGCGGCCGCTAAGTTTGGTCGATCCGGCAAGCGCAAGCACCACCGGGGTGACAACCGCGCCGGAGTGGCCGCAGCCACCAAAATCGTCGAGCTCGAAGGCATGCGCCGCGGTGCCGTTTACCAGCGCCGCCTGCGGCGCCGGCAGGCGGTCGCTGCGCCCCCACACCGTGGCGCTGCCGGACGTACTCTCGGTGCCGGCGCGCGCTGCGGCGATGGCGATCTCCACAACTTCGCTATGGGAACCAGCGATGCCCGCGGCCACGGTATCGAGCAGAAACCGCTTGCTCAAGCGCACCGCCTCGGGCGTCACATCCTGATATCGCGCCGTCGCCCAGTAGTCGGCTGCCTGCTCGATCAACGTCTTTGCGCTAGCCGCCTTGCCGGCGGCGGGAGCGATTACTGCGCCAGCCATATCTGCTGCCACCATTGATAGACCGCGGCCTTCCATTGATTGCGCAATTGTACGCCCGACACGCCGATCTGCGCCTGCTGGTGGATCGTCAGCACCGGTAGCTCACGTGCCAGCAGCTCCTGGACCTTGAAGTAATGGAGTTTGCGCTCCTCTTCGGTGGCGGCGTCGCGGCCCTTGTCGAACAGTTGATCCACCTCTGGGTTCGAGTAGCCGCTGGCGTTGTTAAAGCTTTGCCCCTGCTTGATCGCCTCGCTGTGATAGGCGCGCGAAATGCCGAGCGCCGGATCACCCGAGGTCGAATAGTTCTGCAGGGTCGCATCGAAATCGTAATCGCTGTAGACACGCTTGAGCACGACCGGCCGCTCGGCGCCCTCAAGGGTCGTCTTGATGCCAACCGCCTGCCAATAGCGCTGCAGCGCCTGGGCCAGGGACGTGTACTCGGGTCGCCCGGTGTCGAAGGAGAGCCGCAACGTGAAGCGCACGCCGTCAGCGCCCGGCTTTACTCCGGCCTCATCGAGCAGCGCCGCCGCCCGCTTCGGATCATAGGCATAGAGCTTGTCGTAATCGACCGCAGGATTATAGGCCCAAGTCAGCCGGGTATCGATGATGCTGCGCCCGACTTGCCCGGTACCCAGAAACACGTTCTGCAAGAGGTAGTTGCGATCGATGGCCGTCAGCAACGCCTGTCGCACCTTGGCCTGATCGAGCGGCGCCTTGCGGGTATTGAGAATGATAAGGTCGTCGCTTGGATAGCTCACTTCCTTGAGCACGAAGCGCGGGTCCTTGGTCAGCAGATCATGGGCGCTGAGCGGAAAATAATATTGGTCGATATAGTCGACCTCACCGGCCTGCAGCGCCAGCAGGCGGGCGGAAGAATCGGGAACAATCTTGATAATGATGCGGTCGAGATAGGGCTGTTCCGGGGTCCAGTAGTTCGGGTTGCGGCCAAGCGTGAGGTGGTCGCCGCGCACCCACTCCAGCAATTGGAATGGCCCCTCGCCAACCGGCGAGACGTTTGACGCCGGGTTCTTCAACACGTCGGTGCCGCGAAAGATGTGCGCCGGCAGGATGGCCGCATTCTGCTCGCATGCCAGCGAGAACAGGAACGGCCCGAACGGCTTGGACAGGCGGATGACCACGGTGTGCGGATCGGGGGTCTCGATGTCCTTGATCGCCTTGCCTGGAGCAACGAACTTCGAACCGTACTTGGAGCTGACCTCTAACAGCGTGAACTTGACGTCGTCCGATGTCACTGGCTTGCCGTCGCTCCAGTTCGCGGTGACGAGGTGAAAGGTATAGGTCAACCCGTCAGGCGCGATCTCCCAGGACTTGGCCAACGACGGCACGATATGAAAGCCTTCCGCGAAACGCACGAGCCCGTCGTAGAGCATGCAGCCGGTTAGAACATCCGGCGCCCCCACCGTCACATTCGGATTGAGAATGGCCGGGTCGGCGCCAATGACGACGATCGCGGTACCGCCGCGCTTGGGCTGCTCCTCGGCTCCGACGGCGGCGGTGGAGATCAATAAAGCCACGGCTCCGACCAAGGCCCAGGCCCGTCGTCGCCAGCCAGCACACGTCATTGTTCGCAAGTCCTCCTCAAGATCGAGTCGCCAGGATGGCCAGGGTGCGCGCCATCTCGTTGGTTTGAATCATCAGGGCTTCATCCACCCCTAATCCAGGCTTGGAGAGCATGAAGTCCGGCGAGCAGGCAAGACCAATGTGCGTGCAAATGCGGGCGGAATGATCGGTCTCGTTGGCGGTGCCGCCAAGGCTAGAGCCCATGCCTTTTGCACGGCAATAGATGACGGCTTCGATGGTGTTGTTGATGCCGCCAAGGTCCGGGGTTTTGATTTGCACATAGTCTGAAGCCGCGGCGTCGGCAAATAGCTTGATGTCCTCAAGGGTATTGCACCACTCATCGGCGATCAGACCCACGGCGATGTTCTTTTGCTTCAGCAGCGCCCGCAGTTTGTTGAAGCAGGCGATCTGGTCGTCCTGGGTTTTGGCAATGATCGGCGATTCTACCAGCAGCCCATATGGCTGCGCCGCCTGCGCGAGGCGGCCCAGGTAGTCCGACAACGGCTCCATCTCCATCTCGAACAATTCGCCGAGCGTGCCATAAACATCGAGATGGATACGCGGTTTGTAGTCGGCATCTCCGATCTCTTTGACGCGCTTGGCAACGGCGCCGGCAAACGCCAGCAGTTTCTCGCCCTCGAGCCCCACGTGCTCCTTGACGATCGTAAAGGACGCATGCGGCAACAGCTCCACCCGCTTCAGGATGGTCCGATCAAGTTGCAAGGGATCGTCCTTGTGGCCCGAAGCGAGGATCGGGATCGGGACCTTCGATATCGTGGTGCCATACTCGGCGGCAATGATTTCCGCCATGGTTTTCCTGTGCGCAAGCGCGGTGGCATGCAGCAGGGCTTGCGTCAGACCATAGCGCACCGCCGTGTGCAGTGGCTTGCCCTCGCGCCGATAGCCATCGAACTGCGCGGCGTTGTCGCGAAATTTGGTGACGTCGCGACCCTTAAGCTGAGGCCCGATCTCGCGCCGCAGATAGTCGATGTGATCCTCGCCGCGAAAGGCTGGATCGCGTCCGGCGACGCCGGCCAAAATCACATCGGCGCAATCACCAAAGGCAATCTGTCCATCCTCCAGCTCCAGCATCACCGAAACGATGGTGGCGGGCTCGACGATCCGCTTAAATCCGGGAGACAAAGCCTTGCCGTGGAAGAGAAAACCGTCTTGCTTGGCCCCCGATTTGATGCCCAACAGGTCGCGGTGCATATAGCCAGACCGCCCGACCGAGCAAATCACGGATTTCACGCGCATATTGCCTCCTTGCTGGGGAAACGCCTCGCCTCTCCAAAAGCCTAGTTGAGCGGCACATCCTGCGCAATTGATGCTAAGGCATGGCAACCTTGTCGCGCCCCGGGCGATGGCGCACGCGGGCTCGCGAAATGGCCGCGAGACGGGCGCGTTTGCAAGCTTGCGAGCCCGCCCGAGCCTCCCGACCGCGCGGCAAATCCACGCGCCACCTCCCTCTCGCCGTCATCCCTCCCGCCCGACCCGAAGCAAAGCTCGTCCGGCCGACGTTGGCCTGACCTCATTCGCGCCGATCGGGTGCCGGCCCGTGCGGCGATGCTGCAGCGGCGCGAACGTCAGGGATAGGGGATGATGGCTCGAAAAGCCCTGCCGTCGCGCTTGGGTGCCGACCCGCTCGGCACTCTGCTGTCTGATCCGTTGATGCGGCCCTGTGGACCTCGCGTGACCCCCTCTTTCAGGGTGCAGAAGTCGGGCACCGACGAGCCCAAGGGGTGCGAACCGCGGTCGGGATGAGGCGCCGTTGAGGCGCACCCAAAGTTCGCCAAGTGCGCATCGTTCCAGGGTCGATCGCACCTCAGCCGGCAAGACCCGCAGCGACGGCTGACATCCGCAGGGAACGCGAAGATTGCCATCCGCAACCGGTGAGACGGCAAGCATGATGCTCCAACCCAAGCGCTGTTGCCGCCGATCTCCTGCGCTGGCGCCCGGTACGTTTGCTGGGGGAGCCCTCCTTGCCCGCTTGCCGTCCTGCCACGGTGCAATCCAACCCCCGAGCATCGACCTCGCGCTCGCCAGCGCCTTCCGAGCGTGAGCGTGGTCCCTATCTCGATTAAGCCGCGCGCGGCGGATGCCGCGATCATCGCCTCCCTCGAAGCGCGGTGAGGGGCCGTGCAAGAATAATTTCGCGACTGCCGCCGGCCTCGAGCTCACTGGTGCCGCCCCATCGGCGCCCGCA
>DATFXD010000363.1:0-11279 GCA_035258605.1 Hyphomicrobiaceae bacterium | reverse complement strand
TGCAAGAGCTTGGTGCCTGCGCCGGGTTATGTTCCACGCTCTGCGCCACACCCACGTCATCGCCTTGATTGCCGCCGGCCTCGACGTGGTCGCTATCAGCCGGCGCATCGGCCAGGCTCGCCCAATGTCACGCTCGGCACCTATGGCCACCCTGTTCCGCAATACCGACGCGGCGGCCGCCAATGCGATCGAGCCCACGCTGAGACACGGACGCGAGGGGTAATCGTGGTTCGGTTGCAACTCGGTGGCAATTCGGTGGCAATTCCGGCTTTGTTCTGCCGGGCGTCTATGCTAAGTGCTTGCCCCGCCTAGGACGGAGACGTGGCCGAGTGGCTGAAGGCGGCGGTTTGCTAAACCGTTATACGCTGTTAAGGCGTATCGAGGGTTCGAATCCCTCCGTCTCCGCCATTGGCATGCTTCAGAGCAGAACTCAATCAGGCTCCACCGGTCGAGATGTGATGACGAGATCGTTGCGTTGCTTGCATGATCTCGACGCTCCCTCCACGTGTTAGTGATTGCAACTTCCATTCCTTTGGCGCGCCCCCACCCAAATGCTGATGAATTTTTCGAGCGCGACCTCGCCATTGGAAAATGTGTCGACGCGCGTCATGACAGCCACCTCGACTGCTTGCACTGCCGATCGAAATCGCGCTTCCGCTCGGAGAGCGGCAGGTGTCGGAGATCGACGCCGTCCTGGTGAAGCAGATCGAAAGCGAAATACATCCTGTCCGTTTCGTCCGGCCAGCGCGTGCGCATCATGCAGCAACCAATAGAACCGCGGCAATCCATCGGCAGCGACCAGGCAGAGCTCGCCGTTGATGATCGCCGATCGCATGGGCAGGCGCTTGAAGTTCTCGACCATGCCGGGCAAGCGCTCGGTGTATTCGGCGCCGCTCTTAGTGTGGAGGCGTATTCGATCGCTATCCATCGCCACCTGGAATCGATCGCCATCCCAGGTTCATGCAGCCAGTCAGGTCCGCGCGCTGGGCGCACGGCGCTGGCGGGGACGTGAGGACGGACAAAGTCGGACGCACACGCAAGCCAGCGTCGCCAGAGTACATTTGTGGACAACCACCCGCAGCGCGTGGACAGAATTTGGACCGCAAAACATCCAGGTGGCCTGACGGCAGTGCGGATTGCTCCCCTGCCCTCTTTGTTGCTTGGTGGGCCAAGCGCGGTCTCAAGCCGTGCCGGTTGGTGTTGCCCAAGCACGTCGGTGGCAGCGGCGTTAAGCCTTACGGATCCGTGGGCACTGCCACAAGGGAAGAAGGCCTCGCCAGGGACCGAAGCAACCGATGACACAAACGGCTTTGCTTAATACGAGAATAGTTCTGCGCCCTATGAGGTTGTCGGACGTTGCTCTATTAGATCTCTGGGACAGACAACCCCACGTCATCGCCGCCACCAGCGATGATGCGCATCAGACCAAGGCGTTCGGCGATCTCTCCTGGCCCGACGAGCTGTCGCGTGTTGCCCCAGACAACCAATATTTCATAGCTGAGCTCGATGGCCGGCCGATCGGGGCCATGCAGATCATCGATCCCTGCAGCGAACAAACTCACTACTGGGGCGAGATCGAGCCAAATCTGCGCGCTATCGACATCTGGATCGGCGCTGTTGACGATCTCGGTAAGGGCTATGGCGAGACCATGATGCGACGAGCCTTTCAGATGTGCTTCGCGGACCCTGCGGTGAATGCCATCCTAATTGACCCTCTAGCGAGCAACGCGCGCGCGCACAAGTTTTACCAACGTCTAGGTTTTGCTCCTGAGGACCGGCGCTTGTTCGGGGACGACGATTGCCTGGTGCACCGCCTCACGCGCACCGTTTGGCGCCAGCGGTTCCCGGAGGATTGACCGGCGGTCGCGCAATCTGCCTGAGCATGAGCGCGGCGCCTGTTGCACGCTGCCCGCCATTCGGCGCGGGGAGGCGCGACGCGCAAGCTCGGCGACTAACCGCGAACTGACGCTATGGGAGCCCGGCCAGATCGACGGCTACTGGCACTGCTGCAAGCGCAAGTGGCTCGCCCGCTAGTCATCACGAAGCATGTCCTGTTTCCAGGTATATTGGCGCCCCGTGATGCAAGGCGAGCAGCATCACTGAGGGTTCAGGCCTCACTATGGCGATTTAGGTGGGAGGCGCGCACGGTCGCACGTCGCCGACCAACTTTCGCGCGGCGTGTCGCTGTTGGCCGGTCTCATAGCCATACACTCGGCATAACCGTCGCTATTTGGGCTCTGGGCGGCGCCGGGACGGGAGACGGCTTTGCCGCCCGCACCTCCGCTGCTCGCTCCGGGCTGCTCTACCCGTGGCGCTGGAGCCGAGGTGGCTGGTCCCGTGGCGCTGCCTGGCGCCACCCCCTCGATTGACCTCGTCGGGGGATTGGCATTCACTTGCGCCCGGGATCGACTTGAGTATTGCCGACACCCGGCGCCGCGGTGCTCGGCGCGGTCGTGGCGGGCCCGGCCGTGCCTCCGCCTCCGCGTGGGCTGCCACCGCTAGAGCTAGCGCCTCCCGCGCCCGTGCCTTGGGCCATGACCGTAGGTACATTGGCTATAAGCCAACCGAGTGCAAGCAGGGTCAATAAACGCACGGCGGGCCCTCCTAATTGTGAGCGCCGGGATACTTCAGTCGAACAAATCGGTTTTCTGCGTTGTTCCGGACCGCCGAACCCAATCGTGTCGCAGTGACTATTCTTTTAGGCCGGTGCCGTGCATTGCGCCGACCCCGTGTTGGCGTACGGTCTCCGCGACACGCCCTATTTTGGCGCAGCACGCTCCGGCAGCTCCCGCTGATGGGCCTCAGCTTCGATCTCAGCACCTCAAGCGGCACGCTTGATGCGTTCCGGTCCTGGCCGAGTTCGAGCGCGATCTAGTCAGAGATCGGGTCAAAGTCTGGCTTGGCAACGGCCCGCGCCAGGAGCGTCAAACTCGGGCGTCAGGTGGGCCAGTGTCCCTCGGTCAAAAAGCCAAGCGGTGATCGGCATGCATGCCGACCGACTATCCTTGGCTATTGCACGCAACGTGGGCTTGAGAAACACAGTAAATGGAGATTGTCGGGCGGAGCGCCAGCGAGAGGCAAGTCTTTGTAGCGAGGTACGATGCAGACGCACCTGATGAACTTTGCGGCAGCACATTTGGCTCTTGCTTTTTGTCGAGCGGAGACGCAGCGGCGCAATGTGCGTGGCACACACCGACCGCGCAAGACGCGAGCTTCACGGTTGTCCCCTGGAACAGTCGCGAGGGCTGGTTCGTATCGAGCCAGCACATCCGGTGCACCTCGTCACATGTGAGCGGGCCAGGAGCAAGAGCAGCACAGTTCATTTGCCCAACACCTGGCTGCGCCAGTCGGGAGTGGAAACAGGTGGAGTTGCCGGTGCCTTCCCTGGCCGGGTCGATTTCGGCGGGATCGCAGGAACTATTGACGAGGTCACATCGCCATTTGCTCTGCCTTCGCCGACCAGAACGAATGGCGCCCAGGATGCGGGATGGGCCTCGCGCGGCTCACCGTGTTTGATGAGGGTAGTCATAGCGCGGCGCAGGGCGTCGGCGCGGCCGCTCGCGGGATCGGTCGCAAGCGCGGCGAAGGCACCCGTGGTCAGCTTCACGGTGGCCTGCGAGTCGACGGCCCAGTGCGAGACAAGAATCGCGCGGCTGCCGGCATAAAAGAAGGCACGTGCCAGGCCCGATAACGCCTCTCCGCTGCCGACGGCCGCACCCGCCGTGTTGCAGGCCGACAGCACGACCCAATCTGCATTCAGCTTGAGTTGCGAAATTTCGGAGGCGGTCAGCAAGCCGTCGTCAGTGTTGTCACCCTTGTCGGGCGGCGTCAAAATCAGCCCGGGCTCGGCGCTGGCACCAAGACCCGCTTCGGCCTCTTGCGCCAACAGACCGTGGGTGGCGAAATGTAGGACTTGGTAGTGCGCCAGCCGGCCGTCCCGGCTCAGGGCCTTGACGGCCGTTTCTGTTGCCCGCGCACCCAGCAGCAGGTCGTCTTTTGGATCCTTTAGTCCGAGCGCTCGCGCTACCGCACACAGCTCATCGCGCGTTTCGGGTAATGGCAACAACGCGCGAATGCTACCGACATCGGCGATTTCGGCGCCACGCAAAACGGGCCCCGCGCGCCGCAGGGCAGGCGTCATCGTGACGTCCGATCGGGCAAGGTGTGTGCCGCTTGCACAGCGCTGCTGGGCGCGGGCGCGTTCGGCGCGTTCCTGTTCAAATGCTGAGCCATCGCCGGCGAGCAACGGGTTGCCGATGCCGAGGAACGGTTTGTCGGCGCGGCCATGCGGGACGAACATCCGCAGCGCCGTTAGGCTGGCGACGGACGGGAGCACCGTGATGGGTTGGCGAATACCGAGCCAGGCGGCGCTGCGATAGCCCTCGGCACTGGATGGCATGCTTATCTGCGGCTTCTCGGTCACCAGCACGGAGGGTGGCAGGCTGGTCAGGGCACCGGAAGGAACGATCAGCAAATGCTTGCCAACAATCCTAGCCTCGAACGGCCCGAGCAACGCCTGATAGAGTTCATGCGCAGCGGCAAGACTAAAAGGCAGCAGCGCGCCTGCGGCAGGGGCAGCAACGTTGATGAGGCCGCTGCAGGTCCTGGCACCGCCGTCGTCGAGCCATCGCGTGGCGTCTAGCCCGCAGCGCAGGGCCGCAACCGACCGCGCCAAGGTTGCTGTGCCGATCGGGAGGCGTACGAAGTGCGCCTCAGTGCGGGTAACGAGCCAGGCGAAGGTTGCTTCCGGAATAGCGCCGATATTCTGGACGTCGAGGTACTGCAGTAGGGCCTCGTCAGCCCGCAGCAGCGCCTGCGTTTCCGTGATCGACAACGGGTTGGGCCGCGCCAGCGCGGTGTATTGCGGAAACCCTTCAGCGAGCGCTTTGTCGATCGCGTCCATGCGAACACCGATCGCCGCCATACGCGATCTGGCAGCCTCCTCTGCCATGCGATCACGCTGGCCAGGCGCTTTGGCAACCGCCGCCACCAGCAGCTTGTCCCGGCTTTCGAGCTCGGCAGCGAGGTCTTGCCGCTCGCGCAGCAGCACTGCCAGTGCGTTATCGCCGATGGCATAGCGTGCGGCCACTTGCGACAAGGCGACAGCGGCCCCAGTCTCCAGCGCGCGCTGCGCGGCAATAAAGCTCTCGTTCATCAGCGCCGGATCGGTAGCGCCGACGTTAAAGGCAACCTGCACGAAGCGCCGCATGGGCGAAGCTCTCTGCCCGCTCTCGGACGGCGCGTAGGTCTTGCCCCGACGCCCGAGTTCCACGCTGATGGCGGTGGCCCGGCGCGATGCCGCGAGTGCCTCATCCCAGCGCTGCTGCTCGATATACTGCAGGACCAGTGTATTGAGCGCAGCGCCAACAGTAGCGTGGCCGGCTCCGTAAAGGCGCTCGTTGAGGCTCAGCGCCTGCCGGATATTGGCTTCGGCCCGCTCCGGGCGGCCGGTCTCGCTCAACAGAATGGCATAGTTTTGCAAGGCGAGCACAGTGTCGGGGTGGTCCTGCCCGAGCGCCTTCTCGAACACCGCGATGGCTCGCACGTAAAGGCTCTCGGCCCTGTCGTATTGCCTCTGTGCGCGATAGTAACCGGCGAGGTTGTCGGCAATCACGCCGACCTGACGGCTGTCCGGCCCGAAGGCAGCTTCAGCGCTGGCCAGAGCCTGTTGAAACGTTTGCTCGGCCTCACCGAAACGCTCCTGGTATTGATAGAGCACCGCGAGGTTCTGCAGGGTTGTTACGACATGCGGGCTCGCCAAGCCTAGGGTCGTTTTGAAAATGTCGAGCGCGCGCAGCCGCAGCTGCTCCGCCTCAGCAAGCCGTCCATGCTCCATGTAGAGCGAGGCCAGATTGTCGATGGCAATGGCGAGGTCGCGCCCGTTCGGACCCTGCACCTTCTCATAGATGTCGATGGCCTGGCGATATAGCCGCTCCGCCTCGGCGACGTGCACCAGCCGCTTGTGGCACAATGCCTGCACCATCAGGGCCGTCGCAAGTGGCGCACTCGCCGCGCCCTGCGGGCTGAGAAGCTCGGCAGCCTGCTCGCCAGTTCGTAACGCCGACGTATATTGGCCGGCGCTATATAGCTGCAGCGCGCGTGATATCAGGGTATCGGCATCGTCGGGCTGGAGTGCGGCGCGTGGTGCGGTTTCGGTCTGAGCTCGAGCCGCCACCTGCCAGCCAGCACAGGCCGCCAACACCAGAAATGCGCTCAGAATATTTCGCGACGACGGCACGGCGGGGCCCCCCAGTCACTCGGTACCCGTATCGCGGTAAAATGAGGCGCAATCTAGAGCTATTCTGTCTGCTCTGGTCGCCACGCGCTCCATAGATGAGATCGCGACGCTTCAACTCCTCGGCCGCCCGCCGCAGGCGCTTTGCCGATCGTCAGTCGCGTCGCGATCTCTCTCTTGGCGCGGGCTATTCCGTTCGCTTTGTTTGTAGACAGGGGTGACGCCGAACTTAATGTCGACCGAAGCAACTCAAGATGCCGCGCGACGGGCGCCCGATCCCTCTCGCCTTGTCTCGATTGCGGCCAACAAGCAGGATCGCAGGCGATCTTCGGCGTCGAAATTTTGCGCCAGGGTTCGCATCACGGTCTCGAAATTGCCTCGATATTCCGCGGCCTTGCTTGAATCGCCTAGGCTTTCCCAAATCTCTGCCGCCGCCAAATAAATGCGCCAGGCAGCGAGCGGAAAGTCCGCATTGTCGAGAGTTGCGAGGGCGGCAGATATTTGTGCCTGCGCATCGTCAGCTTCACCAGCGGCAAGGGCGATCCGGGCCAATAGAGCATACGCCAACGCCAAATGATTGCGGTCGGGCGCCGATGCCACGTAGTCACGGAGCTGGATCGCGCGTGTCCGTGCTTGTGCGATGTCCCCTACCAAAAGACAGTACTCGCCGAAACAATGATAAAACTGCGTATAAATTGTGAAATCCAGTCCGGTGCCCTCGGCATCAACCCGACGTTGAACGTCCTCGATTTGCTTCAGCGCGCGCTGGCGGTCGTTCAGTCCCACGAAGGCTTTCGCCAGGACCGCACGATGAAAGTAAAAAGCAAACGGGTTTTCCTCGAGGATTGTATCATCAACGGCTTGGCAAAACTCGCACGCCCCCTGAAAATCCATGGCCTCGACGTGAAGCCAGGCAAAGGTCAACTTGCACAAGGCCCTGGCGGGTCGGTTTGCGTTCTTCTCCGCCATTACCAAGGCTTCGGTCGTTTGTTGCTGTAATCGTTGCCATTCCCCGAGGTGCAGAAGCGCGGTCGCTTCCATGATATTGAAAAGGACAAAGATGTAGACATCACCGACCTCGCGCGCCAGCCGCTTGCCGTGCGTCGCCGACATGCAGCACTCCTGGTAGTGCGATCGCCAGCACTCAAGGATGCTTGCAATTCCATCCCGCCGGATCAGCGTGGCGTGATCTTTGGCGCCTGCCGTCAATTGCATTACCTTGAGGCAAAGCGCGGCATCTTCGTCGCGCCACCCCTTCAAATAGAGATTGATGCTGGCGCTGCTGCCGAGCACCATGGCCTTGAAGACCTCATCTTCGATGGCGTGTGCTTTGGCCGCCGCTTCTTCTGAAGCCCACAGGCAGAGGCCGCGGTCGGCATGCAGACAAAATCGGCTCACCGCCAACAGGCCGTTGACCTCGGCCCGAAGCTGTCCCGCCGCCGCTGCGCAGGCGATCATTTCCTGGAGATCACTAACCGAACCGGCGAGATCGCCTGACGATCGCCGCGCCCAGCCGCGCTGCCGCAACAACGCAATGCGCGGCCCATACTGATCTCCTCCCTTCAGCTGATCCAGGATGCCGAGCGCCCGGCTCAGGTAGTTGGCGGCCTCGGCGTGTCCAAGCCGTTTGGCCGAACTCTCCGCCGCCTGGCCCAGATAGCGCAGGGCATTGGGAAAATCGCGACCTTGTTCAAAATGCAGGGCGAGCGTCGACGCGATATCCGCAGTTCTGTTGCCATAGCCATCGCGCAAGCGCTCGCCCATGCGGCGGTGGATCAGAGCGCGTCGTCCGGGTGCAAGCCCCTGGTAGAGCACGTTTTGATAGAGGATATGGTGGAAGGAATAGGATCCCGAATAGGTTCCGTCCGGCCACTCGGCTGCCCCGGCCGTCACCAGCGTGCGATCCTTGTGCGCCAAGGCGTCGAGCATCTCTTCCGTTTCCAGGACGTCGCGCGAGAGTCCCGCGGCCACCAGGGCGGCGGAAAATTCGCCACCCGCCACGCTGGCAATCTCGAGCAGCTGTCGTTCATCATCCGTCAGGCGATCCATCTGATGCGTGATCATGTTCATCAGGTCGCCCGGGACGACATTCTGGGCAATGGCAGTCTCGGAGCCGATGCGCCAAGCTCCATCGACCTTAAACAGCACGTGCTGATTGACGAAGTAGTCGAGAAGGGAGGCGACGAAGAGCGGCTGTCCCTGCGTGCGGCGAAATAGAGAGCCTGAGAGGGCCGAAACCAGGTCATCGCTTTCGAAGCGCAACGCCAGGTGGTGCTCCACCTCCGCCCGAGACAAGCGATCGAGCCGGAATTCGCGGCAGCGGCCATGGATCTCCAGATCCTGATGCAGACGCCGAACCGGATGTCCACCGGCGATCGTGTCGGCCGGGCGATAGGAGGCAAGAACCAGTATCCAGGCTTTTCGCTCGCCGCGCGCAAACCGCGACAAGA
The DNA here is from genome assembly GCA_035258605.1 of Hyphomicrobiaceae bacterium. Lineage (GTDB taxonomy): Bacteria > Pseudomonadota > Alphaproteobacteria > Rhizobiales > Hyphomicrobiaceae > AWTP1-13. The sequence goes on along the minus strand of DATFXD010000363.1, from coordinate 2,594 downwards.
CGTCAATGGTGGGGAAGTCACTCCAGTGTAAATCCTCGAGCACGATGATCAGCGGACGATCCACGCTCAATACTTCCACGAGGTCGCAGAATTCGCGCAACATGCGTTCCCGGGTGGCCCCAAACACCTCGTTTTGAAATGCCGAGCCGGCCGTCTCCTCACGGAAGGAGGGCATCTGCAGCAACCAGGTTGGAGCGCGGCCCCGAATGGCTGCCAGCACCGACAATCCGCCCGGGTCACGGCAGCGTGTCTCCAAGGCATCGATCAGCGGCAGAAAGGCTTCATCCGTTCCGAAACGCTCCGTCGAACGACCGTACAACCTGTCAACGCCGTATCCGGACAGCCGCTCGATCGCCATTTCGATAAAGGTCGTCTTGCCGATCCCTGGCTCACCCGTGATGAAGACAACCTGTCTTTCGCCGGCGAGCATTCGCTGCGTCACAGCGTCCAGCGCCGCCAATGGCGCGGCGCGCCCAACGCTCCAACGAACCGTTCCGTGCTGCTCGGTCGTGGCGTCTTGCGCATCTTTTGGATCCGGCTCGACGGTCGAAGGGCCGATCGACAGTTTGTCGGAGCGGGGCGGCTCCGTCTTCAACCGCACCCGATAGACGCGGATCGGCCGCGCAATGTTCTTGAGCTGGTGTTGACCAGCATCTTCAAAGCTGATGCCGAGCCTATCGATACTGGCGTGTCCGTCTTCCTGCACGCGGTCCGACACGCAAATTCCACCAGCTTCCGCCAACGCCTCCAGGCGTGCTGCCACGTTCACGCCGTCGCCATGGATGCTGGCGGCCTCGATGATGTCGCCGACGCTGATGCCCATGCGAAATTCGAGCCGCTTGTCTGGGGGCACATGCGCGTTTCGGCCGGCCATGGCGCGTTGGATCTCCACCGCGCAGCGTAGAGCGTCGATCACGCTTGCAAAGAGGACAAGCAGCCCGTCTCCGGTCGTCCTGGCGACGCGGCCACGATGTTCCTTGACCTTGGGCTCAATGAGCTCGGCGTGATGGGCACTCAGTTGCGCAAAGGTGCCTTCGTCGTCGGCGCCGATCAAGCGGCTGTAGCCGGCGACATCTGCCATCAGAATGGCCAGCAGCCGGCGCTCGACGTTCTCGGTTACCACGGCTTTGTTTTTCCCATCGGCGTCGACGCATTGTAGGCGGGTCGGGGAGTAGCGACCATAAGGAATCGCACGGTTTCGCCGCCAGGACTGAACTTGAATGGGCCAATCATGTGCGTGGCGTGCGTGCGAAGGATATCAGCGGCCGCGTCTGGTGCACCGCAGGTCGCCTGCTACGCGGCCCCTTGGGGTTCTCGCACTGAGATGCGTCACGCGCGGGTTCGTCGCCCACGCGGCGGCGCGCAGCCAAGTGCAAGCTTTCGCATCGCCACGCCCGCTGGCTTAAAGTGCAAGCCGAACGCTGAGCTCGGCGCTGGAGTACGATCTATTCAAAGATGTGACGCCGGCCTGTCGTATGGCAGCGCTCGAGCTGAGGCGGGCGGTGCCTCAATCTTGGTCGGACATCGCAAGTGCGATCCCTTCGTCCGCTGCCGTGCCTTGAAATCGTTTGACTTCCTGGCCTTTGTCCCGCCAGCCCATAGATGGCACGGGGTTGGATTTTTGTAGTCTCACCGCGAACGCTGCACTTGGGTTGATACTGCGACCGACCCCCTCATTTCGCGCTTCGACCTCGGCGCGCTTGCCAACCCACGGCATGACGCGGAGGACGGGATGCAGGTTTAGAGCTCCGACGTGTGCCTGCCTTTGATCTGGGGAGGGATGTGCCAGCGAAGCTGCAGGAGTGCTCCGCCACCTCGAAACCGTCACCCGTCACGGCGAAGCGCTCGTCTGCACGGCTCAAGCGCGGCAGCTCATCACACCCACGCCCCCATTAAAGTGCAGCGGTCCGCCCTCTCCCACCACTACGAATGGTGCCAATAAGTCGGATGCGCTTTGCTGTCTCGTACCACTTTTGATTACAGCAATACTCATGAGCCCTGCCGAGATAGGGCCCGGGCCTGTAGTTCGGGACCGAAGAGGCGGACATAGGAACCGGGATGCCGAAGGCCTCGTCCGGATAGAACCGCAGCCCCTGATGGTGGTAGCGCACCGCGAATGCGACCTCCGCATCGACGTAGGGTGCGATCAACTGCGTGGCCCAGCAATCGTGACCGACCCGGAAGAAACCGGCGGAGCAGTCGTGCGCCAGCGGGCGAGGATCACCGTCTCGTTGCAACCGTTCTTCAGCGCGAGCCGCACGCTCTGCGGCATGTGCGCCGGCCCAAACCGCTCATTGAAGTAATCAAACAGGGTTGGCGTCGCAGGCATTTTCGGCAGGCTCGGATCGTGCCACATGGGATGCAGCCGACCGGCGGCGTCCTGGCGCAGAGGCAAATCGCGAGGATCGCACTCGCCTGAGGTGTAGATCGTTGATCTTACAATCACCAATTTGTCCATAGCTTCCGCAAGTTTATGGTCCAGAAGCTCAGCGCGGGAGAGATCATTGATGATTGGTCCTCCTGCCAGTGCAGCCTAGTGGCGAGACGCCGATCCTGGCCATCACGATATGTCGCTCCAGCGATCTTACCAATTA
>DATFXD010000362.1:0-8243 GCA_035258605.1 Hyphomicrobiaceae bacterium | reverse complement strand
CGCGTGCGGGACCTGCATAAGCTGGCCACAATGAGATTACGATACTGCGCACATGAACCGCCGCTTCCACCGCTGGCTCGACGACCACGAAATCGTGAAGCTGTTCCTCATGGTGGCGCTGGTCGCCGCACCGTCGTTCTTCCTCTGCGTGGTGGGCCTCTTGATCGCCATGAACCTTGATTCTGATGTCTCGCATCGCAACAACGGTTGGTGGCTGTTCGGCGCCGGCCTCACCTGGGTGGCATTATGGGTGTTCTCCAGATTTCACTATCTCTGCCGCGGGTGAGCGCTGGTATCAGAAAGGCCCGCCAGCGTCCGGCTAAGGCTGACTTTGACGTCGCGGCGTGCGAGGCGGCAAGACAGCAGCGCCGGGATAGGTGGTGATGGGCATCGCAACCTCCAGCAACTGGGTCGATTGCCGATGACCTATTATGCAGTTGATCGATGGACCGGGGGAGGCGAGGACAATCCACCGGTCGAACGGCTGCGACAAATCCTTCAGCAACTCGACGTCCACGATCCAGAGCATCCCGACTGTTGGCTCGTTCATCGCGAGACAGGGTGGAGTCTCAGCGCATTCTCGTCTGGCCTGCTGATTTGGGCGAACCACGACGGTCCCGAATCCGACCCAGATCTCGATGCCAACTCTTATCCAGGCGATAGACATATGACAGGGGTGTCGCGGGACAAAGTCCTAGAGTTGTGGCTCAAGCTGGCGGCGGGCGACATCGCTGCGGTTGAAGCCGAACCCTGGCTGCCGGGCTCGCACTAGCTCGCGGGGAGAGCTGCACTCGCCCCTGCATTGGCGGCGCAACCCGAGACCGTTAGTCAACTACGCGCCGACCCAGCAGGTGAGCAATGCCCCGCTTGTGCCAATTGCTAGCAGCAACATCCGTGCGCGGAAACTTACTCAACACCTCGGCAGTGGTCCGCCGCAGGCAGACCGAGCCCCGCCCATCCAGCACACCGACATCGTTGGTCGGCACAGCTGGGGACGGCGCCTCGGTGGCCCGCGGCATACCCACTCGAGAAGACAGCGCACAGGGTAATTCCGGATAGCTGCGTGCGCAGGCCCGGCTAGCCTGAGCTGCCCCAGCCCAACGACCCGCTCGCTGTTGTGGGTCTCATCCTGACGACGGTGCGGAACGTGGCGCGCTCGATCGGCACATCGCGGAAGAACAACCGATCACCGGCCGCGAAGGCCCGGGCGCAAGCCACCGCCCGCGCCGATCACGAAGAAAGTCGAGGACTTTCACGCCGCATGGCCATGGCTGGCGCTTTGTTGGCCGCCGGCCTGGTGCTCGCCGCCGGTATTGGTTTCCAAATGCTGAGGGAGGACGCCAGCGGGGCGCAACCCGTTGGCCTCTCCGGCGACCTGACCAGCGCCAGGTTCGTCGGCACGACGGCTTGCGTTGGCTGTCACCAGGGCCAGGGCGAGCTATGGCGCGGCTCGCAACACAGCCAGTCCATGGCGCACGCCACAGAGGCCACGGTGCTTGGTGATTTTTCCGGCGCGACCTTCGATTACTTCGGTGTGCGCTCGCGCTTCTTTCGCGACCATGGCAAGTTCCTGGTCGAAACCGATGGAGCAGATGGCAAGCTTGCCACCTTCGAGGTGAAATACACGTACGGCGTCGATCCTCTGCAGCAATACTTGATCGAGTTCCCGGACGGTCGAGTGCAGGCGCTGTCGGTTGCTTGGGACAGCCGGCCCAAGGACAAGGGTGGTCAGCGTTGGTTTCACCTCTATCCCAATGAGCAGATCCGACACGAAGACGTCCTGCACTGGACCAAGCTCAATCAGAACTGGAACTTCATGTGCGCCGAATGTCATTCGACCGGCGTCCGCAAGAACTACGATCCGGCCGCTGATCGCTTTGCCACAACCTTTGCCGAGATCAATGTTGGTTGCGAAGCCTGTCATGGCCCGGGCTCTCGGCACCTCGCTTGGGCCAACGGCAGGACCAGCTGGTGGCCGTTCGGGAAAACCGACGCCCCAAGCAAGGGGCTGGTGGTTCGCTTCGATGAGCGCCACAACGTTGCCTGGCCGATTGATCCCAACACCGGCAACGCGTCGCGCAGCGAGCTGCCATCGACCTTACGCAAAGAAACGGAAACGTGCGGCCTGTGCCATGCACGACGCGGCCAGTTCTCCGAGAATTGGCAGCCGGGTCGTTGGCTGTCGGAGACGCACGTCGTCTCACCAATTGCTCGCGGCCTCTATCAAGCCGATGGGCAGATGCTCGACGAGGTCTACAACTACGGCTCGTTCAAGCAGAGTAAGATGTTCGCCGCCGGCGTTAGCTGCAGCGATTGCCACGAGCCACATAGCGCAAAGCTGCGTCTTCCCGGAAACGGCGTCTGCCTGCAGTGCCATACCTCGGACAAGTATGCCGCCGACAGCCACACTGGACACAAGGCTTTGCAAGCCTGCGCTTCATGCCACATGCCGACACGCACATACATGGTCGTCGATCAGCGTCACGATCATGGCTTCCGGATTCCGCGACCGGATCTATCCGTCAAGCTCGGCACGACAAACGCCTGCAACGACTGCCACACCGAGCAATCGGCGGCATGGGCGGCGGCCGCGATCGAGCGCTGGCACGGCCCAAAGCGCATGGGCTTCCAAACCTATGCCCAAGCATTGCACGCGGCGTGGGTCGGAGGCACCGACGCAACAGCCTTGCTTGCTCAAATCGCCGGCGACCGTGGCACACCGGCGATCGCACGCGCGAGCGCGCTGTCCGAGCTTGGTTCGCGCATTACGCCTGCCCATATTGGAGTGCTTCGGTCCGGACTTGCCGATCCTGACCCGATGGTGCGCATTGGAGCCCTCGACATGCTGGAGGGTGTGCCCATGGCGCAACGTTGGCCTTTTGCCTCGGCGCTCCTCAGCGATGCCGTCGAGGGGGTGCGGGTGCGCGCTGCCTACGTTCTGGCGGGCACCGACACGACCGGGCTCACTAGTACCGATCGCGCGCGTTTGGACGCTGCGGGTCAAGAGTTCATCAAGGCCATGGCCTTCAACGCCGATCGGCCGGAATCCCACTCCATGCTTGGCTCATTCCATCTGCAGCGGGGGGCCGTGACCGAGGCAGAAGCGGAGCTCAAAGCCGCGCTTCGCATTAGTCGGCAATACACGCCCGCCGCCATCAACCTCGCCGATCTCTATCGCCGGCTCGGCCGAGATGTCGAAGGCGAGCGCGTGCTTCGGGCCGCGATCGTCGAAGACCCACAAGGTGCCGCCATCCACCATGCGCTCGGCCTGAACCTAGTGCGAGCCAAACGTCTGCAGGACGCCGTGGGCGAGCTGCGTGTCGCTGCTGAACTGGCGCCCGAACAGGCCCGCTACGGCTATGTCTACGCGGTCGCACTCAATTCGGCGGGACGCCCCGACGACGCCATTGCCGCCCTCAAGGCGAGCCTTGATCGCCATCCCGACGATCGCGACACCCTCTTGGCCATCATCGGCTTCAGCCGCGAGCGGGGCGATATCGCCTCAGCGCTCGGCTACGCCCGACAACTGGCCGCGCTTACCCCGAACGATCGCAATCTGGCCCGCCTGATCGACGAGCTGGAAGGTCAAATCAACAAGGCTCCAAAGCCATGACCTTGAGCCCGGACAGATCGAGGGGTCACAGGCGCCCCAACCGTTAGCCCAGCACTCCCGCGAGCCAATGACGGTCCCCACCGGGAGTTCGGTGCCGAAGCGTTAACGCCGAGCGTGGTTTCGGAAGGGTGCCTTCGATCTCACCCAGGGAGATGACGGACCGCCGCCTTGCGCCAACCGTTGGCACGGCGCAGCGATCTCCGCCCGTGCCGTCGCATCGCCAGGCCCGCTATGCCGCGCGCCGACACCGGCTCTCGACGACCTGTGCCAGCTCCGAGCGGGCGGCACCGATCGACTGCTCACGCGCTTGCACGCCCAGCGCCAGCTTTTCCGCCCGTACGAAGGTGATGTCGCTGATGCCAATAAAGCCAAGCAGCGTGCGCAAATGCGGCTCTTGCGCATCCATGCTCTGGGCCGGCCCCTCGCTGTAAAAGCCGCCACGGGTCTCAATAACGATGGCGCGCTTGCCCTGGAGCAATCCGACCGGGCCGCGCTCGGTGTAGTGGAAGGTGGTGCCGGCGCGCAGGACATGATCAAACCAGGCCTTCAAGGTCGACGCGATGCCAAAATTGTACATTGGCGCGCCAATCACGATCAGGTCGGCAGCCTGCAGCTCGCCAATCAGCTGATCCGAGAGTGCCTGAGCGGCGGCTTGGGCGGCATTTGCCGGCGCCGCCCCCCTCAGGGCCGCCGCCGAATCCGGGGTCAGATGCGGGATCGGCCGACTGCCAAGATCGCGGGTGACGATGCGGATCAGCGGATCGGCCTGCTGCAGCGCGGAAACGACATCGCGCACCAGCCCGTTGGAAGCGGAAGCGTCCGCCAGTGCACTGGTTGTAAGTACGAGAATGTTCGACATCGGTTGCGCCCTCCTGCGGCGATTTGCGTTCCAGTCGCGGTCAAGATAGCGTTGCGCTGTGGGCGACAGTATACCCCAATAACGCACCATGCTGTTGCTCTGAGGGGAACGCAGATGGTTGAGCTCGTTGACCTGAGAAGCTTCGTCGAGGTCGTGGAAAGCAAGGGCTTTGGGCGGGCGGCCCGGCGCCTCGGCATGTCAAAGTCCATGATCAGCCGACGCATTGCGCGCATGGAGGCTGATCTCGGGGCACGGCTCTTAAGCCGGACCACGCGCGGCATCAGCCCCACCGAGGCCGGCCTCGAGTTCAAGGCGCGCAGCGAGCGCATCCTTGCCGATCTGGACGAAGCTCAAGACGTGGTGGCGCGGCAGGGCGCCGGTGTCGTCGGGCGGTTGCGCTTGTCGGCGCCGGTATCGTTCGGCGCGCGCCACGTGACGCCGGTGCTGGCGCAGATGGCAACACGCCATCCCAAACTGGAGATCGATGTCTCCTATAGCGACCGCATGGTCGACCTGATCGGAGAGCATTTCGATGCGGCGATCCGGATCGGAGCCCTCAAGGACTCAAGCTTGATTGCGCGACGGATCGCGCCATTCCGGGCCGTGCTGGTGGCGGGTCCTGGCTATATTAAACGCAAAGGACGGCCAGAAACGCCCGCCGATCTTGCCAACCATGAATGCCTTATCAATACCGGTACGTCAGGGACTGACTGGATCTTCCGCGTAGGCAAACGCCCGATCTCCGTCCGGCCGCACGGGCGCCTGCGCACCGACAGCAGCGAAGCCATTGTGCGCTGGGCGATCGATGGCCTCGGCATCGCATTGATGCCGTCGTTTCTGGTCTCCGATGCCATTGCCAACCGAGCACTCGAACCATTGCTTGTCGAATACATGCGCTTTGAGGGCGGTATTCACGTGGTCAGACCTCCGGGCCCGCATATCCCGGCCAAGGTAAGAGCCCTGATCGACGCTCTCGTCGACGCGTTTGGAGGTGAACCGGTCTGGGACGGCTGTCTCATGCACTCGAAAGCTCCGGTCGGCGGCCGCGACCACCGCTGACCGCCCCACTGTTGCCGTTGGCACGACTTGCGCGAGCGTGGTGGTGCCGCGGCTGCTCCCGCATCACGAGTGAGCACGGTGCCAAGGCGCTCCAATGTTCGACGCAAACGTTAATCGCGACGCGAGGACGGCTGTCACCCAAGGCAACGGTTTTCGATGTTGTTGGGTGGGCAAGCTATCACTGGTGACTACCATTTGCGGGCTTGGCTGCTACTGGCCCCATCAATATGAACGGCCTCTCCATCCCTCGACCGGCCGCAATCTCCAAACGTGCCGTTGCCACGCGAGCCGACTAGAAACCGCGCAAAGGTCGTGCCGAGCGGGCGGAGATGCGCAGTTTCAAGCCCTACCGATTGTGCTCGCGGGGCTGCCAACACATGATGGCGTCGCGGCTCGAGCCCCGGGCATCATCAATCCGCTTCGTCCCAGCGCAGATCAGATCGGTCGTTTACGCACCGTCTCGTGGCGGAGGAAGCACGATCAAGCGAGAAAAGCCACAGTTTAGAGCCAATGCACGGTCGGCTCCGGCTAGAGATTGATCTCAGTGGCGGCATCGGTCAAACTCATGTGCATCGCCGGCGCGCGGCACCGATCGCGCTGGTGGCGCACCGATCCGATGGGGGGAAGCCGTGCGTTCAGTTCTGGTGTTGGCGGCTGTCGGCTGTCTTGCCGCAGATGGCGCGCTGGCTGACAGCTTGTTTCTAAAGCCGGCGACCGCAATGGCATTCGTCAAGGCTCTTGAGCAGCAGGCGCCGACCCTCAAATACGACTGCAGGACGTACGAAGAAAAAAACATTGAGCGTCTGAAACGCCCCTTGCTGGAAGCAACCGCCGTCTTTCTTAGGGCGTTTGTTGCGACCCACGGCTCGGTGACGATTACATCGGCGCATCGCACAAGGCAGGAGCAGATCTGCGTTTGCGCGGGAGAAAAGGGCCCCTGTTCGCGTTCCAAACCGTCACGCCACTTCTTTGGATGGGCGATCGACGTGCGTGCTGGGGCTGGGACCAAGGCCGAGTACGAGTGCATGCAGGACTTCGCAAAAAAGAACCCGCATTTGGGCATTCACTTCCCGTTCGGCATGAAGGACAGGCCACACATGGAGTGGAATGGCAGACCGGTATCCTTCAATGCAACTGCGAAACTCCCGATCGTTCCCTGCGCCGGACCAGTGACAACCATGATCGATCCCAATAAGCTTGCAGACTGACGAGCGTCGGTCGCTTGGGCGCCTCGCCGCCCGAGAAGCTGACCATGGCGGACAAGGCTCGGCGCTCTTGCCATCGTCGAAGACCGACCCAGGCGCAGCGTTGGCTAGGCGATCAGCACCTTGGGCCTGAAGGCCAGCGCCTCTTCCAGCCACCTCGCCATCCCGAGCAGATCGGCGTCGCTGTGTGGCCGACCGACGAGCTGGAGGCCAATGGGCAGGCCGTCGTTCGTCACGCCGCAGGGCAGTGAGATCGCCGGGCATCCGGTTAGGGTTATGGCGAACGTCAGAAACATCCAGTCGATGTAAGTGGCGAGTTTTTCGCCCGCAATCGCCGTGGGGAAGCGCTGCTCGACCGGAAACGGCGGCACGGCGACGGTTGGGCAAGCGAGCAACGTGAAGTCGTCAAAGAAGCGCGCCACGCGATGAAACAGTTCATCACGCGCCCGCTGCGCAGCTATAATTTCCGTACCTGACAGGTGCAATCCCTTCTCGATGTTCCAGACAATGTCAGGGTTGATGCGGTTGCGCTCGGCGGCAAGCAGATCGCCACGCACGCCCGCGAACATCAGTGCCCTGAGGACCTGGAAGCAATCGATGGCGTCGGAGAAGTCCGGTGCTGCCTGTTCCACGGCGCAATCCAAGGCTTTGAATCGCTGCACCGCCAGTCCACAGACCTCGCCAACCTCCGGATCGATACTGCGCAAGCCGAGATTAGGGCTAAAGCCGATGCGACTGGGCGGTCGTGCGTGACGCACGCTCGCCTGGTATCCGGCGGGCGGGACCGGGCGCGAGAGCGGGTCGTGCGTGCTCAAGCCCACCATGGCATCCAGCATGAGGGCGATGTCGGAGACACTACGCGCCATCGGACCTTCCACCCAAAGGCTGTCGAAGGCAGGCAGACCGTCGCCCCGGGGCACGACACCAGGACTTGGTCGCAGGCCAACAACGCCACAAAAGCTCGCCGGAATGCGCAGCGAGCCGCCGAGGCAGGAGCCGTTTGCCAACCAGACCTCGTGCGCAGCGAGCGCGGCAGCGGCACCACCAGACGAGCCGCCGGCGGTGCGCGTAGGATCCCAAGGATTGCGCGTGATGCCCCAGACAGGATTGAAGGTATGGCTGCCGGCAAACTCCGGCACATTCGACTTGGCGATCGGAATAGCGCCATTGGCGCGCAGCGTGGCAACCGTTCTGTCGTCCGCCGGCGGGCGATGGTCCGCATAGATCGGTGACCCGTAAGTGGTGAGCTGACCGCCAACATCGTTGTAGTCCTTGATCGCGATCGGTAGGCCGGCTAGCCAGCCCGGATCATCGGTAGACCGCCGCCGGAAGGCTTTCGCCTGCGCGCGGGCCTGGTCGAAGAAACGGATCGGCAATGCGTTGATGTGGGGCTCAACGGCGGCTATGCGCGCGACCGCTGCCTCCACCATCTCCAGCGGCGACACGTCGGCTCGGCGAAGCCTGTCGACGGCTTCAGTTGCCGAAAGCTGCCACAGTTCGCCCATCT
>DATFXD010000361.1:0-24770 GCA_035258605.1 Hyphomicrobiaceae bacterium | reverse complement strand
CGCGTGCGCCTTCATTGTGGCGAAGCCCAACCACACCGTGAGCTTGGCCAGCTTGACGCGGTTTCTCGCCGCCGAGGGTATGGCCAAGCCCTATTGGCCGGAGCGGCTGGTGCTGATCCCGCAGATGCCGCGCACGCCCTCAGGCAAGATCCAGAAATTCAAGCTGCGCGAACTGGCGGCAAGCTCATATGGCTAACGAAAGGCGCCCGGCTTCGGCGCCCAAAACGGCCGCGGCCGCTGTTGGCGCGCGGCTGGCCGACGCGGCGTGCCGCGCGAGGTCGTGAGACCACCGCTGATGCGGCAACCCGGGCGCCGCGCAGTGCCACCAGGCGCCGGCCCTGCCCAAACCCGGTTGACGTCGGGGGGTTTTTCGCCGGAAGCGGCCGGCGATCCCCGGTCCGCGGCCGGCAGCCGATGCCGGCGCGTCCGACGCCGGGCCTTGACCAACGGGGCGCTGTCGAGCTTCAACCTTAGCGATGGCTTGGTCGAGGGTCGATCCCATGTCCGAGGAAGTGCGCATCTTGACGACGCACGCTGGCAGCCTTCCGCGGCCGGCAGCGCTCACCGAGCTGTTCGTGCGGCGGACGCAAGACCACCCGATCGATGCCGCGGCGCTGGCCGAGGCCGGCCGTGCGGCCGTCGGCTGGGTCGTCGGCAAACAGCGCGAGGCCGGCCTCGACATCATTTCCAACGGTGAGCAGCAGCGCGAATCCTTCGTGCTCTACCTGCGCCGCCGCCTGAGCGGCATTGGCGGGCAGGGTGAGCGTGCGGCCTTTGCCGATATCGAGGCCTACCCCAAGTTCAAGGCCGAGCGCGCCCGCTTGCTCGCCCACAAGCCGGCGGTCAGCAACATTGCCGCACTGCCCAAGTGCATCGGCCCGATCAGCTATATCGGCGAGGCCGAGCTGGCCGACGAGTGCGCCACCTTCAAGGCGGCCTACGCCGCCCAAGGCCAGGGCGCCACCGGCGCCTTCGTGACTGCGGCCTCGCCGGGTATCCTCGCCTCGATCGTCAAGAACGAACACTATCTGAGCTTCGATGCCTATCTTGAGGCCATTGCCGCGGCGCTGCGCGTCGAGTACGAGGCCATCGTCGGCGCCGGTTTCAACCTGCAGATCGACGCGCCCGACCTGGCGCTCGAGCGCCACGCCTCGTTCGCCGCCAGGCCGCTCAAGGACTTCCAGCGCTTCGTTGAGCGCGTGATCGGCGCCATCAACGGCGCCCTCGTCAATATTGCCCCCGCCAAGGTGCGGCTCCACGTCTGCTGGGGCAACTACGAAGGACCGCACGATTGCGACGTACCGCTGGCCGACATTCTGCCGATCTTGTGCCAGGCCCAAGTCGGCGGCCTCTACCTGCCGTTCGCCAACCCGCGGCACGCGCACGAATACCAGGTGCTCAAAGCCCAGCCGCTGGCAGAGCAGCAAGTGCTGGTCGCGGGCGTCATCGATACCGTCACCAACTACGTCGAACACCCGGAGGTGGTGGCCGATCGGCTCGAGCGCATCGCCGCCGCATCGGGCGATCCGGAGCGCATCATGGCCGGTACCGATTGCGGCTTTGACACCTCGGCCGGCATGGGACGGGTGGCCGAGGACGTCGTTTGGGCAAAGCTGCGGGCCCTGGTGGAGGGGGCCCGCCTCGCCTCGCGGCGCCTCTTTGGCTGAGCCGAGTTCGGAGGCCAACCGGTACCGTCGCTTCAACCCGACGGGGCAAACCGGGGCTTACTGCGTGCGCGGGTCATCCTTGGCGTCGACGTAGCCGATGTCGAACGGGCCGATGCCATTGATCTGAACCACGGTTTCGCCGTCCGCCCAGGCATAGTGCGCCATGCCGGCCGGCAGCTGCACAAAACTCGCGGCCGGCAGCGGCTTCACCGACCGATCGAGCTTTTCACCGGTGCCGACCGCGAACTTGCCGGCGATCACCGTGACGAATTCGTCCTTGGAGTGGCGGTGGGGCGGCACGGTAAAACCGTCAGGGAACTTGAGCCGCAGCACGAATGGCCCCACCTGCCCGGGATTGCCGAACAGGATCGCCGCCTGGGCGCCGCGCGGCAGCGAGGCCGGCGCCGGACCCCAGTTGATATCATCGCCGGCCACCACGGTGTGGTGCGGCTCTCCCGCCGACAGCGGCGTCGGCCCCGCCAGGGGCAGGCCGGCGAGCGACAATACGACGAGATAGGCGGTCTTTGTTTTGAGCATCGCAGGTCTCCTTGGCCAGCGGCGCCCGGCGCCGCGCACGCACTCACCTTTTAGAGTTGGTCGAAGCTACCGCCCCGACATGGAGGGCGCCGTGGAAGGGGGCGTTGGAAGCGGCGTGGAAAATGTGGGCCTCGCCGGGGCGCTGGCCGCACCGGGCGCGCCGCTACGCGCTCAGCTGCAGGGCGGCCAGCAGCCGCTCGAGCGTGGCGAGGGTTGAGCGGTCGAGGCGACCATCGACGCGGGCCGGCCGGAAGTGGCGCTGGAAGGCCTTGACCACAAACCGGGTGTCGGCGTCGAGACAGCCGGTCGGCTCGAGGCCATAGCCGTAGGCGCCAAAGAGGCGCTGCACTTCGGCGAGGCGAAGCGCGTCGAGATAAAGGTCCTCCGCGGGCTCGGCCGCGTCGATCGGGGTGGGCTCGACCCAATGGCCGACACCGGCGGCGGCGAGCCGTGCCCACGGGAATTTCTCGCCCGGATCGATCTTGCGCCGGGGGGCGACGTCGGAGTGGGCCAGCACGCGCTCGGGCTTAATGGTGTGGCGAGCCTGGATGTCGCGCGCCAGCGCCTCGACGGCGGCGAGCTGCAGCTCGGGAAAATCCGGATAGCCGAGGCTGTGGCCGGGATTGTGGATCTCAATGCCGATCGAGGCCGAATTGATGTCGGTTTCGCCGGCCCAGCTCGCTACGCCCGCATGCCAGGCGCGATGCTCCTCGGCCACCATCTGCACGATGCGGCCGCGCTCGTCGATCACGTAGTGGCAAGAGACCTGGCTATCGGCACGCGACAGCCAGTCGATGGCCTTGGCCGCGGTCACGACACCGGTATAGTGCAAAAGCAGAATGCCTGGGCGCATGCCGGAACGGCGCGGCTCGACGTTGCACGCCGGACAGAGCTCATCGACGAGGTTTGTATCGGCCTTGACGATCAAAGCCCGCGCTCCCGAGCGATGCTGTCGTAGGCGGCGTTGATGGCGGCGAGCTTGCGGGTGGCAAGATCGACGAATTCGGCGGGCACGCCGCGGCCGATCAGCTTGTCGGGATGGTTATCGGTCACGAGTTTACGGTACTGGGCGCGAATCTCGGCATTGCTGGCCGCCGGCGACAGCTTGAGCACGTCGTAGGGATTGTCGCGATCGCGCACGAAGCGAGCGCGGAAGAAGCGATACTCGTTTTCGGTGAAGCCGAAGCGGGCGGCCACCGCCTTCAAGAACACGTCCTCCTTGGGATGCAGTGCGCCGTCGGCGGCGGCAACGAACAGGAGCCCCTCGAGCACGTGCTGCAACAACCTGCGGTCGTCACTCAGCAACGCGGCGATTTGATCGGCGTAGGCCTCGAAGCCGGCCGTATCCTGTTTGGCCAGATTGAACACGCGCTCGACATTGGCGGCCTCCTCCTCCGAGAATTGAAACACGCGCTGGAAGGCGTCGACCTCGCGCGGCGAAACCACGCCGTCGGCTTTGGCCATCTTGGCACTGAGCGCGATGACGCCGATGGTGAAGGCGACGTTCTTCTCCGGCGCGTTGTCGCGATCGAAGCCAAACACGCCTGCCAGCTCGTGCAACAGATTGCCGCTGGCATCGCCGAGGGCCGTCGCAAAGCCCGAGATTTTCTGCCAGACCGTCATCTCCATGCCTCACGCCTGGGTGGGGATTGCAAAACCGGTTGCCGCCGCCGAGCCGGACGGCTAATCCCCCAGTATAGAACGGCTTGTCAAGGAGCGGGCGTGGGCGCAACCACTGGCGAAGTGCTGATCCGCCGCGAGGGCAGGGCCGGGCGGATCACCATCAACCGCCCGCAGGCCCTCAATGCGCTGACCCACGCCATGATCGGGCCGATTTGGCAGGCGCTCAACGCCTGGCAGGACGACGCCGCCGTTGAAGTTGTGATCCTTGACGGTAGCGGCGAGCGGGCCCTGTGCGCCGGCGGCGATGTGCGCGCCCTCTACGACAGCCGCCACCAGGGCTCGGGCGCCGCGCGCGGCTTCTGGCGCGACGAGTACCGGCTCAACGCGCTGATCGGGCGCTACCCTAAGCCCTATGTGGCGATCCAGGACGGCATAGTCATGGGCGGCGGCATCGGGCTCTCCGCGCACGCCCGCCACCGGGTGGTGACCGAGCGCTCACGGCTCGCCATGCCGGAGACCGGCATCGGCCTGATCCCCGACGTGGGCGGGACCTGGCTGTTGGCACACGCACCGGGCGAGCTCGGGCTCTATCTGGGCCTCACCGGTGAGGAGATGAACGCGGCCGATGCGATCGAAGCGCGATTTGCCGATTGCCTCGTGCCGTCGAGCCGGCTTGACGACTTGAAGGCACGTCTCATCGATCGCAACGGCGGGCCGGTGGAGACGGTGCTCGAGGCCCTGGCGACGCCACCCGAACAGTCCGGTCTGGCGCTCAACCGTCACGACATCGATCGGGCGTTCGGCGACCCCGACCTTGACGCGATCATAGCCGGGCTGGCGCGCGGCTTTGGCGACTGGGGCCTCAAGACGCGCGCGAGGCTCGACCGCAAGTCGCCGAAGGCCCTGAAGCTAACGCACGCCGCCATCAGGCAGGCCAGGGGCTTGCCATCACTGGAGGCGGCGCTCGAGGTCGAGTTCCGGCTGGCGGTGCGCCTGTTTGAGGATGGCGAATTCACGGAAGGGGTACGCGCCCTGATCGTCGACAAGGATCGCACGCCGGCCTGGTCGCCGCCGCGGTTGGCCGACGTGCCGGACGAATTGGTTGTGCGCTACCTTGCGCCGTTGCCGGCCGAGGAGGAGCTGGCATTGCGGGCCGCGCCGGTGGCACCGCACTGACGCCTAAGCGGCGGCCTGCACCACGGTTGGGCGATCGCCGGCGACGGTGGTGCGGCGCACGTCGCGCGCCTGGCCTTCGTCGTAGCGCCGGCCGCGGTGCATGGTCTGCCGATTGTCCCAGATGACGAGGTCGTTGACCTTCCACTTGTGCACGTAGACAAACCGCGGCTGGGTCGCGTGCTCCTTGAGGTCGTTGAGCAAGATGCGCGCCTCCGGCGTCGGCTTGCCGATGATGGCGCCGGCGTGGGAGGAGAGAAACAGCGACTTGCGGCCGGTGACGGGGTGGTGGCGAACCAGGCGCTGGCGCACCGGTTTGAACAGCTGTTTCTCCTCGTCCGTGTAATCGACGAAACCCAACGAACCGCGCGAATACATCAGTGAATGCTCGCACACCAGTTCGTCGATCTCGGCCTTGCTATCTTCCTCGAGCGCATCATAGGCGGCGCGCATGTCGGCAAATTCCGTATCGCCACCCTTGGGGTTCACAACCCGCGCCGAGAGCAGGGAATACTTGGCTGGAATGGCGCGGAACGAACTGTCGGAATGCCACAGCAGGTTGCCGAGGTTGAACAGGCGTTGGCGGCTGTCGCGCGCCAACGGTTTACCATCCTTGCCGAGGTTGGAGACGTCGTTCATGCCGGTGGCGAGCCGGCGATCCTCGTCCTTGGTGACGTTGCCACCGCGCGCGTTTTCGATCGCCCCGAAGTTGCGCGTGAACTCAATCTGCTGGTCGTCGGTCACCGGTTGATCGTGAAACACCAGCACGGCGTAGCGGTCCATGCCTGCCTCGATGGCGGCGACATCCTCCCGCGACAGCGGCCGGCGGATGTCGATGCCCTCGACTTCGCCGACGAACACCGGATGCAGCTGGCGAATGGCAACGGGCACAGGAGGTTTCCTCCGTTGAATGAATGTGCCGCAGCCAGGGCGGCGCTCGGCCGCGCGAGCCTAGGCCAGGCGCGGGCATTTTGAAAGTGCGCGATGCCGCCGTCCTGCCATGCCGGCAAAGCGGAACGTACCGGATCGGTGCTCGCCGCAGGCCGAGGCGACCCGGCCGGGCAGTCATGGGCGCAGAGGCTGGCGTCGGCCGCCCCAGGGGTCAACGATACTGGTCTTCGAGGCGGCGCTCGGGCTTGCGGTCGTCGCCCATGGAGGCTTGCAGCCGGCCGAGCTGCGCGCGCACGCGGGCCTCGGCCTGGCGATAGCACTCGCGCTCGTACTCAAGCTTGATGCGCTGGGTCATGTCCCAGGTGGCGGCGGCCGAACTATCGGCGGCGGGCGCCAACTCGACCGATGCCTTGCCGGCCAGCGCCGGCCGCGGCGGCTCGCTCGATGGCGCGCTCGCCTTGCCGGCCTCGCGCCCACCGCTCGTCTCGCAATCGGGCACCGCCGCCGCCTTGAGCAGCGCCGGATCGATGCGTTTAGGCTTGCTTGCATGCGCCCCCTTCGCCGCGCTGCGCCCCTGATCCTCAAGGTAGGGCGGGCCACAGCCCGCCAACAGCGCCGCCATCACCCAGAGCGCCTGAGCGCCAACGCAAACTTTGAGCCTCACCTTGGCGCATCGCATGTGGCGCAGTCCTATGTCGACATCTTGGGTTGGAGGCATCCCTGCAGGGGTCCCGCGGCCGATCCCGGATCGGATCCAGCGCGGTCGGGCCGCACGCCCGGCCGCCGTCATCGGCCCCCGTCCCCCCAAGCAGTGGCCAGCAATGTCGTTCAAATCGTGATCGGCGATTCACATCCTGTCTCAAAATGTTACATCGACCGGCCCAGCGCTGGCGGTGGCAGCGCGCCTGCCATGAAATACCTGCCATGAAATAAACGTGATCTGGCGCCAGCCTGCGGCCCGACCGACGGCATCGGGGGTGGCGCCGAAGGACCTGCCCGGCTTACCCCGCGGCAGTGCTCCCAGTGCAGCCTAGACCGCGGGCACCGCCTGCAGCTGGGATTGCAGAAGGCAGGATCAATGCTTCGGGCAGCTGCTTCTCGTCGGGGTCCGCCGCCGTGCGCTGGCTGCCCTGGCAACCATGGGCGCCGCCTCCGAGACGTGGGCACTCGCAATCTGGCACCAGCCGTGCGAGGAATTTTCCGATGCATGCCGCATGACACGGGCATCGAAGGGGTCGAGGAGGCGCAAAGGTGTTTCGTATTGCTACCACGCTCGGTTGTTTTGCCTGTCTGGCCATAATGGAGACGCCGGCCGCGGCGCAGCTGGCCTGGCCTGGCACCACGGAAGTGGCCCAGGCTGTCGCGCCACGCCGCGCGCTGCCGGTTCCCAACAAGCCGGTGAACGAAGAGGAGGCAGCCAAGGCCGCCCGCATCAACAATTGGACGGTGGGTCTGGCCGGCGGCCTGTTGGAAGGAACCTTCGTGCGCTACGCCGCCGATCTGGGCAAAGCCCTCGATGATGGCGACAATCTGCGCGTACTGCCGATCGTCAGCTATGGTGCGGTCGGCAACGTCAGCGATCTCGTCTACCTCAAGGGGGTCGACTTCTCGATCACCTATTCAGACGTGCTCGATCACTTCAAGAACATCGAGCGCATCCCCGGCATCGAGCGGCGCGTCAACTATGTCATTCCGATGTTCCAGGGCGAGGTGCACATCTATGTGCGCGAGGAGATCAAGACCTTCCAGGACCTGGTCGGCAAGAAGGTGAACTTCAACACCGTCGGCAGCGCCGCCAACTACACTGGCGGCATCGTGTTCGATCGGCTGGGCATCAAGGTCGAGCGCCTGTTCCAGAACAACTCGATTGCGCTTGAGCAGATGCGCAAGGGCGAGATCGCCGGCATCGTGCACGTCGTCGGCAAGCCCAACGATCTGTTCGCAAAGTTCAAGCCGGAGCCCGGCTTTCATTTTCTGCCGGTCGAATTCGGCGCGAAATTCGAGGACTATTACGTCCCCGCCGAGTTGACGGCCGCCGACTATCCCAACCTCATTCAGCAGGGCGAGAGCGTGCAAACGATCTCGGTGCCGGCGCTGCTCGCCGTCTACAATTGGAACAAGGACACCGACCGCTATCGGCGCTGCGTGCGGTTTGTGGAGTACCTGTTTGAGCGCTTCGACAAGCTGCGCGAGAAGCCCTACCAGCCCGGCTGGAAGGAGATGAACCTCGCCGGTACCATCCCTGGGTGGACGCGTTTTCCGCCCGCCCAGGCGCTGGTGGCCAAGGCCGAGGCGCAGGCCACCGCCGACGCCAATCCGGCGCGGGCGCCGGCGGCGGGGGCGCGCACCACCGACAACAAGGCCGAGCAGGAGCGGCTGTTCAAGCAGTTCCTGGACTGGAGCAAACAGCAAAAACGCTAGAGGGCCCGACGTTTTGACGACCATCGAGGCCCGCTGGCAACTGCGGGGGCATCAGGGTGTTTGATTGGCCAAAGGGTGCTGCGGTACCGAGCCGGGAGCGACGCGCGCCAGCCTGGCAGCGGGTCAGCGCATCGCATGCCAGCGTCGGCCGATCGCACCTTGCCGGCCTGGTGGCGATGGCGTTGACGGCACTGGTGGCGCTGCCGACGGGACCGGGCTGGCATCCGCCGGCCGCGGCGCAGGCGAGCGACCAGGTGTCGCTCAACGTGGCGCCGGTGACGAACGCAACACCGGCGTCGCGGGTGCGGCTGCCGATCCAAGTGCAGGCGCGTGACGGGCTGGTCAAGAACGCCTTCATCCGCATTCGCGGGCTGCCCGCGACGGCGGCGCTCACCGAGGGCTATGCCATCGCGCCCGGGGCCTGGGCGGTGCCGCTCAATGGGCTGCCGAGCCTGATGGTGATCGTGCCGGTCGGGCTTGAAGGCAAGTCCGAGGTGGTGGTCGCCCTGATGAACGTCGAGGGATCGATCCTGGCCGAAGCGACCACCACGCTCAGCATCGCCCGCCCGGCCCCGCCACCCGTCGCGGCGGCGCCGCCGCCGGCCAACAGCACGACCCGGGCGCTGTCCGCACCGCAGCTGGCGCCCGCCGACCGGACCCGAGCCCAGAACCTGCACGCCAGGGGCGAGGAGCAGCTCAGCCGCGGCAACATCTATGCCGCCCGGCAATTCTTCGAGCGCGCTGCCGAGGTCGGGCTGCCGGAAAGCGCGCTGGCGCTGGGCGCGACCTATGACCCCGCCGAATTGCAGCGCCTGAGGGTGGTCGGGCTGAAGCCGGAGTTGAACGAGGCCCGGAAGTGGTACGAAAAGGCCCGGGAACTGGGCGCCGCCGACGCCGAGGCACGGCTGCGACGCCTGGGCGGGCGCTGACCGGCCGCGGTCACCCATTGACTAATGGGCAATTTCCCATAACAGTGGCCGCATGCACACCCTGGCACGGGCGCTCCTGGCCGAGATCGAGGGCTACCTCGCGGCGACCGGCCTGACGCCAACCAAATTCGGCGTTGCCGCCGTCAACGACGGCCACCTGGTTGCCAACCTGCGGCGCGGCAACAGCGTCACGCTCAAGACCGCCGACCGGGTACGGGCCTACATGCGCGCCCGGGCCGCGGCCCCGGCGGCGATCACGGCCGCAGCCGTGCCGGCCGCTCAGCGCCTTCCCGCGCCGCTGCCGCGCCGCGCCTCGGGCGGCCGCCCGGCACGCCGCCAGCAGGCGGCGGTGGAGGCTGGGGAGCGGCGCGAGCCCGCCGCCGGCAAGCGCATCGCCTTGATCATCGGCGGCGGCATTGCGGCCTACAAATGCCTGGACCTCATCCGCCGCCTGCGCGAGCGCCAGATTGCCGTGCGCGCCGTTCTGACCCGGGCGGCGCAGGCCTTCGTCACCCCGCTGTCGGTGGCGGCCTTGAGCGGCGATCGCGTCTTCAGCGATCTCTTCGACCTCGATCAGGAACGCGAAATCGGCCACATCCGTCTGTCGCGCGAGGCGGACCTGATCGTGGTGGCCCCGGCCACCGCCGACCTGATCGCCAAGATGGCCGGCGGCCACGCCGACGACCTTGCATCGTGCGTGCTGCTGGCAACCGACAAGCCGGTGTTGGTGGCCCCGGCCATGAACCCGCGCATGTGGCAGCATGCCGCCACCCAGCGCAACGTCAGCCTGCTGGCGGCGGACGGCATTGCCTTTGTCGGACCAGCGGTCGGCGAAATGGCCGAGGCCGGCGAGGCGGGGCTCGGCCGGCTGGCCGAGGTCCCCGACCTATTGGCGGCGATCGAAGACTGCTTAAGGCAGGGCGCGCCGGCCGCTGCCACCGGAGCCTCGCCCGAGCGCGGCCGCGCTCCCGGCCCGCTGGCCGGGCGGCACGTCATCGTCACCAGCGGCCCGACCCACGAGCCGATCGACCCGGTGCGCTATATCGCCAACCGCTCGTCGGGCAAACAGGGTGCCGCCATCGCCGCCGAGGCGCTGGCGCTCGGCGCCCGCGTCACGCTGGTCGCCGGTCCGAGCCAGCTCGCCGCCCCGGCCGGCGTCGATCTGGTTGCGGTCGAAACGGCGCAACAGATGCTCGACGCCGTGCTCAATGCGCTGCCGTGCGACATGGCGATCTTTGCCGCCGCGGTCGCCGACTGGCGCGTCGCCACCACCTCGGCGCAGAAAATCAAGAAGGGCGCCAACCTGGCGGCACCGCGCCTGGAGCTGGTCGAGAACCCCGATATCCTCAAGACCATTGCCGGTGCCCCGCCGGGACGGCGCCCACCGCTGGTGATCGGCTTTGCCGCCGAGACCAGCACGGTCGTCGAGCACGCGCTCAAGAAGCGCAAGGCCAAGGGCGCCGACTGGATCCTTGCCAACGACGTCTCGCCCACCACCGGCATCATGGGCGGCGATCGCAACACCGTGCACCTGGTGACGGCGGCCGGCGTCGAGGACTGGCCCGACCTGCCCAAGGCCGAAGTCGCGCGCCGGCTGGTGGCCCGCGCCGCGGCGTGGCTCGCCGAGAACACCGCCCTGACATGACGCGCAAGCCGCCGCCGGCCGCAGCTGAGGTTTTGACGGTCGGGACCAGGCAGCTGGCGCACGCCCGCGGCCTCGACCTGCCGGCCTATCAAAGCGACGGCGCCGCCGGCATGGATCTGATCGCCGCCGTTGACCGCCGCCGGCCGCTGCAGCTGGCGCCCGGCGCCCGCGCCCTGATCCCGACCGGGCTGGTGCTCGACCTGCCGCCGGGCCTCGAGGCGCAGGTGCGGCCGCGCTCGGGGCTGGCGCTGCGGCACGGCGTGAGCGTGCTCAATAGTCCCGGCACGATCGATTGCGACTACCGTGGCGAGGTCAAGGTGCTGCTCGCCAACTTCTCCGATCAGCCGTTCACCGTTTGCCGCGGCCAGCGCATCGCGCAACTGGTGTTCCAGCCGGTGGCGCGGGTTAGCCTCAAGCTGATCGGCAAGCTGTCGCCGACGCGGCGCGGCGCTGGCGGCTTCGGCTCGACCGGCGTTGCCGGCAGCAACGCCGCCGCGCCACGCCCTCCTCGCAAGCGCCCGCGGCCGGCCCAGCGCTGACCGACATAGATTACAGCGCGTTAATCCTCGTGCGGAGCGTTTCACCACGATGCGGCCGCACCGCCACCCTCCTTTCGCCCACGGAGCATCGCGGCGCAGCCAAAAACACCGCGTAAAGAGCGCACATCCGTCTAGTCCTCGAGAAAGGGTTGAGACATGCGCCTGTGGTCTGTTGCTCCTGTTGCAGCGGCAGCCTTCGCTGCGCTCGGTGTGCAAAGTGGTCCAGCGCTCGCCGAACAAGGCGTGCGGCTATCGGGGCCGCACGCCCATGACAATTTGGCAATCTACTTTGTACACGGCCCAAGTGCAGCAGGCCCGGTGCCGCTGACCTTGGCCGAGGCCGTCGCCAAGGGCGTGGTCGAGGTGATCGAAACCGGCCGCGTCAATGACCTCGAAATCGAGAACCGGGGAAGCGAACAGGTGTTCGTGCAAGCCGGCGACATCGTCAAGGGCGGCAAGCAAGATCGCGTGTTGACGGTGAGCTTCCTGTTGCCGGCCAAGTCCGGCCGGCTGCCAATCGCCTCGTTCTGCGTCGAGCAAGGCCGCTGGACCAAGCGCGGCAAGGAAGACGCGGCGAAATTCTCAAGCGCCGGCGAGGCGATGCCGTCCCGCGCCGCCTTGCTGGCGATGGCGGCACCGCCGGCCAAGCCCAGCCCCGGCTATGCGCCGGCCGGCGAGCTCACCGCCGGCGGCGACACCGCCGTCAAGCAGAAACGGGTCTGGGATTCGGTGGCGGCGACGCAGCATAAACTCGCGAACGGCCTCAACAGCCCGGTCGCCTCGCCGGCCTCGGGAACCAGCCTGCAGCTCAGCCTCGAGAACGAGAAGCTCAAGGACGCCCGCGCCGCGTACCTGGCAGCGCTCAAAGGCACGGGCGAAGCCGACGCCGACATCCTGGGCTATGTGGTGGCCATCAACGGCCAGCTGACGGGTGCCAACCTTTATCCGTCCAACGCCATGTTCCGCAAGATGTGGGACAAGCAGCTGGCGGCCGTGATCACCGAGGCGATCGGCGAACGGACCGGGGCCGCCGCGGCGCCGCCGCCGGCCGCCGCCAGCGCCGATCAGTTCCTGGCCGAAGCCGAAAAGGGGGCGCCTTCCGAACAGGCGAGCGCCGCCGGCATGCGCCAGGAAACGCGCGACGGCAGCGCGGCGCTGTTCACCGAGGCGCGCAGCGTCGACGGCAAATGGGTGCACAAGAGCTATCTCGCCAAATAGCCGGAGGCCAGCGGCCGGTCGCTGGGCGCGCGCCGAGGAGGCGCGCGCCTGCCCTAGAGCGCCACCTGCCGAAAGGCCGGGGCCTCGCCCCAGAACAGCCGCGCCATGCGATTGACGTTCGCCGCATCGCCGGTCGTCAGCAGCACCGGTGGCTTTGCGCGCCCGGCCGCGGCGTACTCGGGATGGCGCACAAGATAATCTTCGAGACTATCGGCGACGGCGCGCGGCTGCGACAGGATGCGCGTCAACGGCGGCAGCTGACGGCGGAACAGGTGCTCGACCAGCGGGTAGTGCGTGCAGCCGAGGATCGCCCGGTGCGGTGGCTCGCCCGCGGTCTTGGCCAACAGGGCACGCACCTGATCCGCCACCAGCGCCTCCATGGCTCCATCGCTGGCCCCGGCCTCGATGGCATCGACCAGACCGGCGCACGCCTGCTGCACCACCGTCGCCTTGGGGCAGCGCTTGCGGATTTCCTCAGGGTAGGCCTCGGAGGCCACCGTTCGCACGGTGGCGAACACGGCGATGACGTCGGTGTTGTACTTCTGCGGGTATTGCGGCGTTGCCACCGCCCAGGGGGTCTGGGTGGCCGCCTCCACCGTCGGCGCCACGATCCCCAGCACATTGTGGCCGCGCCAGCTGCTGGCCGGCAGCCAGCCGCGCTGCAGGCTGCGCGCCGCCACCGCGGTGGCGGTATTGCAGCCGAGCAAAACCAGCCGGCAGCCGGTGCGGAACAGGTGATCGACGCCTCGGCGCGTCAATGCCACGATCGCCTCGGAGGGACGCTCCCCATAGGGCACATTGGCGTGATCGCCCAGATAGACGTAGGCAAGATGCGGGAAGCGCCCGACCAGCTCGCGAACGATGGTGAGGCCGCCGTGCCCGGAATCGAAGACGCCGATCATGCCGCCAGGATGCCACGGCGGTGGCGCGCGAACAATCAAGCGGCGCCGCGCTATTCCGCGGCCTCGGATGGAGAGCGACCGGACGGTGCCGCCTCCTGCTCGTGCGCCTTCAAAAAGTCGAGGCTGGGCATCGCCACCGTGTTGTAGCCGCAGTCGACGAAATGCACCTCGCCGGTCACGGCGCCGGCGAGGTCGGACAACAGATAGAGCGCCGAGCCGCCAACTTCATCGAGCGTCGGCGTGCGTCGCAACGGCGCGTGATCGCGTTGATAGTTGAAGATCACGCGCGCATCGGCAACGCCGGCCCCGGCCAGGGTGCGCATCGGCCCGGCTGACAGCGCATTGACGCGGATCGCCTGCGCGCCGAGGTCGGCGGCCAAATAGCGAACCGAGGCCTCGAGCGCCGCCTTGGCCACACCCATCACGTTGTAGGACGGCACCCAGCGGGTGGCCCCCGAGAAGGTCAATGTCAACAGCGAGCCACCGGCCGGCATCAGGGCGGCGGCGCGCTTGGCCACCTCGGTGAAACTGAAGCAGGAGATCACCATGGTGTTGGTGAAGTTCTCGCGCGTGGTATCGGCGTAGCGCCCGGACAACTCGCGCCGATCGGAGAAGGCCAGCGCGTGGACCACAAAGTCGAGACTGCCCCATTTTTGCTTGATCTCGGCAAAAACGTTGTCGACGCTCTTGAGATCGAGCACATCGCAGCTGACGATGATGTCGGAGCCGACCGACTTGGCGAGCGGCACCGCACGCCGGCCGAAGGCATCGCCCTGATAGGTGAAAGCCAGCTGGGCCCCGTGGCCGGCCAGCATGCGGGCGATCCCCCACGCGATCGAACGGTCGTTGGCCACGCCCATGACGAGGCCACGCTTGCCTGCCATCAGCGGCCCGGCCTGAGCCATATCCTTGTGCGTCATGACGTCGTTCCTCTTGCGATCTCAGCGGGCCCTGCGCTCGATGACAAGCCTCCGACCTGCCCTCTGAAAACGCCGGCACTGCGGTGAATGGCGGCACTCCCGATCATGGATCGTAACGCTTGAGAATGAGCGTTGCGTTGGTGCCACCAAACCCGAAACTGTTGGACATGACGCAGCTGAGATTGACGTCGTCCTGCCGCTGGCGCGAGATCGGCACGTCCGCAAAGGCGGGGTCAAGATGCTCGATGTTGGCGCTTTCGCAGATGAAGCGATTGTTGAGCATCAACAGCGAATAGATCGCCTCCTGCACGCCGGCGGCGCCGAGCGAGTGGCCGGTCAGCGACTTGGTGGAGGAGATCGGCGGCAGGTTGCTGCCGAACACCTGGCGGATGGCCTCGATTTCCCGTTCGTCGCCGACCGGCGTGGCGGTGCCGTGCGGATTGATATAGTCGATCTTGCCGACGGCCTTGCCGTCGAAGCCTTGCATTGCCATGCGCATGCAGCGCGCGGCGCCCTCGCCGGAGGGCGCCACCATGTCGAAACCGTCGGAATTGGCGCCATAGCCAATGAGCTCGGCATAGATCTTGGCGCCGCGCGCCTTGGCGCGCTCCAGTTCCTCGAGCACGATCACGCCGGCGCCGCCGGCGATCACGAAGCCGTCGCGGTCCTTGTCGTAGGCCCGGCTCGCGCGGGTCGGCGTGGCGTTAAACTTGGTCGACATCGCCCCCATGGCGTCGAACAACGACGACAAGGTCCAGTCGAGTTCCTCGCAGCCGCCCGCGAACATGACGTCCTGCTTGCCCCACTGAATGAGCTCGGCGGCATTGCCGATGCAATGCGCCGAGGTCGCGCACGCCGACGAGATCGAGTAGTTGATGCCCTTGATCTGCATCGCCGTCGCCAGCGCGGCGGACGGGCCCGAGCACATGCCCTTGGGCACCTCGAACGGGCCGATCTTCTTGGGATCCTTTTCGCGCGTCACATCGGCGGCGCGAACGATGGCGCGCGTCGACGGCCCGCCCGAGCCCATAATGATGCCGGTGCGCTCGTTGACGACGTCATTGGCCTCAAGCCCGGCATCGCGGATCGCCTGCTCCATGGACACGAAGCACCAGCCGACCCCGGCCTCCATGAAGCGGCGGGCCTTGCGCGGCACCATCGCCTCCCATTCCAGGCTCGGCGCCCCGTGCACCTGGCAGCGAAAGCCAAGCTCGGCGTACTTCGGCGCAAACACGATCCCGGAGCGGGCTTCGCGCAGAGAGGCCAGCACCTCCTGGGTGTTGTTGCCGATCGAGGACACGATACCCATCCCCGTGACGACCACGCGTCTCATTGCAAGACCTTTCTTGGCATCGCCGTGCCGCTCTTCACCATGCCAAACCCGCTTGAGGGATCATGCACCCTTAGGTCGCTGGCTGCTCGCCGGCCTCGAACAGCCCGACACGAAGGTCGGTCGCCGCGTAGATCACGCGGCCATCGGCCTTCATCACCCCGTCGGCAATGGCGAGCTTCAATCGACGCAGGACCACCCGCTTCAGGTCGACCACGTATTCGACGGTCTTGGTCGTCGGCATCACCATCCCGGTAAACTTGACCTCCCCCACGCCCAGCGCCCGACCCTTGCCGGGGGCGCCGAGCCAGCCCAGGAAAAAGCCGGTCAGTTGCCATAGGGCATCGAGCCCGAGGCAACCCGGCATCACCGGGTCATCCTTGAAATGGCAGGCAAAGAACCAGTCGAGCGACCGGTTCCCCGAAACCGTGAGCTCGGCCACCACCTGGCCCTTGCCGTGGGCGCCGCCCAGCTCGGAAATGCACGCGATTCGGTCGAACATCAGCATCGGCGGCAGGGGCAACTGGGCATTGCCCGGACCAAACAGTTCGCCGCGGCCACAGGTGAGCAAATCTGCATATTCGTAGGTTGCAACGCGCTCGGGCATCGCCCTCCCTCTACGAAAATCTCGGTGCGCGTACGGCGCTTGCGTCGTCCTGGCCCAGGCCGGGATGTCCTATCATACTCGTCCACCGGTCAAAAGCTGCTTGCTTGGCCGCTGCCGGCGGCGCGGGCTACGAGGGCCGTTGCCCCGCCGGGACGGGCGACATATACTTGCAAAGAACGGCAATTTCAAAGACGCGGGGACGCCAGTCGTTCAGGCGCAGGCCTGGCGAACGTCCCCACCGGCAGAGCCTGTGCTATGGCCAACTCAGTTTCTCAGCTATTACGGCGCGCCGGACTGCGCCCGACGCGGCAACGGATCGCGCTCGCGACCTTGCTGTTCGCCAATGGCGATCGCCATGTCACGGCCGAGCTGTTGCACGAGGAGGCGGTGCGCGCAGGCGAACGGGTGTCGCTGGCAACCGTCTATAACACCTTGCATCAATTCAAGAGCGCAGGCCTGCTGCGCGAGATCGCGATCGGCGGGCAGCGCGCCTACTTCGATACCAACACGTCGAATCACAATCACTTTTTTGTCGAGGAACAGGGTCGGCTGGTCGACATCCCCGGCGACAGCATCCGCGTCGATGGCCTGCCGGAGCCGCCCGCCGACCTGAAAATATCGCATATCGATGTGGTGGTGCGGCTGGTGCCGCGCCGCTAAGCCCGGCAACGACGCACCATACAATCCCGGCCCGTCTGCCGCCCGGACCGGCGGCCGTGGCTATCTGATCACTTCGCCCTGGTAGGCGCCCCACAGCTTGACCTGCTCGATATAGCCGCGAAAGCCGCTGACCGAGATCCGGCACCAGCGCCCATCGCAGCTGATGATGCTGGCAAGCACGCCGGCCTCGACATAGGCCAGCGGCCGCGCCGTGTCGCTGTCATCATCGCGCAGCGCGGCGGAGACCGGTTGCGAGGCGCCCCCCGACTGGCTCGCCTTCAGCTCCCAGGGGAGCACCACGGCGGTGCGCCGGCCGCTTAGCATCGAGCCCAGCACCCAGCCGGTGGTTCCCTCCGCGTCGCGCACCTGTCGCCAGCTGTCGAATTCCTTGACGATCTCCACCGGCAGGCCGGCGCGCCGGAAGATCCAAGCCGTCGGATAGTCGGTGCCGGGCCCCTGGCGCAGGTTGACGCGATCGGACTTGAGGCTCGCAAAGCGCGGCAGCGCCAGGCCGCTGGCGCCGAGGCTCTGCGGTTCGGCCGCCGGCTGCGCGGCAAGCCCCGAGGCGGCGCCCAGTACCGCTGAGACCAAGACCACGGCGCCGAGCACTCGATCCATCGCCAACCCCCAACGCGGCTTGCTTTAACCAGCGCAAAAGCACGATTTGATGCCCGTGATCAAGCCCTTCCGAGGTCTAGGCCAGCGCCGCCGCCGGCCTCGGCTCGCGCCACCTTGTCCCGAGCCCGGTATCTGCTAGTACAGGGCGACGTGATTGCCGCGAGGTCGGAGCCCCAACCCTTAAGCCGCGTGAGCACCGCATGCCGACAGCGATCAGAAAGCCGCTGGTGATCGTCACCCGCAAACTGCCCGACGTGGTGGAGACGCGGATGCGCGAACTGTTCGATGCCCGCCTCAATCTCGACGACAAGCCGATGTCGCAGGCGGAGCTCACCGATGCCGTCAAGACCGCGCACGTTCTGGTTCCCACCGTCACCGATCGCATCGACCGGTCGCTGATCTCCCAGGCCGGCCCGCAGCTGAAACTGATCGCCAATTTCGGCACTGGCGTGGACAACGTCGATCTCGATACGGCGCGCGCCCGCGGCATTATCGTCACCAACACGCCGGGCGTGCTGACCGAGGACACCGCCGACATGACCATGGCGCTGATGCTGGCGGTGCCGCGGCGGCTGGCCGAAGGCACCGCGCTGCTCAAGGACTCGGCCAAGCACTGGGTCGGCTGGTCGCCGACCTGGATGCTCGGCCATCGCATCTGGGGCAAGCGGCTCGGCATCATTGGCATGGGCCGCATCGGCCAGGCGGTGGCGCGCCGGGCCAAGGCCTTCGGCCTGCAGATCCATTACCACAACCGGCGGCGGGTCGCCGACGACGTCGAGCAGGAACTCGAGGCCACCTACTGGGACAGTCTCGATCAGATGCTGGCCCGCATGGACATCGTGTCCGTCAACTGCCCGCACACGCCGGCCACCTATCACCTGCTGTCGGCGCGCCGCCTCAAGCTGTTGAAGCCCACCGCCTACATCGTCAACACCGCGCGCGGCGAGGTCATCGACGAGAACGAGCTGGCGCGGCTGATCGAGGCCGGCCACATCGCCGGCGCCGGCCTCGACGTGTTCGAGAATGAGCCCGCCATCAATCCCAAGCTGCTCGCCAACCACAACGTGGTCGCCCTGCCGCACATGGGCTCGGCAACCATCGAGGGCCGCATCGACATGGGTGAAAAGGTGGTGATCAACATCAAGACCTTTCTCGACGGCCACAACCCGCCCGACCGCGTGCACGCGGCGATGTTCTAGTCCGTGGCGCTGGCGCCGCCGCGGCGGGCCCCGGGCGCGGCGCCACGGCGGCGATGCTCGACGGCTTGGCGTCCATGCAACAGGAGGGCTGCCATGCCCAGGCGATCGGCATGAGCCGGGCCGAGACTGCGCCGCCGCCGCCGGGCGAGGTCGACGGCGCGGCCCTCACCGCCGCCGGCGGGCTCTACCACAGCTACTTTACCGGCCTGATCCTGACCTTGGTGACGCGCCGCAGCGCCGCCGACGCGGCGGAATGGGTGTTTCGGCTGTTCCGCCACCAGCACCATGAGAAATTCCTCGCCAGCTTCGACAAGCTGGGGCTCAAGGGCATGCCCGACGCCGTCGCCTGCGCCGCCTTTCACTATCTCTCCAATCGCATCGGCGGTGTCAGCGTCGAATTCATGCGCGAGAGCGATCGCAAGGCCTGGGTCAATTTCGTGCCGCCGCGCTGGATCTATCCGGGCGCCAGCATCTGCGGCGTGCCGAGCGAGGTGTCGCGCGCGTTTTTGCGCGGCTGGTACGCCGAGAACGGCGTGTCGCTCGGCAATCCCCGGCTGGGCTTCGTGTGCACGGCGCAGACGACGGATGGCCAACACGGTCTCGCCGGCTACTTCCTCGAGCACGAGCAGCCGCTGGCGCCCGAGCAGCGGCTGCTGTTCCGGCCCGGCGAGCTGCCGCCGCCGTTCGATGCCGCCGCAGCGCCGCGGCTGCCGGCGGGGGACTGGCCACCCGATCGGCTGGCCAAGGCGCAGCGCAACTATGCCATGGAGTACGTCCGTTCGGGTCTGCCGCGGCTCGCCGAACTGTTCGGCCCGGCCGAGGCCGCCCACCTTGGGCGCGTGACCGGCCGGCTGATCGGCGCCCAGCACTACCGCGAG
The DNA here is from genome assembly GCA_035258605.1 of Hyphomicrobiaceae bacterium. Lineage (GTDB taxonomy): Bacteria > Pseudomonadota > Alphaproteobacteria > Rhizobiales > Hyphomicrobiaceae > AWTP1-13. The sequence continues at coordinate 5,013 of DATFXD010000361.1, read as the reverse complement.
ACGGCGGCCCTGCTGAGGGTTGCTCCCGGCGGCGCGGATGCCTTCGCTGACTTTATGCTGCGGCTCGCCGCCGGCGAGGGCGATCGAGCGGTGATGGCGCTGGAGCCGGACGGCGCCGTGGTGGTCACGCGCGGCGACTGGCGCCTGATGCGCGGCCTGGCGCCGCTGTCGCCGGCGATCTTCGAAGCCTGGAATGGCCTCCTCGAAGGCGCCCTTGCGGTCCACGACCGCCATTTGGTGCTGGAGGTGCTGGCCCGACGCGACTGGGGCGATGCCGCCTTCGTGTGGCGGATCCGGCGCCGCGCCTGAGGCGCCAATCCGCGCGCCAGTGAACTTACTCAAGTTGGTTAGCAGGCCTGATCCCTTGTGTTTGCGCCGCCGCGACCGGGCCGGCTACGCGATCGCCGCGAAATCGGCTAGCTGCAACAGGCCGCCGATGCCATCGATGATCCGATCGGCGTAGGGCTCGAGATCCCGGCGCTCACTGGTGCCGCCGAGGACGCCGACCGTGAGGCCGACGCCGGCGGCACGCCCCATCATGAGGTCGTGTGCGGCATCGCCGACCACCGCCACGGCATCCGCCGAAACCGCAAGCGCGGCGCAAAACGCCAACACCATGCCAGGCTCCGGCTTGGCGCCAAAACCGCAATCGGCGCCGACCTTGAATTCGAACAGGGAGAGGATGTCATGCGGCCCCAGCGAGGCCTCGAGGCCGCCAAGCGAATCATTGGTTGCGACCCCCAGCCGATAGCCGCGCCGCCGCAACTCGAGGAGCGTGGCCCTGGCCGCAGGCACCAGCCGCCCGTGGCGGGCGCCACCGCGGCGAAAGATCGCCTCGATGCCCTGCGCCAGCCCGTCGCCGGCCCCGCCGCCGAGCTCGGCGGCGAACACGGCGGCGATGTCATCGGCGCTGCCGGCCGCGAGCGCGGAACCGGCCGCGACGCGGTCGGTCAGCGGGTCCTGACCAGCGGCGCGCAACAGCCGCCGCGCCAGCTCGGCGTCACCACCGGCGGCAAACAGGGCGACCTCGCGGTTGATCGGCAGCCAGGTCAGCCAGTAGTCGAGCAAGGTGCCGTCCTTGTCGAACAAAATCGCCGCTACCGCCACCATCGCCTCCTGCGGCCGATCAGGCGGCCGGGGCCGCAGCACTGCCGGTCGCCGTGTGCACGGAGAGGTCGCGGATGGTCGGCGTGTTGCCGGTGAGCGGGTTGGCCTCGTCCCAGGCCACCTTGACCTCGCTGAAGCGGGTTGACCGCGCATCGTAGATGATGAGCCGCCCGGCCAGGGTCTGGCCAATGTGCAGGATTTCCTTCAGGGCCTCAGTTGCCGCCAGCGTGCCGATCACGCCGGCGACCGCCCCGAGCACGCCGACTTCGGCGCAATTGGCCACCAGGCCCGGCGGCGGCGCCGATGGAAAGATGCAGCGATAGCTGGGGAACGGCTTGCCATCCGGCGCCGCTTGGTGCGGCTTGAGCGTGGTCAGATAGCCGTCGAACGGGCCGATCGCGGCAAACACCAAGGTGCGTTTCGCCAGATAGCAGGCGTCGCTGACAAGATAGCGGGTGGCGAAGTTGTCGGAGCCGTCGAGCACCAGGTCATAGCGCGAGATGATGGGGAGCGCATTGGCGGCGGTGAGGCGCTCGGCCATGGCCTCGACCACAACGTGCGGATTGAGCCGACCGATCGTGGCCTTGGCGCTTGCCACCTTCGCGGCGCCGATCGTCAGGCTATCGTGCACGATCTGGCGCTGCAAATTGTCGAGCGAAACGCGATCATCATCGATGATGCCGAGCCGGCCGACGCCGGCCGCCGCCAGATACATGAGCGCCGGCGAGCCGAGGCCGCCGGCCCCGACCACGAGCACGCTTGCCGCCTTGAGCTTCTGCTGGCCCTGGCCGCCGACGTCGTAGAGGACGAGGTGCCGCTTGTAGCGCTCAATTTCCTCAGGGCTCAGGCTCATGGCGGTGCGACCTCCTGCGTGCCCTCGGCGAACGGCGCCAACGCCTGCGCAATGAAGGTGTGCGCTGGCACCGGCACCTTGCGGCGCTGCCCCAGCCGCACGATGGCACCCGACAGCCCCGCGAGCTCGAGCGGCTTGCCGGCCAAAAGATCGTGACACATCGAGGCCATCACGCCGCCGGGCAAGGCATCGATCGCGGCCATGGTGGCGGCGACGTCGCCGGCGATGAGACCGGCGTCCTCGGCCATGCCGACCGCGATTGTCTCGCTGACCGCCGCCGCCAACAGCTGCCGGCTGTCGGGATTGGCCCGCACCGGGCCGATCGGCCCGCGCGTCAGCGCCGTCAAGCCCGCCAGTGGCGCCAGCATGGCGAACTTCAGCCAGATGCTGCGCGAGATATTCGCCGAACGGGTGGCGGCAATCCCCGCCTCAATGCAGGCCGCGAGCAAGGCCTCGGTGCGTGGACTGGGCCGATTGTCGGCTTCGCCGAACTCGAGCCCGGCGAAGCTGCCGCCCTGCCTGATGACGCCCGGCGCGGCGATCTGGGCATTGATCCGCGCCGCGCCGGCGACGATGTTGTGGCGCCCGAGCACCCGACCGAGACGGTCCGCACTCTCGACACCGTTTTGAAAGGTGAACACCGTGGCACCGTTGCCGACCAGCCCCCGCAGCGAGCCCGCCGCGCTTTCGGTGTCGCGCAACTTGACGGCGAACATGACGGCATCGGCCGCGGTGACGGCACTCGCCGAGGCCACCACCTTGACCGGGGCCAGGTTGAGGGCACCAATCTCGCTGTCGAGTCGCAAGCCATGGCGACGCATCGCCTCAAGATGGGCGCCGCGCGCCACGAAGGTGACGTCGTTGCCGCTGGCCGCGAGGCGCGCGCCAAAATAGCCACCGACACCGCCTGCACCGATCACCACCAGTCGCATCGAGGTCTCCCGCCATCGGGCCTGCCCGCCATCATGGCGTGATCACCACCCGGCCCAATACCCTGCCCTGGCGCAGGTCGTCGAGGGCGCGGCTGGTTTCCGCCAGCGGGCGCAGCTCGACCGGGATCGGCGCCACCTTGCCGGCCTCGACCAGCGCGATCATCTCGTGCGCCTCCGCGAGCGAGCCGACATAGCTGCCCATGATGGTCAAGGCCCGCAGTGGAAACATCGGCACCGGCAGCGAGAAGCTGCCGCCGATCAGCCCGACGATGATGACGGCGCCGCCCTTGGCCACCGGACCGTGCGCGAAATTGAGCGACTTGTCGGAGCCGGCGAAATCGACCGCGGCGCCGACACCGCCGCCGGTTGCCTTGACGATCGCCTTGCGCGCGCCGGCATCGGCCGGATCGAAGGCTTCCGCCGCCCCGGCCGCCAGCGCCGCGGTGCGCTTGCTGCCGTCGATATCGGCAACAAAAATTGGCTTATCGGTGAGGGCGCGGGCGAACTGCAGGCCCATCATGCCGACACCGCCGAGCCCGACGATCAACAGCGGACCGGCGCGCAGAAAACCCAACGCCTTCTTGATGGCGCCGTAGCCGGTGAGGCCCGAGCACATCAAGGCACCGGCGAGCTCCGGCGCGATGCCCTCGACCTTGAGCAAATAGCGCGGGTGCGGCACCACCACGTGGGTCGCATAGCCACCATCGACGGTGACGCCGAGGGCACGCGGGTTATTGCACATGTGCTCATCGCCGCGGGCGCAAAGTGCGCATTTACCGCAGCCGATCCAGGGATAGGCGGCGTAGCGTTCGCCGTTGGCGACGCCCTTGGCCTCGGGGCCGACGGCCTCGACCACGCCGGCGATCTCGTGGCCCAAGGTGAACGGCATCGGCCGATTGCCGCGCACATCGAGCTTCTGGCCGCCGCCAAGGTCGAAGTAGCCATCCTGCAAATGAATGTCGGAGTGGCAAACGCCGCAGTGGCTCACCCGCAGCAGCACCTCAGTACCGGCGGGCGTGGGGGTCGGCACCTCGCTGGCACTGAGCGGCTTGGCATAGTCGAGGAGGGATTGACGCAGCATCACGGACCGTCCTTGTTGGGATCGGCAAGTGTAGCAGAAAGCGGGCGCGGCGGACGAGCCCTTGCTGGACGGTCCGGTTGCCGCGGCATCGGGCAAGGAGGGGGCGTTGTCGCTTGACTATCACCTATTGTGGGCGTTTGCGCTGCTCTGGCTTGCCATCGTTCCCACCCCCGGCGTCAACTCGTTGCTGATCGTGCACCTGGCCCTGACCCGAGGCTGGCGGGATGTGGTGATGGCCCTTGCCGGCAACCTGATCGGCATCGCCGGCTACGCGCTGGCAACGCTGTTGGGCTTGGCCCTGCTGCTTGCCGCCGCGCCGTCCGTGCGCCTGGCGATCTACGCGCTGGGCGGCCTCTACCTGATCTGGGTCGGCGCCGGGCTGGTGCGGCGCGGCGCCGCCCGGGAGCCGTCTGCCGCCGACGCCTGGGCCGGCGGCCCCGGCGCCGGCGCCGGTAGCTTTGTTGCCGGGCTGCTGACGGCGCTCTCGAACCTGCAGGCGCTGTTCTTCCTCGCCAGCATCTTTGCCAGCGTCGGCGTGATCAATGCCAACCCGGCGACCAGCGTGGCCGTGGTCGCGATCATCATCGTTGGCAACGGCGCCTATCTGCTGCTGCTGGCCTGGCTGATGCAGAAGCCGGCGGCGCGGCGCTTCTACGCCAGCTACCGACCGATGCTGGAGATGGTGTTCGGCGGCCTGTTCGTGGCATTCGGCGCGCGGCTGTTGCTACGCGAATTGGCAGGCTGGCTCTAGGCCAGCCTACCGGCAGCGGTCAGGATTGCGCGTCGACGCACACCGTGGCCTCGCCCTTGAAGCTCGGCTGCGAACGGTATTGCATTTGGATTTCCTTGATGGCACGGCGCTCGCCCTTAAGATCGAGCGCATGCGTCTGTCCGCCGGCGCGAATCTCGGAGCGCACCGGAATATCGTCGGGCTCACCATTCATGTAGATCACCTTGAGATCGTTCATATAGACCTTGTTGCCGGACACCTCGAGGCGAATCGATTTGAAGCGGCCTTCGCCGCGGCCAACCCTGATCAC
>DATFXD010000360.1:0-4370 GCA_035258605.1 Hyphomicrobiaceae bacterium | reverse complement strand
GACGGCGTCAGCTTCGAGGTGCGGGCCAACGAGATCTACGGCCTCGCCGGCGAGTCGAGCTCGGGCAAATCGACCTTGATCAAGGCGGTGGCCGCGGCGCTGCGGCCACCGCTGGAGGTGGTGGCCGGCACGGTCACGTTGCGCTTCCTCGGCACGGACAAATCCATCCACCAGGCGACCGCGGCCGAGCTGGCGGCGCTGCGCTGGCGCAAGCTCTCCTACATCATGCAAGGGTCCATGAGCGTCCTCAATCCCGTACGCCGTGTGCGCCGCTCGTTTGAGGACTTTGCCGGCCGCCACCTGGGGCGCAACGCCGGCTTCAAGGCGCGCGTGCTTGAGCATCTGGCCCTGGTCGGGCTCGAGGCCGCGGTGCTCGACGCCTATCCGCACGAATTGTCGGGTGGCATGCGGCAGCGCGTCTCGATTGCGCTAGCCAGCATCTGCCGCCCCGATCTCATCATCGCCGACGAGCCGACCACCGCACTCGATGTCGTGGTGCAGAAGGAGGTGCTGGACATGCTGCGGCAACTGCAGCGGCAAATGCGCTCCTCGCTGCTGCTCGTCACCCACGATCTCGGCGTGCATGCCTATCTCACCGACCGCCTCGCCATCATGTATGGCGGCCGGCTGGTCGAGGAGGCGCCGACGGCAACCCTGTTCCGGCAGCCGCAACACCCCTATGCCAGGCACCTGATCGCCAGCCTGCCGCGCATCGGCGATGACCGGGAGATGGTGTCGCTGCCCGGCAGTCCGCCCAACCTCGCCGAGCCGCCGTCGGGCTGCCGCTTTCACCCGCGCTGCCCGCTGGCGCAGGACCGCTGCCGGCGCGAGGTGCCGGTAATGACGGCGATCGCGCCGGCGCATAAAGTCGCCTGTTTCGCCGTTGGGGGGCACGCCTGATGGTGCCGCTGCTCGCGCTCACCCACGTCGACAAGAGCTTTGGCGGCGGCCTGTGGCGGCGGCGCCGGGTCGCGGCCGTGGTCGATGTGAGCTTCAGCCTGCCGGGCGGCGCGCCTGAGATCTTGACCATCGTCGGGCAGTCGGGCAGCGGCAAGAGCACCTTGGCACGCCTTATCCTCGGCCTCGAGCGGCCGACCGCGGGCAGCCTCAGCCTGATGGGCGAGGACATCGGCCAGCTCAGCCGGCGCCACCGCCGCCGCTTCATGGGATTGGTGCAGCCGATATTCCAGAACCCGTTCGAGGCCTTCAATCCGCTGCGCCACCTCGATCACTACCTGTTTTTGACCGCCCGTCGCTTCGGCGGCGCCAGCGATTTTGCCGCCGCCCAGGACCTGACCGCGGTGGCGCTGATGAAGGTCGGCCTGTCGCTCTCCGAGGTCGCCCGGCGCTATCCGCACGAGCTCTCGGGCGGGCAGCTGCAACGGCTCGCCATTGCCCGCGCGCTGCTGGCCAAGCCGAGGCTGATCGTCGCCGATGAGCCGGTGTCGATGCTCGATGCCTCGCTGCGCATGGCGGTCGTCACCTTGTTCAAGACCTTGCGCAGCGAGCTTGGCATCTCGATCATCTACATCACCCACGACCTGGCGACCGCCTACGTGGTGAGCGACCGGATCCTCATCCTGCGCCGCGGCCAGGTGGTGGAAAGCGGCGATGCGCGCCAGGTTCTGGGCGCGCCGCAGCACCCCTATTCGCGTCAACTGAAGGACGCCGTGCTGGTGCCGCCGGCCGCCACCGCGGCGGCGCGGGCGCCATCCCGGTAGCGATGGAGACCTTGCGTATGCGCCACGCCAACGTTCTCCTCGACCGCGACTTTGCCGTCGGCGACACCGATCCGCGGCTGTTTGGCGCCTTCGTCGAGCACCTCGGACGCTGCGTCTATGGCGGCATTTACGAGCCCGGCCATGCCACCGCCGATCAGGCGGGCTTCCGCGGCGACGTGCTGGCCCTGATCAAGGAGCTGGGCCCCAGCATCGTGCGCTACCCTGGCGGCAACTTCGTTTCCGGCTACAACTGGGAGGATGGCATCGGCCCGGTCGAGGCGCGGCCGCGGCGCCTCGATCTGGCCTGGTTCTCGACCGAGACCAACCGGTTCGGCACCAATGAGTTCATCTCCTGGTGTCGCGTCGCCGGCGTCGAACCGATGCTGGCGGTCAACCTCGGCACCCGCGATGCCGATGCGGCCCGCAACCTCGTCGAATACTGCAACCACGCCTCGGGCTCGCATTGGTCCGACCTGCGCCGGGCGCACGGCTATCCCGCCCCGCACGCGGTCAAGCTCTGGTGTCTTGGCAACGAGATGGACGGGCCTTGGCAGATCGGCCACAAGACCGCCACCGAATATGGCCGCCTCGCCGCCGAGGCCGCGCGGCTGATGCGTTGGGTCGATCCGAGCATCGAGCTTGCCGCCTGCGGCTCGACGGCGCGCAACATGCCGAGCTTCGGGCGCTGGGATCAGGAGGTGCTGGAACACACCTTCGAGCTGATCGACTTTATTTCGCTGCACACCTACCTCAACAACTATCGCGGTGACACCCCGGCCTTCCTGGCGGCGCCCGACCTGATGGACGCCTTCATCGAGGAGGTGGTGGCGATCGCCGATGCCGTGGCGGCGCGGTTGCGTTCCCCCAAACGCCTGTCGTTGAGCTTCGATGAATGGAACGTGTGGTACCGCACCCGGCGCACGCGAGCCGATCGCGTCAAGGAGGGCTGGCCGGTGGCGCCGCCGATCCTCGAGGAGGTCTACACCGTCGAGGACGCGCTGGCCTTTGGCGGCGCCTGCATCTCGCTGTTGAACCACGCCGACCGGGTGAAATGCGCCTGCCTCGCGCAGCTGGTCAACGTCATTGCCCCGATCATGACCGAAACCGGCGGTCGGGCCTGGCGGCAGACCATCTTCTATCCCTTCGCCCAGTTCAGCCGCTATGGTCGCGGCCGCGTGCTGCGATCCCAGCTCTTTTGCGACACCTACCCGGCCACCTACTATGATCCGCGCGGCAGCATCGATCAGAGCTATCCGATCCCGGCCGCGCCCTATCTGAAGCTGGCGGCGGTGGCCGGCACCGCCGGTGGCCTCAGCCTGTTTCTGTTGAACCGCGACCTGGTGCAGCCGCTGACGGTGGCAGTGGAGGCGCGCGGCTTCGGCGCGCTCACCGTCGCCGAGGCGCTGCAGCTCAACGATCACGACCTTGCGGCGGTCAACAGCGCGGCGGCGCCAGAGCGCGTCAAACCGACGGTGCTGGCCGAGGTGGCCTGCGACGGCGCCAGACTAAGCCTCACCCTTGCCCCGGCATCGTGGAACCTCGTTGCCCTTGCGCCCCAACGCTGATCTTTGAGCTTTCCCCCGGCGCGGCCCACGCCGGCCCCTGGTCCCAACGGCCCGTTAACCCGGAGACGCAAATGCCGGCCACTTCTGCCCCCCTTTGCGGCGTGGTGCCGATCGCACCGACGCCATTCCGCGACAATGGTGATCTCGACCTCGACAGCCAACGCCGCGTATTCGACTGCATGCTCGACCAGGGCGTCGACGGCATCTGCATCCTTGCCAACTATTCCGAGCAGTTTCTGCTCACGGACGAGGAGCGCAATAGCCTCCTCGACCTGGCGCTCGAGCGCGTTGCGGGGCGGGTGCCGGTGGTCGTCACCTGCAGCCACTTCTCGACCCGGATTGCCGCCGAGCGGGCACGGCGCGCGGCCGCCGCCGGCGCCCACATGTTGATGCTGATGCCGCCCTATCACGGCGCCCTGCTGCGCGCCGACGAGGCGGGCGTGTTCGAACATTTCGCGCGCGTCGCCGAGGCGGCGCAGTTGCCGATCATGGTGCAGGACGCGCCCTTGAGCGGGGTGACCCTGAGCGTGCCGTTCCTGGCGCGGCTTGCCCGCGAGCTGCCACAAGTCGCCTATTTCAAGATCGAGGTGCCGGGCACGGCTGCCAAGCTGCGCGCCCTGATTGCCGCCGGCGGCGATGCCATCGCCGGGCCGTTCGATGGCGAGGAGGCCATCACTCTGCTGGCCGACCTCGAGGCCGGTGCTACCGGCACCATGCCGAGTGCGCTGTTGCCCGATCTGATCGCCCCGGTCCTTGAACATCACCGCGCCGGCCGGCGCCAGGCGGCGGCCGCGGCCTACGCCCGCATCCTGCCGCTCATCAATTATGAGAACCGCCAGTGCGGGCTGAGGGCGACCAAGGCGGTGATGGCCGAAGGCGGCGTGATCGCCAGCGAGGCCGTGCGCCACCCGCTCGAGCCCTTGCACCCGGCGACGCGCGCGGGTCTGATGGAGCTGGTGACGGCGCTGGCCCCCGTGGCCTCGCGCTGGGGAAAATAGCGCGACGAACCGACACCGGCGTCGGCGTTCAACCTCTTGGGAAGGGGCCAGATCATGACGACAGTGGGCGCCGTCTATCCCTCGCT
>DATFXD010000359.1:0-28735 GCA_035258605.1 Hyphomicrobiaceae bacterium | reverse complement strand
CTGGCTAGCACCTCATCCGCGCCGCCTCCGCCTCGAACAGCAAGCCGGAAAGGCCTTTGCCGCGCGCCGAGGCGAGGTACAAGGCGAGCGTTGCCATGTCCGGCTCGCTGCGCAGGATCGGATCCATGCCCAGCGGCAGCGTCTGCGGCACGATGGCATTGAAGCGCACGGCCTTGCTGGCCCACCGTTCGGCCTCGAGGCGCGTCATGGCGGCAACCGCTGCCTTGATCACCATCCCGAGCGCCTGGCCACGGCCGGGCGCGGATTGCGCCAGCACGGCAACGTTGAGGATCAGGCCTTCGGTCAAGGTCACCGCCATGCGATTGGCGGCGATGCTGGAAAAGATTGAGGCCGAGCGCAGGCGATCCGCCACCAGCCGGTCGATGTCAGCCAAGCTGGCGGCCGCTTCGAATTCCGCCGGCGCCAGCGACACCAGATTGATGACGGCGTCGAGGCCGCTGTAGGCGCGCACGGTGCGTCGCGCAAATTGCACCAGGGCATCGGTTTTTCTGGGCAGCGGACCATAGGCCATGGTCTCGGCCGCGGTGGCTGCGGCGATCTCGGCGATCGCCTCGATGCGCCGGCCGGTCTCGGCGAATTGCAGCACGAGCCGCGTCCTGTGGTCGGCAAAGGCGCGCGCGATGTCGATCCCGCAGTCGCTGGTGATGCCGGTGATCAGGATCCGCTTTTCAGCTAATTCCGGGTAGGCAGGAGCCGACTGGGCTTCCTCGATGACGCTCATTAACATTGGTGTCCTCCCGGAACGCTGTCACTTGCGTGCGCATCGGCGTGGTTGGTGCTTGTCACGCCGAATCGCCTAACAACCGCTAAATGCCGGTCAGATTCGGGTAAGCGTGTGCCGGAATCCGATCGAACACCCGGCAATGTTAGGGCGGACCGGAGGCACCAGCAAAAAAATCCTGTCGCCGCCGACGCCGCGGCGGCTTCCTGGCTCGTGCGCCGCCGCCCAACATTGCCATTGGGCGCATGAGCCAGCCGCGATCCGGCTGGCAACCGCCCGCGCCGGTGCAACGCGGGGTGTTGTTGCGCCGCACAGCCGCTGGTCGTTTGCGCGCATCGGCCACGCCCGCGATTGGGCCCGGGGCAAACGCGCAGGCGCCGGGCCGCCGGCAACGAGCCGCCTTGGAGCCGGCCCGGGTCCCTGCTAGAAGGGCGCGGCGATCCCCAATCTTCACAACGCCCGCCGCGGAGAATGCCATGGCCCCGCTCGACATGAAGCCCAATGAACTCGAGCCCTATTGGGTGCCGTTCACCGCCAACCGTGCCTTCAAAAAGCGCCCGCGCCTGTTCGCCGGCGCCAAGGGCATGCACTACTTCAAGCCCGACGGCAACAAGGTGATCGACGCCACCTCCGGCCTCTTCTGCGTCAACGCCGGCCATTGCCGCGAACCGATCGTCAAGGCCATCCAAGACATGGCGGCGCGGCTCGACTACGCGCCCGCCTTCCAATACGGCCACCCCAAGGTGTTCGAGCTGGCATCGCGCCTGGCGCTGTTGGCGCCCGGCGACCTCGACTATGCCTTTTTCTCCAATTCGGGTTCCGAGGCCGTCGACACCGCGCTCAAGATCGCGCTCGGCTACCACAAGGCCAGGGGCGAGGGCGCCCGCACGCGCTTCATCGGTCGCGAGCGCGGCTACCATGGCATCGGCTTTGGTGGCATCTCGGTCGGCGGCATGGTCGCCAACCGCAAGCAGTTCGGCAACATGCTAACCGGGGTTGACCATTTGCCCGCCACCTACGACCGGGCAAAGCAGGCCTTCAGCCGCGGCGAGCCGGAGTGGGGCGGCCACCTGGCCGACGAGCTGATACGGCTCATCAACTTGCACGATGCCTCGACCATCGCCGCGGTGATCGTCGAACCGGTGTCGGGATCAACCGGCATTCTGGCGCCGCCCAAGGGTTATCTGCAGCGGCTGCGCGACATCACCGCCCAGCACGGCATCTTGCTGATCTTCGATGAGGTCATCACCGGCTTTGGCCGCCTGGGACACTGCTTTGCGGCAGAGCGCTATGGTGTGGTGCCGGACATGATCACCTTTGCCAAGGGGATCACCAACGCGGCGGTGCCCATGGCCGGGGTGATGGCGAGCAAAAACATCTATGAGGCGTTCATGACCGGGGCCGAGCATATGGTGGAGCTGTTCCACGGCTACACCTATTCGGGCCATCCGCTGGCGGCGGCGGCCGGGCTCGCCACGCTCGACATCTACAAGGACGAGGGCCTGTTCGCGCGCGCCAAAGCGCTCGAAGCCCCATTTGCCGATGCCATGATGAGCCTCAAGGGTGCACCCAATGTCGCCGATATCCGCACCGTCGGCCTGTTGTGCGGGATCGATCTTGAACCCATCGCCGGCAAGCCCGGGCTGCGCGGCGCCACCGCCACCGAGCACATGTATCACGAGCTCAACATCTATGTGCGCGTCGCGCTCGACACTTTGATCGTGGCGCCACCGCTGATCGCCACCGAGGCCGACATCGCCCAGATCCACGATGGCATCGCCGAGGTGGTCAGAGCCGTCGCCTGACCCGCGGCGGACCGCCCAACGGCCCTTCGTCTCGCGGCGCCAAAGGCCGGTACCGAAAGCTGGTACCGAAAGCTGGTGCCAAAAGCTGGTGATAGTGCGGCCAAAGCGGTTGCGCATGCAGCCGCGCCGCGGGAATGCTGTTGCCATCGCGAATCGAACAGCGGACTGCGGCTGCCATGGCACAGCAACTCGACATCCCTGATTCAATGCCGGCACACGGGCGTTTCGCCGATGCGTTCGTGATCTTCTCGGTGACCGTGCTGTCGATGGCACTCGGCGCCTGGTTCCTGCTGCAGCTGGGGTTATCGTTGTGGCCCGGCATGGCGGCGGCGTTGGCGGTCTATACCGTGCTCTTGCTGTTTCATCTGTTGGTGCGCCGCTCGCTGATCGACGGTGGCGGCAGCGAGGCGCGCGAGGAGATGCAGTGGATGGCCGGTGAGCCCGAGCTTCCCGGGCTCGGCAGTGATCGGCGCGAGCGCGCCCAGCTCAGCGATCCGATCGCCGCCGCGGTCAGCGCCAGCGAGCGCGCGGCCACCTATCCCAGTGGCGAGCGTCCGCACGCCTTGCCGGAGGCCAGCGCCGAAGTCGCCTTCCACTACCGGCCGCGCGACCTCGGCGGCACCTTGACGGGCGGGCGTGCCGCATCGCGGCCGGCGCCGGCCGCTACCCCTCCCGCCGGCGGCTGGCAGGACAGTCCCTCGCCGTCGGAGAAAAACGTCGAGCTCATTCAGGATCTCATCAAAAAGCTCGCCGATGAATTGAGCGACACCCCGCCGGTCCCAACGCCGGCGGCGCCGGCCGGCGAAGCCGAGGACGCGATGATCTCGCGCTCTTTGGCCGCCCTCGACACCGCCGCGGCCTCGATGCGCGCCGCCGCCGGTGAGCCCCGTGCCTGGTGGCCCGGCGCCACGCCCGACGCGGGCGCCCCCGATACGCCATCCTCGGGCTCGCCGCAGCCCGGCACCGAACCGCTTCCGCCGCCGGTGGCGCCGCCACTCCCCGACCCGAAACTGGCGCGGGTGAGCGAGGCCATCGCCGCCAATCGGCTGGAGGTCCTGCTGGAGTCGATCCAGGCACTCAACGAAGGCCGGGCGCGCCACTTCGAGATCAGTTCGCACTTCCTTGCCGCCGACGGCACCGCCATCGAAACCGCGGGCCTTGAGCGCAGCGGCCTCATCCCGCGCATGGATGCGGCCCGGGTGATTCGCGCGGCGCGGGTCGCCCACCGGCTGGGCGAGCGCGGCCGGGAAGGCACGGTGCTCACCTCCATTGCCGCCGAATCGCTGAGCGACCGCGGCTTCATCGATGCGGTAACCTCGCAGGCCAAGGCTCAGCGCGGCATGACCTTGATCTTGTCGCTGGGCCAGGACGCCACACGCGGTCTCAGCGACGCGGAAGTCAGCGGTCTTAATGCCTTGACGGCGGCGGGGTGCGGCTTCGCGCTCGAGGACGTCGCCGATCTCAATATGGATTTTGCCGCGCTGAAGGCGGCCGGGTTTGCCTTCGTCAAGCTCAATGCTCCGGCGTTCTTGGAGGGCCTCAGCACCGCAGCCAACCGGGTCGCCGCCTCCGATCTGTGCCGTTTCCTCGGCGATTTTGGCCTCACGCTCATCGTTGCCCGCATCGAAGACGACTGGATGCTGGCGCGCATTTTGGGCTTCGGCGTGCAGTTCGGCATGGGCGGCCTGTTTGGCGGACCCAAGCTGGTCAAGGCCGAGGTCGTGGGTGAACCGGCGGCGGCTTGATTGCCAGGGCTACTGCCGCTAGAGCAAAGCCCTGAAATGGCCCCGCGCCGCGCACCGCGGCCGGGGCGTCGTAGTGTTTGCGAGCCACCAAGCTGAAGCCCATCGACCCGACCACGCCAACGCGGACATCGATCGCCCCTGCGACCGCGCCGGCCCAAGCCCGCCGGCGCTAGGTGCGGGCATGGACGCAGCAGCGATCCCCATCCTGGCCTCGATGCGCGCGCTCGCCAGCGACAGCGAGGCCTGGATCGTCGATGTCTGGGGCGTGCTGCACAATGGCGCGCGCGCCTTCCCGGACGCACAGCAGGCCTGCCGCAGCTTTCGCCAGCAGGGCGGCACCGTGTTGTTGCTCTCCAATGCGCCGCGGCCGTTCACGGCGGTGGTGGCGCAGCTCGACGGCCTCGGCGTATCACGCGCCGCCTACGATGCCGGCGTGACCTCCGGCGACGTCACGCGCACCTTGCTTGAGGCCTGGCAGCACCGCCCCTTGTTGCATATCGGCCCCGAGCGCGACAAAGGCCTGTTTGCCGAGGTTGCGATCGACTTTGCCGACGCGCGCCGCGCCGAGGTCATCGTCTGCTCGGGGCTGTTCGACGACACCAAGGAAACGCCTCAGGACTACGCCGGCTTGTTCGCCGGCCTCATCGCCCGGCGGGTGCCGATGCTATGCGCCAACCCCGATCTGGTGGTGGAACGCGGCGACGCGCTGGTCTATTGCGCGGGTGCTCTTGCCGCCGAGTACCAGCGCATGGGCGGCGAGGTCACCTATGCCGGCAAGCCGCATTGGCCGGTGTATGAGCGTGCCCTGGCCCGCATCGACGAGTTGCGCGGGCGGCCAACCCGCAAGGACAAGGTGCTGGCGATTGGCGATGGCATCGAAACCGACCTGCGCGGCGCCCACCTCGCCGGCCTCAAGTCGGTGTTCATTGCCAGTGCCATTCACGCTCCGGGCGGCCTTGACCGTGCCGCGCTCACAAGCCTATTCGCCAGCCGGCCGTTTGCGCCGATCGCCGCGCTGACGGCGCTTAGCTGGTAGCCCGCTAAACCGTCAGCACGACCTTGCCGATGTGCTCTCCGGCGTCGAGCCGGCGATGGGCATCGGCGGCCTTGTTCAAGGCAAAGGTGGAATCCAGCACCACCCGCACCTGCCCCGCAGCCAGCAATGGCCACACCTTGGTTTCGAGCGCCTGCGCCAGCGCGCCCTTGAAGGCGCGCGAACGCGGCCGCAGGGTGGACCCGGTCAAGGTCACGCGCTTCATCATCAGCCGCGCGATGTTCAAGGTGACGTTGGCGCCCGCAAGCACCGCGATCTGGACGATGCGGCCGTCGGCCGCGGCAGCCGCAATGTTGCGATCGGTATACGCGCCCGCGACCATGTCGAGGATCACATCCACCCCCTTGCCCGCCGTCGCCTCCTGACAGGCGACAACGAAGTCTTCGCTGCGGTAATTGATCGCCCGCTCGGCCCCAAGCTCGAGACAGGCTTTGCATTTTTCGGCCGAACCGGCGGTGGCGATGACTTTGGCGCCGAACGCCTTGCCGAGCTGGATGGCGGTGGTGCCGATCCCGCTGCTGCCACCGTGCACCAACAGCCATTCACCGGCGCCGAGGCGGCCACGATCGAACACATTGGCCCACACGGTGAAGAAGGTTTCCGGGATGGCCGCTGCCTTGACGAGGTCGAACCCGGCCGGGATCGGCAGCGCCTGCACATCCTCGACCAGGCAGAATTCGGCATAGCCGCCGCCGTTGACGAGGGCGCACACCTTGTCGCCCGGCTGCCAGCGCCGCGCCCCATCGCCGATGAGGACCACCTCGCCGGCGATCTCAAGCCCCGGCAGCGGCGACGCCCCGGGCGGCGGCGGATAGGTGCCGGCGCGCTGCGCCAGATCCGGCCGATTGACGCCGGCCGCGGCCACCTTGACCAGCATTTGGCCGGCCCCCGGCTTGGGCGTCGGCATGAGCTTGGGCCGCAGCACGTCCGGCCCGCCGGGTTCGCTAATTTCGATCGCCGTCATGGTTTCGGAAACGGGTGCCATGTTCACCTCCGGCTGGCAGGGGTTGGTCGCGGCGGCACACTGGCCCGCCGCCTGGGGTTGAGACAAGCGCCAAGTCGTGCCAGGCTCGCCACTCGATTTGCCATCGAGGCCAGCAATGGATTGGGATGAGCTCAAGCCGAGACCGCCACCGGGCATTACCTTGGGCGAGAACCTGGAAACGCTGTCGGTCAGCGAACTGGAGGCGCGCATTATTGCGCTTGAGCAGGAGATCGAGCGGGTGAAGGACAATCTCGGGCGCAAGAAGGCGCACGAAACTGCCGCCGCCGCCGTGTTCAAGCGCTAGGGCGCCAACGCCAAGGGCAGCAAAGCCGCCAGCGCGCGGGCATCGGGCGCCCCTACAACGCGCGACCCAGCGCGCGACGGCGCCACCGTCGGGGCGATTTGCGTCAAGGCTTTACCTTTTATTATCCAATCAGTTGCAGAATCGCGTGATCCAGTTCTCTGGATCCGAGTGGATCCCATCCACTCCGTTTGACGCCTCCCTGTTAACTCCTGAGCCGCCATGCAGGCGGCTCATTTTTTATGGCACACGCGCCAGCCGCGGCCGACGCCCGGAGGCAGGACAAGCCACCTTCTCGCGACCCCACCGCTGGCCTTGCGGCGGCAGCACTCCCCGTCGCCGGCTGACAGCAGCACGGCCCGCGGTCGCCGACAAAGTTTTCGCCCGTGTGGCACAAGAATGTGCATAAGCTTCGTGTGCGCCACACCACAGTCGCAAATCAACGCGCATAAACATTGGACGTTAACCGTGGCCTGGCAGAGTAGCATGCGGTAAGGTCGTTTCGCCCGAGGCCACTTTCTGAGTATCCAGTTGTCGCAAGTAGAGTCATGAGCACCTGTCGCGAACCTGAAAGTGTTGCGCCCACCACCGGCGTCACCATCTCCTTCGGCGAACGCTTCGCCGCCTCCGACCAGTTCGATGCGATCTTCAAAGAGGGCATGGGGCTCGTCGAGCAAACCGCCCGCTATCTGGATGGACCTGGTCGCCAGGAGGCGCGCAAGTTGCGGGGACCACTGTCGGTCCTCTACGCCACAGAAAGCATGCGCCTCACCACGCGCCTCTTGGAACTGGCCTCCTGGCTGATGATCCGGCGGGCGCTCAAGTCGGGCGAGATATCGGTCGAAGAAGCGCGCAACAAGCGCCAGCGCGTCAAGCTCAAGGGCCCGGGGCGGCCGGCGCACGTTAAGGGCTTCGACGATCTGCCTGGGGGCTTGCAGCGGCTGATCGAACAGAGTTTCTCCCTCAACGATCGCATCGTTCAGCTCGACCGGGCGATGGAAGTGGCGGTCGGCGATCCGGCCCCGGCCGACAACCCGGTAGGGGCGCAGGTCAGCCGCCTGCAGGAGGCGTTTCAGCATACCCGCCGACGCGCCGCCAGCCGCGAACCGCGCGCCGCCGTCCACGACCGATAAGCTGCCACGCGCCGCCGCGCTTAGGCGCGGCGGGGCAGTGGGCCGGCCGCGAAGTGGTCCCAGCCCGACCGCGCAAGGTCGAGCGGCCGGCCGTCCAAGCCTTCGAGCACGACGCCGCTGCCTTCAGTCAAAGTGCCGATCCGGCGCACGGGGACGCCCGCGGCATGCGCCGCGGCTTCAAAGCGCGCCTGTCGATCCGGCGATATGCTGGCCAAGATCTCATAGTCATCGCCGCCCGCCACCACGGCCGCCCACAGGCCGGGATCGACCGTCACGGCCTGCGCCGCTGCCGGCGATAGCGGCAGATCGGCAAGTCGCACTTTGGCGGCGCAACCACTCGCGGCGCACATGCGGCCAAGATCCTTGGCCACGCCATCGGAGAGGTCCATGGCGGCGGTGGCATGCTCGATGAGGACGCTCGCCAGCGCCAGGCGCGGCTGCGGCCGGTGATAGCGGGCAACGAGGTGCTGCGCCATCTCCGCCGACAACCCCAAAGCGGCGGCCCGCGTCGGATCGCCGAAGAGCTGCAACCCCAGCGCGGCATCGCCGAGCGTGCCCGACACGAACAGACCATCGCCGACCCGCGCCGTGCCGCGGCGCACCATCCGGCCCCGCGGCACCGAGCCCACCACCGTGATCGAGATCGTCACCGGTCCCGGCCGCCGATCCGTGTCGCCGCCGAGGAGATGGCAGCCAAACCGTGCCTGCGCCTCGTGGAGGCCCGCCCGGAACTGGATCAGCCAGTGCCGCCGCGGCGCCTCCGGGAACGACAGGGCCATCAGGTACGCGCGCGGCCTCGCGCCCTTGGCGGCGAGGTCGGAGACGTTGACGGCCAGCGCCTTAAAGCCGATGTCGGCGGGGGCAGCGGATGCCGGGAAATGCACGCCCGCGGCAATGGGATCGGTCTTCAACACCAGCTCGTGACCCGGCTCCGGCTCGAGCACGGCACAGTCATCGCGCAAGTCGAAGGCGCCGGCTGCGCCGCACGTCAACGGTGCCAGCAGGCGAATGATCGCCTCCTCGCCCTCGATCGGCTGATCGCCTGGTTCGTGATCTGGCATGGCCTTCTCGCGCCGGCTCAACGGGGCACAAATCTAGCCCAGATCGGCGGCGGGCGCCCGCGCCAGCCACACCCCGGCCCCAGGCACGGCGGGGGGCATCCGGCCTAGGCGTGGCGCTAGTCCGCGCGCCCCGAGCCGGCAGGCCGCAAGCGCACCCCCCTTGGGCTGTGCGGCCAGATTGCCGCCGCCGCGGCCGAACTTGCGGCTGCCGTCTTTTGCAGATGCGAACACCATGATATGAGGGCCGGCGCCGTTCGGGCGCGCGAGAGCCGTTTCGCGAGACGATCGATGACTGCTGCTGCCGGGCGTCGCGAGGCGCCGCACTCCCTCTTGTCGACGCCGCTCGCCGCGGCCGATGTGGAAGTCTTCGCCTCGATCGAGCGCGAGCGCCGACGCCAGCAGCAGGAGATCGAGCTCATTGCCTCGGAGAACTTCGTGTCGCGCGCGGTGCTCGAGGCGGTGGGCAGTGTGCTCACCAACAAGTACGCCGAGGGCTATCCCGGCCACCGCTACTACGGCGGCTGCCAATTCGTCGACGAGGTCGAAACGCTCGCCATCGAGCGTGCCAAGACGCTGTTCAAGTGCAATTTTGCCAATGTCCAGCCGCACTCGGGCAGCACCGCCAATCAGGCGGCGTTCATGGCGATGATGAAGCCCGGTGACACCTTCATGGGCTTGAGCCTCGACACCGGTGGGCATCTGACCCACGGCTCGCCGGCCAACCTGTCGGGCAAATGGTTCAAGGTGGTGCCCTACAAGGTGCGGCGCCAGGATCATCGCATCGACATCGATGACGTGCGCGAGCTGGCCCGCACGCACCGCCCCAAGGTCATCGTTGCGGGCGGCAGCGCCTATCCGCGCATCATCGACTTCGCCGCGTTTCGTGCGGTCGCCGACGAGGTCGGCGCGTTGTTGATGGTAGACATGGCGCACTTCGCGGGTCTGGTCGCCGGCGGTGCGCATCCAAGCCCATTTCCCCATGCCCATGTCGTCACCAGCACCACGCACAAGACCTTGCGCGGCCCGCGTGGGGCCATGATCCTCAGCAATGACGAGGCGCTGGCCAAGAAGATCAACTCGGCGGTGTTCCCCGGCATGCAGGGTGGCCCGTTGATGCATGTGATCGCCGCCAAGGCGGTGGCGTTTGCCGAGGCCATGCACCCCGAGTTCAGGGCCTACGCACGTCAGGTCGTCGACAACGCCAAAGCGCTGGGCGAAGTGCTGCTCGGCGCCGGATACGACCTCGTTTCCGGTGGCACCGACACCCATCTCAGTCTGGTCGACCTGCGCCCAAAAGGTCTCACCGGCGTTGCCGCCGAGAAGGCACTGGGACGGGCGCATATTACGGTCAACAAAAATACGGTACCATTTGATCCGCAAAAGCCGCAGGTCACCTCGGGCATCCGTATCGGCTCGCCGGCCGGCACCACGCGCGGCTTTGGGGTCGCCGAGTTTCGCAGCATCGGACGCTTGATGGCGCGTACCCTTGACGGCCTGGCCAGCAACGGCGAGGCCGGCAATGGCAAGGTTGAGGCAGAGGTCAGACAGGAAGCCTTGGCCTTGTTGGAACGGTTTCCGATCTACACCTGAACGGCGTGCCCTCAAGGGATCGGTTTGCGTCACCCATCAGCGTCTCGGCAAGGCAGGCGGGAACACACGACATGCGCTGCCCCTATTGCGGTTGCGAGAATACCCAGGTCAAGGATAGCCGTCCGACCGAGGAGAACCAGGCGATCCGCCGCCGGCGCAGTTGCGAGGACTGCGGCGGCCGCTTCACCACCTTTGAGCGCGTGCAACTGCGCGAGATCATGGTGGCCAAGCGCTCAGGCCGGCGCGTGCCGTTCGACCGGGAAAAGCTGTCGCGCTCGGTCGAGGTGGCGCTGCGCAAGCGGCCAATTCAACCCGAGCGTATCGAGCGCATGGTGTCGGGGATCGTGCGCCAGGTGGAAAGCATGGGCGAACAGGAGGTGCCTTCATCCGTCATCGGCGAACTGGTGATGGAGGCGCTGAAGGGGCTCGATCCGGTGGCCTATGTGCGCTTTGCCTCGGTGTACCGCGATTTTCGCGAGGCGTCGGACTTCCAGGAGGTGTTGGGCGAAATCGCGCGCGCGCCCGAGACCGAACCGCCGGCGCTGGCCAAGCCGACCGCCGAGGCGCTGGAGAGGAAGCACTGAGCATTGCCTAACTCCCGCCCAGATGGCGCTGGCGGCAGCGCGCGTGATCGCCGCTACATGGCTGTGGCTCTCGGCCTTGCCCGGCGTGTGCTCGGCACCACCGCGCCCAATCCCGCGGTCGGCGCCGTCATCGTCGATGAGGCGAGCGACGAATTGATTGCCCGCGGCTGGACCCAGCCGGGTGGCCGGCCGCATGCGGAGGCGCATGCGCTCGACCGCGCCGGCGGCAAGGCCCGCGGCAAGACCATGTATGTGACCTTGGAGCCGTGCTCGCACCACGGCCGCGGCCCACCGTGCGCCGAGGCGATCAGCGCCGCCGGCATTCGGCGCCTGGTCTGTGCCATCGCCGATCCCAACCCGGAGATTTGCGGCAAGGGCTTTGCCAGCCTGCGCCAGGCGGGCATCGCCGTGGACACGGGTGTGGCCGCCGAAGCGGCGCGCTGGATGGCGGCCGGACACGTCTTGCGCATGACCAAGGGACGCCCGTTCGTGCAACTGAAGCTTGCCGTCTCCGCCGATGGCCTGATCGCCCGCGGCGACGGCCAGCCGCGTTGGGTCACGAGCGAGGCGGCGCGGGCCTACGCCCACCTGCTGCGCGCCCGCGCCGATGCCATCCTGATCGGCCGCCAGACCGTTGCCGATGACGATCCACAGCTCACCTGCCGGCTGCCCGGTCTCGACGCGCGCTCGCCGCGCCGCTACGTGCTCGACAGCGGCTTCAGCACCGCCAAATCGACCAAACTGGCCCAGAGCGCCGGCGGGGTGCCGCTGACCTTGATCGGTGCCGCCGCTGCATCACCGCCGGACCTGCCGGGCGAGGTCGCCATTCGTCACGTGGCCATGGTTGACGGCGCCCTGTCGTTGACCGAGGTCCTCGCCATCCTCAACCGGGAAGGCGTTACCCGGCTGTTGGTTGAGGGCGGGCCGCGGGTGGCCGCCTCCTTTATCGCCGCCGGCTTGGTCGACGAGGCGGTGATCGGGCACGGCACCGAGACCCTGGGCGCCGCCGGCATCCAGCCACTGGCCGACCGCGGTCTAGAGGTGTTCGCCGATAGGGCGCGCTGGCAGCTCGCCTCCGACCGCCAGCTCGGCAACAATCGGATCACGGTTTATCGTGCCCAGGGGCGGCTCGGGGCCGGCGCAGGGGAATGACCACACGTTTCCGCTATTACCTGCGCGTGCGCTATCAGGAATGCGACGCCCAACACGTCGTGTTCAATGCCCGCTACGCCGACTATATCGACCTCGCCTGCGCGGAGTTCCTGAGGGCCGCGCTGCCCACGCCCCGCGACCTCTTCGATGGAACGTTCGAAATCCAGACCGTGCGGCAAGTCATCGAGTGGACGGCACCGGCCCGCTTCGACGACATCCTGGAAATCTCGGTGTGGGCCAGCCGCATCGGCACCACCTCCTTCAGCCTTTGCTTCGAGCTCCGGCGCGCCAGCGACGGCGCAGCTCTGGTCACCAGCGAAACCGTGTACGTGCACGTCGACCCCAAGACCTACAGCAAGCGAGAGATCGAACCCAGAATGCGGGCCGCGCTTGAGACCGGGGCCAGCGGCAAGCGCGTCGACCACGCCGGCTACCGGCTGGCCTGAAAGGGGTGCCGGCGGCGCGCGGGTCCCGATCAGCTCGGCGGCGAGCGCGGCTCAGCCGCGCCCGCTCAGCGTTCCAGGGCGGCGGTCAGATGTGATAGCCTTGCCGCCATGTTTACGGGCATCATCACCGACGTCGGCGAGCTCGCGACCCGCGCCGGCGGGCGGTTTACCATCCGCTCGACCTACCCGGCCGAAAGCATCGCGATCGGCGCCTCGATCGCCTGCGACGGCGCCTGCCTCACCGCCACCGAGGTGCTGGCCGCCGGCCGCGGCAGCCAGTTTCAACTCGACGTCTCCAACGAGACCCTGAGCCGGACCAGCCTTAAGGACTGGCAGCCCGGCCGCAAAGTCAACCTGGAACGGGCGCTCAAGGTGGGCGATGAACTGGGCGGCCATCTGGTCAGCGGCCACGTCGACGGTGTTGCCCATCTGCTCGCCGTCCACAGCGACGGTCAGTCCCGTCGTATGACCGTGGAAGTTCCAGAGGCGCTGGCCGCCTATATTGCCGCCAAGGGTTCGGTGGCGCTCGACGGCATCTCGCTCACCGTCAACGAGGTCGATGGGCGGCGGTTTGGCATCAACGTCATTCCCCATACCTTGACCCAAACCACTTTGGGGATCAAAAAGCCGGGCGACGCGATGAACCTGGAAATCGATGTCTTAGCCCGCTATGTCGCCAGGGCCTTGGAGTACCGCCGGTGAACGAGGGACTGTCACGCGCCGTCTATGCCGAGGGCAAAGGCTTTCTGTCGCCGATCGAGGAGATCCTCGAGGATCTGCGCAATGGCCGCATGATCATTCTGGTCGACGCCGAGGATCGCGAGAACGAAGGCGACCTGGTGATCCCGGCGCAAATGGCAACCCCCGACGCCATCAACTTCATGGCCAAGCATGGTCGTGGCCTCATCTGTCTGTCGCTGACGCAGCAGCGCGCCGCGCAATTGCGCCTCGAGTACATGACCCCGCAGAACCAGGCGCGCAATCGGACGGCGTTCACGGTTTCGATCGAAGCGCGCGAAGGCATCGCCACCGGCATCTCCGCGCACGACCGGGCGCGCACCATTTCGACCGCCATCGACACCAGCAAGGACCATCGCGACATCGTTTCACCGGGGCACGTGTTCCCGCTGATCGCGCGCGAGGGTGGCGTATTGGTACGCGCCGGTCACACCGAGGCCTCCGTCGATCTCGCCCGCATGGCTGGCCTGTTTCCAGCCGGGGTGATCTGCGAGATCATGAACGATGATGGCACCATGGCGCGCATGCCCGATCTCGTCGCCTTCGCCCAGCGCCACGGCCTCAAGATCGGCACCATTGAGGATCTGATCGGTTACCGGTTGCGCCACGATCGCATCGTGCGCCAGGTGGCAAAGCGGCCGGTCGACAGCCTGTTCGGCGGCGGCTTCGAGCTCTACGTCTACGAAACCACCGTGCAGCCGGTCGAGCACTTGGCCCTGGTCAAGGGCGATCTGACCGCCCCCGGCCCGGTGCTGGTACGCGTGCACGCCGTCAACGTGCTCGCCGACCTGCTCGGGATCGGCAGCAGCGAAGGCACACGCGGCGCGCTGGTCGAGAAGGCCATGCAGGAGATCGCCCGCGAAGGCCGCGGCGTCATCGTGCTCATTCGCGATTTGCGCCCGAAGGGGGTATCGAGCTCGATCGCGCAGAACGCGGAGCCCACCCGGCGGCGACAGGCCGATCCCGAGCGGCGCCGCGTCGAGATCGGCGTCGGCTCACAGATCCTGCGCGACCTGGGCGTCAGTGACATGGTGCTGTTGTCCAATGCCCCACCCTCGCGCTACGTCGGGCTGGAGGCGTTCGGCTTGCGCATCGTCGGCCAACGCCGGATTGGTTGACGAGCCGATGGCGCGCAAGCAGCAATCCGCCCAACCGGTCAGCGCCAGCGAGCAGGTGTGCGGCGCCCGCATCCTGATCATCGAGGCACCCTACTATCGCGAGATCGCCAAGGAGCTGTTGGACGGCGCCATCGCCGAGCTCGAGGCGTCGGGGGCAAGCTTCGAGCGCGTCGAGGTGCCGGGGGCGCTGGAAATCCCACTGGCACTGGCGCAGGCGGTGAAGGCGGATTTGATCGGCTCGGATGATGCCGACGCCCGGTTCGATGGTTGTGTGGCGCTGGGCTGCGTGATCCGCGGCGAGACCACCCACTACGAAACCGTCTGCAACAATGCCAACCACTGGCTGATGGAGATCGCCGTTCGCAATGCAATCCCGCTCGGCAACGCCATTTTGACCGTCGACACCGAGGCCCAGGCGCTGGAACGGGCGCGCGGCGGGCGCAAGGGCAAGGGTGCGGAAGCGGTCAGGGCATGCCTGGCCCTCGTCGCCTTGGAGCGGGTGTTTGCCGAGGATCTGCAATGACCGCTGCCAGAGCAAAGCGTGACAAGGGCGGCGACGTGGCGCGTAGCCAGGCGCGGCTGGCGACGGTGCAGGCCCTCTACCAGATGGACCTGGCGGAGACCGACCTGGTCGAAGTGATCGAGGAATTCAAGCAGCATCGGCTGGGGGGCAGCAGCGACGGCGACGACATGGCCGAAGCCGATGAGGAACACTTCGCCGAGGTGCTGCGCGGGGTGGTGAAGCGCCAGCGCGAGATCGATCCATTGATCGACCAGCAGCTGGCAACCGGATGGCGGCTTGCGCGCATCGATTCCATCGTGCGTGCGATCCTGCGCGCCGCCACCTTCGAGTTGATCGAGATGCCGGATGTGCCATCCCGCGTCGTCATCAGCGAATATATCGAAGTTGCGCGCGCCTTTTTCGAAGGTGACGAACCCAAGCTCGTCAATGGCGTGCTCGACCAGCTCGCCCGCAAGCTGCGGCCCGGCACCCTGCCGGAGCGCGGCTAGCGGCCCCGCCTACTCGGCCGCCTCGCCCCTGGGTGCCAGCGCCGGGGCCATTTCGGCCCATAGCACGCGCAACGCCGCCACCAGCCGATCGATGTCGGCGTCGGAATGTTGCGGGCTCGGCGTCAGCCGCAACCGCTCGGTACCCCGCGGCACGGTCGGGTAGTTGATCGGCTGCACGTAGATACCGAAGCGCTCGAGCAGGGCGTCGGTCATGCGTTTGCACAGCACCGGGTCGCCGACCAGGATCGGCACGATGTGGCTGGGGTTGTCCATCACCGGCAAGCCGGCGGCCTGCAAACGCCCCTTCAAGGTACCGACCCGTTCCTGGTGGCGCTCGCGCTCGAAGGTGCTGGTCTTCAAGTGGCGAATGCTGGCGACGGCGCCAGCGGCAATCGCCGGCGCCAGCGAGGTGGTGAAGATGAAGCCGGGCGCATAGGACCGAATGGCATCGCAGATGTCACGGCTGGCGGCGATGTAGCCGCCCATGATGCCGAAACCCTTGGCAAGCGTGCCGTTGATGATATCGACCCGGTGCATGACGCGCTGCTGTTCAGCAAGGCCGCCGCCGCGCGGCCCGTAAAGGCCAACGGCGTGCACCTCGTCAAGGTAGGTGAGCGCGCCGTACTTGCGAGCGAGGTCGCAAATGGCGCCAATCGGGGCCATCAGGCCGTCCATCGAGTAGACCGACTCGAAAGCGATGATCTTCGGCCGCTCGCGATCGACGGCGCGCAGCTTGGCCTCGAGATCGGCAACATCGTTATTGCGCCAAATGCGCTTCTCGCCGCCGCCATTGCGGATGCCGGCGATCATCGAAGCATGGTTCTTCTCGTCGGAGAACACCACACTGGCCGGCAGCAACTTCTGCAGGGTGGCCAAGGTCGTATCGTTGGCGACGTAGGCCGAGGTGAAGAGCAGCGCGGCCTCCTTGCGGTGGAGGTCGGCGAGTTCGGCCTCGAGCTCGACGTGGTAATGCGAGGTACCCGAGATGTTGCGGGTTCCCCCGGAACCGGCGCCAGCCGTATCGAGCGCCTCGTGCATGGCGGCGATGACGCCGGGGTTCTCGGCCATGCCGAGATAGTCATTGGAGCACCACACGGTGATCTGCCGCGGACCGGAGGCAGCAAAGTGGCGAGCGGAGGGGAAATGCCCTCGATTGCGCCGAATATCCGCAAAAACCCGGTAGCGTCCCTCGTCTCTAACTGCTTGTAGCGCCTTAACGAACGCCCTTCCATAATCCATTGAAACTACCTCGCGCGCGCACCTTGAGAGCAGGCCCAGTGCCCGCACCCTGGGGTAGCCGGAGTCGACCCCTTTCCCTGGAGTCATTCTAGACGAGGGAGGATTGCCCGCGCCACTGCGGATTGTCGCATACCCGCAGATTTTGTGTACGGTTGGGCCACGGACCGGCCTCCCCGCTCAATAGGTTGCCGCCGTCAGCCCGAGGCCATCCTTCTGATAGAGATCGCGGCGGAACTGGATGACGCCATCCGGCGTCGACCAAGCCGTTAGGTATGCGAAAAAAAGCGGCATCGGCTTCTTGAGCCTGACGTCGCGGCGCTCGCCGCTGTCCTTCATGCGTTTGATGTGCTCCGGGGTCCAGCCCTGGTCGGCCAGGACCCAGGCCGCCAGCTGTTCGATCCCGTGCACGCGCACGCAGCCAGAGCTTGCGGCGCGGAAATTGCGGCCAAAAAGTGACTGGGAGGGGGTGTCGTGCATGTAGACGGAATGACTGTTGTTGAAGTTGAGCTTGACGAAGCCCAGCGGATTGTCGGGACCCGGTTGCTGCCGGTACGTCAAGCCGGCGGCACCGCCGGTCCAGTTGATTTTGCTGGGGTCGAGCTTGCGGCCGTCGCTGCCATAGGCGTCGATCTTGTATTTGACGAGCACGCTCTGGCCATGCTTGGCCATCTCCTGGCCCTTGGGGATCAAGTCTTTCTCGATCACGGTCGGCGGCAGGTGCCACACCGCGTTGAAGTTGAGCTCATGAATGGCGGACTTGAGCTCGGGGGTCGCCCGCTCGGGCTTGCCAACCACACCGGCGTGGCGGCTCACCACCCGATCCTGGTCCACCGCCTCGATCTGCGCGGCGGGAATGTTGACCACCACATATTTCCTGGGAATTGACCGTGACAGCTGCTCCAGCCGCGCCAGATTGATCTTGAGCTGTTTGAGGCGCGTCTCGGCCGGGATGTTAAGCGCGGCAATGGTGCGCTTGTCGACGATGCCGGTCGGCGCCAGCCCATTCGAGGCCTGATAGCGGCGCACCGCCTTTACCAGGGCGAAGTCGAAGCTTTCCGGGTTACCGCCGCGGTCGCTGAGATCGCCGGTCAGCACCAGGTGCTGCTTGAGGCTGGCCACGGCGGAGCCCGTCGACCCCTGCTGCAGCTGGGATTCGGAGAGCGACGTCCAACCGCCGCCGGCCGCGATTTGCGAATAGCGGATGATGGCGGCCTTGATCGGGATGACATTGTTGGGGCTCAAGGTCGGATAGCCCCTGGGCGGCGTCGCTTCCCACTCCCGGATAAACTCGCGGTCGCTCGGGTCGTCGTTAGCCTGGGCCCCGGCCGGGCCGGGCCACTTCATCCAGTTGCTGGCATCCTGCGCCACGGCGGCCGGCGCGCTCGCCAGGGCGGCCAACACGGCGAGACCGGCAAGGCCACTTCCGATCGTCGCTGTCACCTGCGCCCCATGCCGCGATCCAAAGCCACACGCGAAGACCCTGCGGGGGGCCGCGACCTCCCGCGCTTGGGAGCGCGCAAAACAACGGTGAAAGCGGGACCCCTCAGGGCCTGTAACCTGCGGCATTCGCGGGCGCCTGAGAAGCCCCAAAACGGGAGCACGGCCCCGGCGGAGCAAAAAATGCGGCGGCTGCATCCGAAAAACGCGGGGCGCGCGCACGCGCGCGTGGTGGCGAAGCCGCTTCCGGCGCCGGGCCAACGCGATCCGGAACCGGCCCGGTCCTTGTCCTACTGGCGCGTTTCCAGTAGAAAGCCCGCAACTTTTGGCTGAATTGGCCGCCGCGGCGGTCGGCGTGAGGTGGTCATGAAGAAGCAGGATGATTTTCATCCCGACTATCATCGCATCAAGGTGACGATGACGGACGGCACCGAGTTCGAAACCTACTCGACCTATGGTCAGGAGGGGGACACGCTCACCCTCGACATCGACCCCAAGACCCATCCGGCCTGGACCGGAGGCGATCGCCACCTGGTCGATCGCGGCGGGCGCCTGTCGCGCTTCAAGAAGAAGTTCGAGGGCATGTTCTAGGGCCGGGCATACCGAGCCCAGCCCTTTTGCGGTCGTGGCAACGCCATCGTGCCGCGCGCGCTTCAAGGCTTGGCGGTTCAAGTGTTGGGTCGGTCGGCGGGCAGGCTAGGGGCGATAGCGGCCGGTCTCGACATCTCCCCGATCGACGCGTCGGGAAAATTCGGTTGCCCCACCCGAGGCGAGGATGCGCGCCTGCTCCACCCAATTTTCGCGTTCGATCCGGCCCTTGAAGTCGAGCGTGCGACTGACGCGCTCGATGTCTTCCGCCGTCCAATTGGCGATCTGTTCGTAGGTGGCGATGTGCATGGCGTTCAAGCGCTTCTCGATCAGTACTCCGATACCGCGAATGCGCTTGAGGTCTTGGGGCGGCGTCGATCGTACCACCCGGTTGTGCCATCCGGCGCGATGCGCCGCCTCCGGCCCCGGCTCCGGGTTTTGATAGGCCTGTGACCGCACCGAGCGCAGAGCGCCGAGAAGGCCGGGCCGTGGCTGGGGCCCTGGCGCGGCGCTCGCTCTGGGTCGCGGTTTCGCGGGCGCCGGCGCCGGCAACGGCGCCTCGGGCGGCCTGCGATCGAAGGCCCGGGAAAAAGCCGTATCGCCGCCCTTGCTCAAAATCTGCGCCTGCTCGATCCAATTGTCGCGGGCGATGCGTCCATGACGTCCAAGCTCACGGTCGAACCGGTCCACGTCGGCCGCCGACCAGGCGGCGATCTCGGCATAGCGGGTCACCCCCGCCCAGCGCAGGTGCTCGGCCACGGTAGCGGTGATGCCGCGAATGCGCTCGAAGGTGTCGCACGCTGCCGGCGGCTCTGGCCGGATGGGCTTGGCCGGCGCCAGCGGGACCGGCGCGGCTGCGGCCGCCGGGGGCGGGCTTGCAGGCTCCGCCGTGGGCGGCGCGGCAGCGGCGGCGGTCGCCGGGCGAACCGGCGCCACCCGGCGCGCGAAGGCGGCACGCTCGGAAACCCCGGCGGGGGCGAAAGCCGGCGCCGCCACGGCTGGCGGCGCGGCCAGGGGAGCGCTGGCCGCGAGCGGATTTGCCGCCATCAGCGCCGGCGCAATTAACGGGGCAACCTCGTCGCGGCGCGACCGCGGCGCGGCGGCCGGCGGAGGGGATGGTGCCGCACCCCGACCCTGCCGGTCACGGGCGGACGCCGTCGGCACGGCACTTGCAATCTCACCCAGCGCACGCCGTCGGGCGTAGTAGGTCTCGACGCCAGCGGCGAGGATTTGGGCCTGCTCGATCCAATTTTCGCGGCTAATGCGGCTGCGGCGTATCGCCAACGCCTGTGCGACGCGTTCGAGATCGGCGCGTTGCCAGCGGCCGATCTGATGGTAGTGGCGAATATTAAGGCGATGGAGCCCGGCCGCGAGAACCGCATCGACGGCATGAATGCGCTCAAGGTCGTCGGCAGGCGCCGGTGCCTCCGGCTTGACCGGCGCCGGCTTGGGGACCGGGCCCGCCGCCGGGGCCGTGACCGGTGCGGGCGTGCGGATTCGGACCGGCGCTGCTGTGGCAGCCGCAACCGGCTCGACCCTGACAGGTGCAACCGGCGCCGCCTTGGCAGGTGCGACCGGTGCCGTCTCGGCAGGTGCGACCGGTGCCGTCTCGGCAGGTGCAACCGGTGCCGTCTTGGCAGGTGCAACCGGTGCCGTCTCGGCAGGTGCAACCGGTGCCGTCTTGGCAGGTGCAACCGGTGCCGTCTTGGCAGGTGCGACCGGCGCCTTGGCAGGCGTCCGTTGGAACCGCTCCCGCCCAATCACACCGGGGTCAGCCTCTTGCAGCGGCTCGACGCGGCGTTCGATGGTCTGTGGCTGGCGCGCACCTCGGGAAAAAAACAGCCGACGCACAAAGCAGGCGAGCGCGGCGCCGAGACAATAGGCGGCGCACATCAACAACAGCGTCTGCAGACCCAACGCCAACATGATCCAGTCCCCAGACGACGACCCCTACGTTTTCACGCCGGCGGTCCCCCATCGGCATCGCGCGGCCGCCCACAGGACAACCAACCCACGCAAACGCCGATGCCGAAGGCGCCCAGCAACCACCAGGCGAGTTTGTAGACAAGATAGTCCATGTGCAAACCCACAAAGCTCTCGAGCGCCGCCGACGCGCTAGTGGCGAACCACGAATTCAACGCGTCGGCTGCGAGCCATGCCGTCACGGCCGTCGTTAGCAGCGGTCGGTCGCGATGCGCCGTAGCCCACAGCCTCTAGTCGCTGCTCTTCGACCCCCGCCTTGACCAGATAGGCGAATGCCGTGCGCGCGCGCTCAAGCGACAGCTGCTGGTTGCGGTCCTGGCCACCCTCGGCGCTGGCGTGCCCGGCGATCTCGATACGCAGCTCGGGACAGGCCTTGGCGGCGCCGGCCACGCCATCGAGCGCGACGATGCCGGCAGAATCAAGATCGGCGCTGCCGACGCGGAACAGGATGGGACCAGCATCGGCGATTTTCGCCTGGCGCTCTTGACACGCGCTGGCACGCGCAATGGCGGTTGGATCGGCGGCCGCGACCATGCTGGTGGCCGGTGGCGGCAGGTCCTGGACCGCCGGCGCGGGCACGGCGGGCGGCAACGATTGCGTGGCGATCGATTGCGACCCTGCTGGCGACGACGGCGGTAAGGGCCGCTCCCCAGGGTCGGGAGGTGGCGCCGGCGCCACCATCACCAACGCCGGCGCAGGCGTTGACGGCGGCGGCGAAGCCGGCTCCGGAGCCGGCCCCGGCGCCAGCTCGGGTGGCGGCGGAGGCAACGGTGGTGGCTGAGGGAGCACGAGATCGCTGACCTGTGCCGGCGGCTCCGTCGGCGGCGACGGCTCGGCTGCCTTCGGAGCAACCGACGGCGGGACCAGCTCCGCCGGCAGCGGCGGAACCGGCGGCGTTGGCGGCAAGATGAGCGGCTGCGGTAACTTAATGTGATCGGTCAGCCGGAACGGCTCGCCCAGTTCGGCGCGCAGTGCCGTACGCGTCGCCTGCAATTCTGTATCGTTGGCCGCAATGGCGGATAGGGTGAGGGTCGTGTCCTTCAGCTCGGCACTGCCGTTCTTGAGATTGAGGAGCGCGCGCACGCCGGCAGCTGCAACACCGCCCCAACCGGTCGGCGCGCCGCTTGCGGGCTGCAACCGATTATTGATCGGCAAGCCGGGGGCGACGTTGGAGATGAGCCGCACCAACTCATCGGCGGCGGCCTCATCGGGGGCGTAGCCGGTGAGCGTGAGCTCGCCGCCGTTGAGCCGTGCCGACAAGGTATGGGGGCTGACGCTCGGGGCCGCAATCAGGTTGTTGGCGAGCTTGATCGCCTTCGGCAGGCCGCTGGCAAGCGCCGTCCTGACGGCGCGGTATTCCGTCAAGTCCTCGGCCTCGCCCGTCACTGTCATGCTGAGGCCGTCGAGGCGCACATCGCCCCGCTTCAGGGCTGCGAGCTGGCGCAAACTGAAGCTGATGCCGGCAAGCCAGGTGTCGAGCGGCGGCACGCCGCGGGCAAGACGCGTCCGGTCGACGATCTCGAAGCCCGGAAAGTTCGCTCGTGCCACGCCGATGATGACTTGTCGGGTCGCCAAGTTCGGCGCGTAGCCCGTGAGCCGGATGCGCTGGCCGCGCCGGCTCGCAGCCCAAATGTAGTTTTCCGCCCTTTCCAGGAGATCAACGCGATTGTCGACGAGACGCACGCCCCAGGTGCCGCGAACGAGTTCCGAGGCCTTGCCGGGTTCGTCCTCGTCGGGAGCGCGTCCCGAGAGCACGATATCGCGACCTTCGACCGCCGCCACCGCCCAGGTGTGGCCGCTGCTCATCAAGGCCGAGCCCGCGCGCTCGGCCAGATCCTGCTCGATCCGTCCGCGCTCGAAATGGATGGCGAGCCAGCACAGGATGATGAGGGGGATAATGCCCCAGAACCATCGCTGGCAGTTGCATTTCATGCCGTATTGGCCCCCCGGGATACCGGCCCCCCGCCGTCAATGCCCCTCGATCTCGCCAAGCCGGGCCAGGCAAACCGGCCGAGCAAAGACACGGGGGCGTGCGCACGCGGCACAAAGCCTAGCTGTCAGAAATGATTGCCCCTCGGTCTCCTATGGGCGGCACTATAGACAACCGGCCCACCCATTCCAAGCCATCCCAACGGCGCCGCTTACGGCGCGACCGGTCCGAACCACAAAATGCCAAATTGCGCCGGCCCGTGCGCGGGGTCTTGGTTTGAGACGCCGCCCGGCTGGGCTAGAATTTTTGCACAAATAGCGACGAACAGGAGACGGCCCGTGGGCGAACCGACCGTGCTCAAGGCACACAAGGATGGCGTGTTGCAGCTGACACTCAACCGGCCTGGGCGATTGAATGCCTTCACCGGCGCCATGCTCGCCGAGTTGCGCAGCGCACTTGAGACCGGTGCTGCCGATCCCGCCTGTCGGGTGGTGGTGCTGACCGGGGCAGGCCGGGCGTTTTCGGCCGGACAAGACCTGTCTGAGGGTGTACCCGACGCGGCGTCGCTCCTCGAAGGTGCCTATAACCCGCTTATCAAGCTGATCAGCACGATGCCAAAGCCGGTGGTCGCCGCGGTCAATGGCATCGCCGCCGGTGCCGGGGCCAATCTGGCGTTGGCGGCCGATCTCGTCTATGCGGCGCGCAGTGCCAGTTTCCTTGAGGCGTTTGCCCGCATCGGGCTCATTCCCGATGCCGGCGGCACCTGGATCCTGCCGCGCCTCGTTGGCGCGGCGCGGGCGCGCGGGCTTGCCATGCTGGCCGAGCCCTTGCCGGCAGAAAAAGCCGAAGCCTGGGGCTTGATCTGGAAAGTGGTGGACGACGACAAACTGGCCGCCGAAGTGGACATGGTGGCGGGCAAGCTCGCGCTGGCGCCGACCTACGGTCTGGCGCTTACCAAGCGCGCGCTTGCCGCCTCGAACCGCAACTCGCTTGCCGACCAGCTCGATCTCGAACGCGAGTTGCAAGCGCGTGCCGGCGCCTCCCCCGACGGCGTCGAGGGCATCACCGCCTTCCTGGAAAAGCGTGCGCCCAAGTTCAGCGGGAGAAAGGCATGACGCGGGACGCCGGCGACATTGCCCGCCTTAGCGCCGCGGCGCTGTGGGCCGACGACCGCGTGAGCCAGGGCCTCGGCATGGAGATCGTGAGCGTTGGGCCGGGCCGGGCCGAGCTTGCCATGATGGTGACCGAGCGCATGGTCAATGGCCACGGCTTCGGGCACGGCGGCATCATCTTCACGTTGGCCGACAGTGCCTTGGCGTTTGCCTCAAACGCCTATGGGCGCCGCGCCGTGGCGCAACACTGCACCATCACCTATCTGGCGCCGGCGCGGCTTGGCATGCGCCTGTTGGCAGTGGCCAGCGAGCGCCACCGCGGCGAACGCGGTGGCATTTACGACGTCAGCGTGCGCGATGCGGCAGGGACCGTCATTGCCGAGTTTAGAGGCCACGCCCGGACTTTGCCCGATAGTCTGCTTGAAGCCGCCGTATAGCGGCCCAACGTGCTGGAGATTGCCCATGCTCGCCGCAACTCTCGCCAGCATGGCTGTGGCGCTGTTCACGGGGGCCGCGGTCTATGTCAACGTGGCCGAACAGCCGGCCCGACTGGCGCTCGACGACGGCCAGATGCTCACCCAGTGGCAGCTGAGTTATCGTCGCGCCGCGGTCATGCAGGGTGGCCTCGCCCTTGTCGGCACCGCCATGGGTCTCGCCGCCGGGTATCGCTACGGCGACTGGCGCTGGCTGGTTCCGGCACTTCTGATGTTCGTCAACTGGCCCTATACCTTGATCTGCGTGAAGCCCACCAACGACGCCCTTCATCGCCTCGCAAGTTCCACCGCCGGGCCCGAGGCCCGGCGCCTGGTTGCGCGCTGGGGCTGGCTGCACGCCGTGCGCAGCGCGCTCGGCGTGGCGGCGCTCGGCGGTTGTTTGTGGGCCGCCAGCTGAGGGCGCAGGATGGCGTCGATCGATTGGCAGGCGCCAGCGGAGGAGGGGATTGGTGCTCGATTTGACCCCACACAAGGCCGACCTCGATGCGATCGAGACGGCCTCGCGCGATCGGATCGCGGACCTGCAGCTGACGAGCCTCAAGGCGACGCTCGATCACGTCTACCGCAACGTGCCCCACTACCGGGCGCGCTTTGACGGCATCGGGATCGCCCCTAGCGATTTGCGCTCGCTCGCCGATCTTGCCAAGTATCCCTTCACCACCAAGGACGACCTGCGCGCCAACTATCCCTTTGCTTTGTTCGCGGTGCCCAAGGAGCGAATTGTTCGCATCCACGCCTCTTCGGGTACCACCGGCAAGCCGACGGTGGTCGGCTACAGCGAGCGCGACATCGACACGTGGGGCCGCCTGGTCGCGCGCTCGATCCGCGCCGCCGGCGGCAGGCCCGGCATGCGGCTTCATAACGCCTACGGCTACGGCCTCTTCACCGGCGGTCTCGGCCTCCACTACGGTGCCGAACGACTCGGGCTGACGGTGGTGCCGGTATCGGGTGGCATGACCGAGCGCCAGGTGCAGCTGATCGTCGACTTCCGGCCCGACATCATCACCGTCACCCCATCCTACATGCTGGCGATCCTCGATGAGTTCCGGCGGCAGGGGATCGATCCCCGTTCCACCTCGCTCAAGGTCGGCATCTTTGGCGCCGAGCCCTGGACCGACAGCATGCGCCGCGAGATCGAGCAAGCCTGCGACATGCACGCCGTCGATATCTATGGCCTGTCGGAAGTGATGGGCCCAGGCGTTGCCAGCGAGTGCGTCGAAACCAAGGATGGTCTGCATCTGTGGGAGGACCACTTCTACCCCGAAATCATCGACCCGGTGAGCGAAAGGGTGCTGCCCGACGGCGCCAAGGGCGAGCTCGTTCTCACCACGCTGAGCCGGGAAGCAATGCCGCTCATCCGCTATCGCACGCGCGATATGACCCGGCTGCTGCCGGGCACGGCCCGCAGCATGCGGCGGATGGAGAAGGTGACCGGCCGTTCCGATGACATGCTGATTGTGCGCGGCGTCAACGTATTTCCGAGCCAGATCGAGACCGAAATCCTCAACGTCCGCGGGCTGGCACCGCACTACCAGATCCTGCTGACCCGCCCGAACCGCCTCGACGAGATCGAGGTGGTGGTAGAGGTGACCGCCGATTGTGCGGCCGATCGGCGGCAGGCGCTGGCCGCCGAGTTGGGCCTGCGCATCAAAGCCCTGGTTGGCATTTCGGCCAGCATTAGCCTCGCCGCGCCGGGCGGGATCGAGCGCAGCCAGGGCAAGGCGCGGCGCGTGATCGACAAGCGGCCGAAAGCCTAGACAATGCCCCCGCCCCCGACGGCACCCCTGGCCGAGAGCGGCGAACGTCAAACGCTTCTGGTGTTTGCGGCAACCTTGGTGTTGAGCGCCTTTTTGCTGTTCTCCGTGCAGCCCATGGTCGCCAAAATGCTGCTGCCGGTGCTGGGCGGGGCACCGGCGACGTGGGCCGTGTCGCTCACATTTTTTCAGGCGCTGTTGCTGCTGGGGTATGCGTACGCGCATCTCCTCAACCTCACGCTTGGCGGGCGCAGGGCCCTGATCGTGCATGCGGCCGTGCTGGTTGCCGCCTTCGCCGCCACGCCGGTCGCGCTGCCCGCCGATCTTGGGCCACCCGCAAGTCCCTATCTGTGGCTGCTGGCGACCTTGGCGGCGGTGGCGGGCCTGCCCTTCTTTGCGCTATCTGCCAATGCCCCGCTGCTGCAGGCATGGTTCGGCCGCAGCGGGCATCCGTTGAGCGCCGATCCTTACTTTCTCTACGGCGCCAGCAATGCCGGCAGCCTGGCGGCGCTGTTGGCCTATCCGACGGTGATTGAACCGCTGCTGCCGCTCAGCTGGCAGAGCCGCATCTGGAGCGCCGCCTTTCTCCTGCTGGTGCTGGCCATTGTCGGCTGCGGCCTGATCGCGCTCAGGCCCGACCTCGATCTTGCCGCAGGTCCGAGCGAGGACGGCAAGCGATCGCGGCCGCCGTCCTGGGGCCGGCGCATGGGGTGGATCTTTCTCGCCTTCGTGCCGTCCGGTCTCCTCGTCGCCTATACCACCTATCTGACGACCGACCTTGCCTCGGCGCCGCTGCTCTGGGTGCTGCCGCTGGCCCTCTATCTTGCCACCTTCATTGTCGCCTTTCGCGCCCGGCAGCCGATCGGGCCGCGCCATCTGTTGCGGCTGCAGCCGCTGGCCCTGGCGGCGGCGCTGGCGGCGCAAGAGTGGAAGGGGGATCTGAGTTGGGTCGTTGCCGCCGTGGTCGGGCTGATGGCCTTCCTGATCACGAGCCTCCTCTGTCATGGGCGGCTTTACCGGCGCCGGCCGGACCGGGCCCATCTCACCAACTTTTACCTGTGCTTGTCCGTCGGCGGCGTGCTGGGCGGCGTGTTCGCGGCCATCCTGGCGCCGCTGCTGTTCACGGGGACCTCCGAATTTCCCCTCTTATTGGGCCTCGGCCTCCTGGCCCATCCCAAACTATGGCGTGCGCTCAGCCCCGGGCGCAGCCTGGCGCAGCTGGCGCTGCTGGTCGGGGCGGGGCTGGCCGCCATCCTGCTGCTCGCTGTGGCGGTCAGGAGCGAGCTGTTCGAGCCGCACCGCGACCTGCGCCTTGGCGTGATTTGCGGTCTCGGGCTTGCGGCCGTCCTCGCCACCCCCGCACCGCGCCTTGCGACCGCGGCGCTCGCCGCCATGATCGCGGCCACTATTGCCCTGCCGTCGGCTTCCGCCCCCATCTATGTCACGCGCAGCTTTTTTGGCACGCATCGGGTGATCGATAGCGCCGCCGGCGACTACCGGCTGTTGCTGCATGGCACGACCTTGCACGGTCTGCAGCAAAACCGCAGCGGCGCCGCGCTGGTATCGCGCCCGATACCGCTTGCCTATTATCATCCAACCGGCCCGCTAGCGCGTGCCCTCAATCTGGCACGCGGCGCGACCGCAGGCCCGTTGCGGGTCGGCATCGTGGGATTGGGGACGGGCGCGATGGCCTGTTATGCGGCAGCCGACGACCACTGGCGCTTTTTCGAGATCGATGCCGCGATCGTGCACATCGCCACCACCCCTTCGCTGTTTCGCTACATCGCGCGCTGTTTGCCGGCGGCCGAGATCGTGCTCGGCGACGCGCGCCTGACACTCGCCCGCCAGAACGATGGCGCCTTCGACTTTCTCATGGTCGACGCCTTCTCCTCGGACGCAATTCCCATGCACCTCATCACCGTCGAGGCCCTCCGCCTCTACCTCAATAAGCTCGCCGATCGCGGCATCTTGGCGCTGCATGTTTCCAACCAGAACCTCGACCTGCCGCCGGTGCTGGAGGCCAATCTCGCCGCGCTCAGCGCCGCCGATGGCGTCGCCGCCCAGGCGGTTTACGTCGAGGGCGAGCGCGGTTCCGGCGCGCTGGCCTCGCAGGTTGTGCTCATGGCACATCACCGGGAGCTGCTGGAGCCAGCGCTCGCCTGGCATCGCGCCCGCCGGCTCGACCAGCCCCGGGTGCGACCGTGGACCGACGACTACTCGGATTTCGTGTCCGCCCTCTGGCGTCGCTACCGGGCCAAGTTCGATGCTGGCCTCAAGTGGGACTAAGTTTTTTGTCGATAACAGTTGCATAAGCGTGGGGATCTGCCGAAACAGCTCGCGGAGCGTGTCACCTCCGCCCAAATCGCCTCTGATCAGCGATCCCAATGGGGACGCGATCGGGTGGTGCCAAGCGCCGACGAACGAAGCCCCGGCGGTGACGAGTGAGCGACAACAACCATGACGAAAGCGGCCACAGCCATGATGAAGACGAAGAGCGCCACCAAGCCAGCGAAAGCGGGGGAACTTCCCTCCCAGCTGATCGATGCGCGCATCAAGGAACTGGGTGATTGGCGCGGCGAGACGCTGGCGCGAGTGCGCCGCCTGATCAAACAGGCCGACCCCGAAGTGGTCGAAGAGTGGAAGTGGAGAGGGGTTCCGGTGTGGTCGCACGCCGGCATCATCTGCACCGGCGAGACCTATAAGAGTGTCGTGAAAATGACCTTCGCCAAGGGC
>DATFXD010000358.1:0-14694 GCA_035258605.1 Hyphomicrobiaceae bacterium | reverse complement strand
ATTGCCGGCGGCCCGGCGCCGTTGATCGCCACCTGGCTGTTTGCCACCTATGGCACGCCCTATGCCGTTGCCCTTTATATCCTGGCGTGCGCCATCGTGAGCCTGATCGCCACGGCACTGATGAAGGACTATACCGGCAAGCCGCTGTCCGACCACTAGCGTGCCACCAGCGCGCTGCAAGCTGCGACGCCCGCGCATCGGGCGCCGCAGCCGCTTCTTCTAATAGGTCTTGGCCTTGGCGGCCGGCGCCTTGCCGCGCACCTCGTTGATGGCATTGGCCGCCGCCACCGCCAGCAAGCGAACGTCATTGAGGATGGTGCACATCTGAAAACCTGCCTCGAAGCGGCGCAATGCCGTCGCCGGGCCATCGGTGTGCACGCCGGCGATCAGCCCCTTCTTGCGCGTGGTCTTGACGATGGTGTCGATGGCGGCCAGCACTTCGGGGTCGCTGGGGTCGAGGGTCGGCGGCTTGCCGAGGCTCAGCGACAGATCGGAGGGACCGACGTAGACACCATTGATGCCCTTGACCGACAGGATGGCGTCGAGGTTGTTCACCGCCGTCCGCGTCTCGATCATGGCAAACAGCAAGATTTCGTCGTTGGCCTTCTGCCAGTAGTCGGCACCGTACTGCGCCGCCCGGAACGGGCCGAAGCTGCGCTCGCCGAGCGGCGGGTAGCGGCAGGAGCGGACCAGGGCTTGGGCTTCCTCGGTTGTGTTGATCATCGGGCAGATGATGCCCATGGCACCGGCGTCGAGGACACGCATGATGTGGGCTGGGTCGTTCCAGGGCACGCGCACCAGCGGCGTGGCGTCGCCAGCACTCTGGATCGCCTGCAGGATCGGCACCACATCGTTGATGTCGCTGGCGCCATGCTGCATGTCGATGGTGACGCTGTCCCAGCCCTGGGCGGCATAGATTTCGGCCGCGAACGGGTTCGGGATGGCCGCCCAGCCACCGACGCAATTTACGCCCTCGGCGATCTTCTTCTTCAAGGCATTGGCTTTCATGGCTCTCTCCTCCAGGCGCCGTCGCGGCGCCCACTCTCGTTAAGGCTTCAGTGAATTTCGTCCTGCTTGGCCAGCGCCTCGCTGAGCTTGGCGACGTTGAACCCGGGGGCGCGCGCCATCTCCAGGATCACCGCCTCCTTGCGCGCCAACAGATCGCAAGCGGCGGGGATCTTGGCGGCGACCTTGGCCGGAATCGTCACCGCGCCATGGCGGTCGGCGTGCACCAGTTCGCCCGAGCGCACCAGCATGCCGGCGACCCGCACCTCCTTGCCGAAGTCGTGCAAATGCACGTGCGCGTGGCTGGGCATCACCGCGCCGGCCAGCGCCTGGAACCCCGGCGCCCACTGATCGATGTCGCGGATCGAGCCGTCGGTGACGACGCCGATCAGCCCGAGCCCCTGATGCACCGCGCTCATCACCTCGCCCCAGAAGGCCCCGAAGCCGCTGTCGCGGCCGTCGAGGTCCTGGATCACGGCGATGCCGGGCGCCGGCGCGCCGGCGATGTACTCGTAGTAGGCAATGCGCTGCGTGCGCGCCGCCTTGCCGTCGAGCTCGTGGGCGTGCGCGGCACGGATGGTGGCGGTCTTGGCGTAGCCGACGATCGGCGGCAGGGCCGGGAATGGGCACACCAGCGGTCGCGTGGTGAAGCCGGTCAGCCGGCGCGCCGGATCGACGATCTCGAGCGCATTGCAGATGGTCGGCGTGTCGTAGCTCTTGAGCTTTTCAATCAGTGCGGCATCAATCACGTCACATCACTCCTGGTCGGCCTTCGGAACGCCTCCGCGCGGGCAGCTCCTCGCTTGGCTCGGAGGCGGCAACTTTTAAGGGCGCGCAGCGGCCGCTTGGATCCGGCGCTCGTCGACGCCGGCCTCGCGTGCCGCCGCGACGATCGAGGCCCAGGTGTCGTCGGGCAACGGCACGCCCTCCTGCAAGCGGTGTTGGCGCATACGCTCCTCGGGTTCGCCGGGCACCAGCACCTCGCCGCCGGCGGCGGCGGGTTTGGCGCTCTTGACGAAGGCAACGTAGCGCGCCACGTCGTCGGTAAAGATCGCCTCGGCATCGACCACGGCTGGGTCGACGTAGAACGACAGCATGCCGTTGCCACGGAAGCGGTCGGGCCCCGCCCCGCTGGCGCCGGTCGCCTGCATGCCGGTCAGCGAGCCGCCGAGCAGCTCGCACATCAGCGCCAGGCCCGAGCCCTTGTGTTCGCCGAACGCCCGGATGGCGCCGGTGCCGTTGCCGGCCTGGCGCGGGCCGGTCGGGCTATAGTCGCCATAGAGCACGTGTGGATCGGCGGAGAGGTGGCCGTCGGCATCGATCAGCGCTCCGGCCGGCAGCGGCTTGCCGCCCTGGCTCGCCACCAGCACCTTGCCTTCGGCCACCACCGAGGTGGCAAAATCGAGGATGATCGGGGAGGCTCCGGGGCGGGGGACG
The DNA here is from genome assembly GCA_035258605.1 of Hyphomicrobiaceae bacterium. Classification (GTDB taxonomy): domain Bacteria; phylum Pseudomonadota; class Alphaproteobacteria; order Rhizobiales; family Hyphomicrobiaceae; genus AWTP1-13. The sequence goes on along the minus strand of DATFXD010000358.1, from coordinate 12,252 downwards.
CCGACCGCAAACGGCGCCGTCGAGAGCCGCCGCTCGCTGCCGCCGAACGGGGCCACCAGCACGCTGCCCGAAGCATTGACGAAATGGACCGAGACCAGCCCGGCCGCGGCCGCCATCTCGGCCCAGTCGCCGATGCGGCCGATGTGCCCGCTGTTCTTGAGCGCCACCAGGGAGAGCCCCATGGCGCGGCATTTGGCAATGCCGATGGCAACGGCCTGCGGGCCGACCGTCTGGCCGAAGCCGTGGCGGCCATCGACCACCGCCAGCACCGGGGTCTCGCGCACGATCGCCACCTGCTGGTCGGCGGTCACCACCCCGTCCCGCTTCCAGGCCAGGTAGCGCGGCACCCGCGCCACGCCATGGCTGTCGTGACCGGTGAGATTGGCCGACACCAGATACTTGCCGATGCGCTCGCTCTCGGCCGCCGAGCAGCCCGCCGCCGCAAAGATATCAGACACGAATTGACTGAGGGCGGCAGCCCCGATCGTCACCATTGCTTGCGGTTTCCTCTCCCTGGCGTCTCCCCAGAGATCCCTTTCACCACAAACGAGGCGGAGCGCCAAGTCTTGCCGGTGAGCGATGGTGCCGGGGGCGAGCGGCGCCGGCTGCCGGGCGCCGAACGCGCCCTGACGCGGTGGTGGCTTTGGCTGGTGGCGCCGGGACTGGCCAGGCCCAGGCGAACCGGGCATCATGGCCGATCCACAGGAGACGCTAAAGGTTTGCCGCGGATGCCCGCCCCCAAACGCAAGACCATGCTGCGCCAAGGCGCCGGCGGCCGCGCCGCCCACGACGTCGGCGGCCTCGCCTTCGGCCCGATTGATCGCGCCGAGCACGATCTGGCGCTGTGGGAAAAGCGCACCGATGCCATGCAACGCCTGCTCACCAGTCCGGGCAAGCGCGCCTTCACCGTCGATGGTCTGCGCCGCGTGATCGAAGACTATGGCGAACAGGCCTACGACCGCACCACCTACTATGAAAAATGGATCCGGGCGTTGCGCAATCTGCTGGTCGAGCAGGACGTGTTGACGCGCGAGGAGATCGAGCGGCGCATGGCCGAGGTCCGCCAAAAGCATCAAACGGCGGGGCGGCGGGTGGTGAAGGCCAAGGTGCCATGGTGAGCGCCGCCGGCAGCTTCAGCCGGCCGCCGCGCTTCAAGCCCGGCGATCGCGTGTGGGTGCCGGCGCGGGCCGCACTCGGGCACTGCCGCACGCCCTGGTACGTGCGCGGCAAGCCCGGCGTCGTCGCCGCCGTGCACGGCAGCTTCCGCGATCCCGAGCGGCTCGCCTATCATCGGCCCGGGCTCCCGGCCCAGGTGCTCTATAAGGTGCGCTTCCGGCAATTGGACGTGTGGCCCAGCTATCTGGCCGGCCAGGCCGACCATATTGAGGTCGATATCTACGAGCCCTGGCTCGAACCGCAGCCCTAGGAGGCGGTCATGCATGACGACGACGATCACCAGCACCACCACCATGCCGGCCACGATCACGCGCACCCGCCGGCGCAGAAGGATCACGACGCGGCCCCGATGGGCGCCTACGAGGTGCTGGAGGAAGCCGTGCGCTCGCTGCTGATCGAGAAGGGCATCCTGACATCCGGCGAGATCGCCGCCGCCGTCGACCTGATGGACAGCCGCTCGCCGGCGCTGGGCGCCAAGGTGGTGGCGCGCGCCTGGGTCGATGCCGCCTTCAAGAAGCGGCTCATCAAGGACACCCGCGCCGCGCTCTTGGAACTCGGCATCGACATCGGCACCATCGCCGAGTTCAGCACCGTCGAGAACACGCCCCAGGTGCATAACGTCATCGTCTGCACATTGTGTTCCTGCTATCCCAAGATGCTGTTGGGCATACCGCCGGCCTGGTACAAGAGCCTTGCCTACCGCTCGCGCACGGTGGTTGATCCGCGCGGCGTGCTCGCCGAATTCGGGGTCGAGCTCGGCCGCGAGGTCGCCGTCAGGGTGCACGATTCGACCGCCGACTTGCGCTACATCGTGCTGCCGATGCGCCCCAAGGCGACGCGCGGCTGGAGCGAGGATCAACTGGCCGCCATCGTCACCCGCGACTGCATGATCGGTACCGCGTTGCCAACGGTGCCGTCGCGGCCCGCGCGCCGCGCCGCCCGCTAACCGAGAGACGAGAGCGGCGCCACCCGAGGGCAGCGCCGTTACCGTCGTTGAGACCTGGCGCGCTCGCTAGATGGCGCCCTTGATCCAGTCGGTCAGCTGCTTTTTCTGCGTCAAGGCGCCGACGCGCTGGGCGGCGACCTCGCCGTTCTTGAAGATCATCAAGGTCGGCATGGCCTGGATGCGATATTTTTGCGTCACGTCGGGGTTCTGATCGACGTCGAGCTTGGCCACCTTGATCTTGCCGGCAAGCTCACTGGCCACCTGCTCCAGCGCCGGCGCCATGGCCTTGCACGGTCCGCACCACTCGGCGAAAAAGTCCACCAGCACCGGTTCGGACGATTGCAAGACTTCCTGCTCGAAATTGGCGTCCGAGACCTCGCGCGCCGTACCAGCCATGCGGGTATTCTCCTTAGCTTATCGCCGGGTTGTTCGATCGATCCCCGGGCTGTTCGATCGCCGGGTTTGGCAGGGGCCATGCCGGGGTGAAAACGTCGACCGGAACGTAGGAAGGCGGTTAGCGGGCGTCAAGGCTCGCCACTTGAGCGCCACAGCCGCGCTTCATGGTCCGACAACACCGCGGGCGGAATTTCCATGAGGCGCGCGCCGTCGGTCCAGATCAGCGCAGCTCTGATGTGCATTCCAGGAAAGATCCGGGCCACGGCCAGGCGGTATGCCGCCAGTTGCAAAAGATAGCTCTCTGCAACCTCGCTCACCGTGCGCGGTGGCGGCCGGTTGGTTTTATAGTCGACGATCAACACCCAATCGTCGGTCCGCACCAGACGGTCGATCGTGCCGGTCAGCTCGAGCGGCGGCTGGCCTGGGCGCGCAAGGCGGGCGGCAACCGGCACTTCGGCGCGGCTGTCGGGGCCAAACAGCGGCGCAAACTCGGGGTGCTCGATGATGGCCATGGTCTCGGCGACGATCCCGGCGCGGGTGCTGGCCGCCAGCATCGGCGCCCGTTGGGCGAGAAAGGCCTGAGCGGCGGCCCGCCGCGCCCGCGGCGGCAGCTGCGGCAGGTGCTCAATGAGCGCGTGCGTGAGCGTGCCGCGCAGGAAGCGCTGGCCTTCGAGCATGGCCCTGGGCGAGGGGATCGTTGGCTCAGGTGCGGCGGCCTTGGGCTTGGCCCCCGCGCCGGCGGCCAGCGGTTGCAGCTGCGAAGGACGCAGCGGCACGGGCCCCAGCACCGCCGGCGCCGGTGCGCCGATCCAGGGCGGCGGCGGGTCGGTTCCGGGCGATGCCCTCCGCCGGCGGGCTGCCGGCGCCGCCGGCAAGGTCTGTTCCACCTCCAGGCGCCAGACGTTTTGGCCGTCGCCCCGCGGCAGGCAACGCGCGCCGTCGAGGATGCCGTCGCTGATGAGATTATACCAGCAATCGCTCGGTCGATCGCGCGTGCCCTCAAAGCCCGCAACGTAGAGGCGGTCACGGGCGCGCGTCAGCGCCACATACAACAACCGGTCGAGCTCCCCCTTTTCCGCCTGCTGCTCGGCCTCTCGCGCCGTTTTTACCGCAGTCGCGGTGCTGGTGCCGCGCACCGGCCACAGCACGTCTGCTGGCGCAGCCTCGCCCGCCGCTGCCGCCGCCAGCAGACTTCCTGGCCAGCGCCCCGAGCGGGTCGAGCAGGTGTCGGGCAGGAACACGATCGGTGCCTCAAGGCCCTTGGCTCCGTGCACGGTCATGACGCGGACCTCGTCGCGGCCCTGTTCCATGTCGCGCTTGATCTGCGGCGGCGACCGCCGCAGGCTATCGAGGAAGCCCTGCAGCGATGGCGGTGCGGCCCGCTCGTAGGTGAGCGCCTGATTGAGAAACTCATCGATCGGATCGGCCGCCTCACTGCCGAGCCGCGCCAGCAGGCGCTGGCGCATCCCGTCGCGATCGATGACGGCCGCATAGAACTCGAACGGCGAGAGGCGTCGCGCCTCGCGCTGCCAGCGCGCCAGGCGCAGGGCCACGTCTTGCCAGCGCGCGTTGGTCCCGGCCCCGGCCGTCAGCGCCTGCCATAGGGGTCCCGGACGGCCATAGGCGAGCGGCAGCAGCTCCTCGTCGGTGACATCGAACAGCGGCGATTTGAGCAGCGCCGCCAGCGCCAGATCGTCGTCACCCAACAGCATAAAGTCGCCAAGCGCGATCAGGTCCTGGGCGGCGATCTCCTGGGTCAGGATCAGCCGGTCGGCGCCGGCCACGGCGATGCGGCGGGCCTTGAGCGCGGACACCATTGCCGGGGCGAACGGCAGGCGCTTGCGCACCAGGATCAGGATATCGCCGGCGCGCACCGGCCGGTCCTCGGAGCCGAGGCGCTCGCCGGTCGTAAGCCAGTGCTTGATGGTATCGGCGATGCGGGCGGCAAGCCGGCTCACCGGATGCGGGCTCGGCGCCTCGGCCAGCGGCGTCCAGGGCTGGCTCGACGGCGGCGGGGCGGCCTTCTCCACCGGCCAGATTTCGAAGAGGCCGGCCTGGCCGAGGCGGTGCACACTGTGCGCCACCGGCGTGCCGGCGCCGCCAACGCCGGGGGTCTTGGCCGGCACCGCAAAGATCCGGTCGACGGCATTGAGCAATGGCTCGACCGATCGGAACGACACGGTCAGCGGGATCTGTCGCCAGGTGCGGTTGGCGGCCCGCGCGGCGCCGGCAAAGTGCCGGCCGGCCGCGGCAAACATCTGCGGCGCCGCTCCCTGGAAGCCGTAGATCGATTGCTTCTCGTCGCCGACCGCGAACAGGGTGCGCTGGGTGTCCCGCGCGCCCTCGCCGGAGAAGAATTCGCCGGCCAAGGCGCGCACCACCTGCCACTGCACCGGGCTCGTGTCCTGGGCTTCGTCGACGAGAATGTGATCGAGCCCGCCGTCGAGCTTAAACAGCACCCATTCGACGGCGGCCGAGGTCTCAAGCAGGCGGGCGGCCTCGGCGATCAGATCGTCGAAATCGAGCACGGCGAGCCGCGCCTTTGCCGCCCGGTAGCGGGAGAGCGCATCGGCGCTGAGCGTCAACAGGGCGAGCGTGGCCTCGACCACGCTCAAGCCCATCTGCTGCTGGGTGAGCGCCACGAACACCTCCTGCGCGCCGGCCAGCTCGGCGGCAGCATCGGGCCGGGCGGTCGCCACCTCCTTGCTGAGGAGGCGCGTGCGGGGGGCCTTGTCTTGCCGCAAGAACAGGCGCTCGAGCGCGGCCACCCGCTGCGCCGGCGTGGGTGCGGCGATCGCGCGGCCCAGATCGCCGGCGCGCTCTTGGTCGCCGTTGCCGCCGGCCGCGAGCGCCGCCGCCAGCCCGCGCATGGCCGCATCGCTCAGAACCTGGGCGAGGTCATCGAGCAAGCTCGCCGCTGTCGCCTCGGCGCTGACCCCGCAGCGCTCTCTCAGCCCCTGTTCGATGGCGGCGAGGCTGGCGCCGCCGGCCGCGAGCGCTAACGCCGCCTCGCTGCGCATCGCCTCACCCAACAGCCGCTCGAAATTGCCATCGACGGCGTAGGCGATGGCGGTGGCGAGCGCCGGCCACAGCGGGGAAGATGGCTGCGCGGTGGCCGCGGCCAGCATGTCGTCCAGCGCCCGGCCCACCAGGCGCTGGCGCTGTTGATCGTCGAGGATCTTGAAGGCCGGCGACACCCCAGCCTCGAGCGGGAAGCGTTTGAGCAGGCGCTCGCAAAAGGCGTGGATGGTCTCAACCTTGAGCCCGCCCGGCGTCTCGATGGCGCGCGCAAACAGCCGCCGGGCGGTGAGCTCCTCGGCCGGGCTGGGCGCGCGACCCACGAGGTCGGTGAGCTTAATGGTGAGCTCTGGGTCGCCGGCGCGCGCCCACTCGGCGAGCCGCTGGAACACCCGCTTTGACATCTCCGCTGCCGCCGCCTTGGTGTAGGTGAGGGCAAGGATCCGCTCCGGCGCCGTGCCGGCCAGCAACAGGCGCAGCACCCGGTTGCTGAGCACGTGGGTCTTGCCGGTGCCGGCGTTGGCGCTGACCCAGGCACACGCCTCGGGATCGGCGGCCAGCGCCTGCTGGCGTCGGGTGGCTTCGGCCGGCGCCTCGGGCCGCGCGGTCGCCGGCGCCGCCGCCTCAAGCGTGCCCCGCAGCGGCTTCACGGTGCCTCCTCGTCGGTTTCGATCGCCCACTCGGCGACGCGCGCCAGATGCGCGAAGTCATCATAGTCATAGCGAAAGCGCGGCCGCCGCACCGCCCGGTAGGGCGTGTCGGGACGGTCGAAGTCGGCGATCAGGCGGCTGACGCCGGCGTGCGCCGCGGCCGCCAGCAGCGCCACCTCGTCGGCATCGAGCGCCAGGTCGTCTTCGAGGCCGGGCGGCGTGCCGCCGGCGGCGGAAATGTAGCGCAGGCCCGTCACCAGGCGCGCCGGCACCTGCGCGAAGCCGCCGGCCGCGGCGATCGCCGCCTCCAGCGGCAATTGCGGTGCCCGCCCGGCCTTGGCGTTCCTGATCAAGGTGTCGAGGCTGGCGGCGGTCTTATAGTCGGTGATGATGAGGCCGCTGGCGCCGACGTCGATGCGGTCGGCGCGGGCGCGCAAGGTGAAGGGGCCGCCGGGGCCATCGAGCACCAGGCGGCCGTCGAGCTCGGCAAAGCTTTTGAGGATGCCGCGGCGGCGCGCCGGCTCGGTCTCGGCGAACCAGGCCGCGAAACGGTCGAGGCGCGGCGCCCAGAAGGCAGCGACCCGCGGCGAGCCGGCGAGCTCGCCGAGCACGGCGTGGGCGCAGGCCTTGAGCTCGTGGCCGGCATCGCGCGGCAGCGCGTCGGGGAAGCGGCGATGAAACCGGCGCAAGGCCTCATGGATGATCTGGCCACGGAGCGCCGCGTCGGGCACCGGCATCAGATCGGCCAGCCGTTCGAGCCCCAGGATGCGTTGGGCGTAGAGGGCATAGGGATTGGCAATCCAGGTCTCGACGTCGCTCAAGGCAAGCTGGCGCGGGCGCTGCGCCAGCGCCGGCCGCGGCTCCGGTGCCGGCACCGGCCGCGCCCGGCCGGGGCTCGAATTCTTGGCGTCCGCCCAAGCGAGCCAGGGGCGCGGGTCGCCGGCTGTGGCCGCGGCCTCGGGCAACAGCAACAGCAGCCGCTGCAGCCAGCGCGAGGCGACCGTTGGCACGCCGTCGATCTTGGCGGCGCGGGTGAGATAGACCGTCTCGGCGCCGGCCAGGCAGCAAAAGTCGTGCGCCGCTTCGCCGATGCGGGCCTCCGGCGCCGGCAACGCCATTTTCTGCCGCATGGCGCGGTTGAACCATGGACCGGGGTCGGGAAGCTGCGGCCAGGTGCCCTCGTTGAGCGACGCCAAAATCACGATCTCGGGCTGCTGCAGCCGCGCCTCGAGCGGACCTGCGATCGCCAGGCGGGGATCGCCGGCGGCCGGTGGCAGCATCTGGTCGCTGAGGAGGCTGCGATAGAATTCCGGATAGTCGGCGGCCGCCAGCTCTGGCGCGGCGGCGAGGCTAGGCTCGAGGATGCCGGCAAACAGGCGCGCCAGCTCTTCCCCGCCGGTGCCCTGCCACAGCGGCGCATCACCCGGCTCGGCGCCGGCGCTCAAGTCCTCGGCCACCCGCTGATGCGCCGTGGCCAAGGTCGCCAGCGCCACCGCGCCGGGCTCGGCAAAGAGCCGCTCCAGCGGCGCCAACAGCTGGGCCACGCGCTGCGCCACCGCGCGGGCCGCCTGCCAGCCCTCTTCGCCGATCAGTCTGACGGCGCGGCCGCGCGATTGGCCGGTCAAGGTGCCGGTCGCCGCCCGGTCGACCTGCGCGATGAGGTCCGAGAGCCCGTGCCCGAGCGCGGGCGCGCGAAAGACGGCGAGTTCGATGGTTGCGATGCCGCTGGCGATGGTCGCGGGCGGCAGGCCCAGCCGACAGGCGGGATGCTTGAGGAGCATCAGCAGGGGCACCGGCGCAAAGCCCTGCGCGGCCGCCTCGATCACCAGGTCGAGGAACACGCCAACCTCGCTGCCGGCCAACGGCGTGCCCGCCAGATCGGGAACCTCAAGATCCCAAGCCTTGAGCCGCACCGAAACCCGGCGCGCCAGGGCGCGATCCGGCGTGACCAGCAGCGCCGTCTTAGCATCGGCCACGGCGGCGCGCAGGATCAGCGCCACGGCCTCGGCCTCATCGCCCGCCGATGCCGCCTCGAGCACGGTCACGCCGGCGCTGGCGGTTTCGATCAGCGGCCGGTTGGCGGGCGCAAACCAGCGCTGCCAGCGTTCGGTCGTGCTCGCCGGCCGCATCGCCTCGCTGATCAGGCTGGCGCGGGCGCGTTGCCGGGCCGAGGGCGCCACGCCGGGCAACAGCGCCACCTCTTCGCGCGCCACGCCCAAGGCGTCGATGAGCCGCTTCAAGCCGAACTGGGGGTGCTCGGGGTGCGCCGGCACGATCTGATCCCAGCTGTCTTGATCGAGGCTCTGATCGAGCGCCGGCAACACCAGGACGCCGCTGTCGTGGCTGAGCACGGCGCGCATCAATTCGGTGGCCGCCGGTACCGTGCCGGTAACGCCGGCAACGATCACCGGAGCGGACGGCGGCGTGGCGCGCATGCGCTCGGCCTCGGCCCGCATCAAGGCCCGGCGCCAGCCCGCCGGCGACACCCTGCCCGCCTCGTCGAGGTGGTCCGGCCAGCGCTCGGTGACGATCTTGAGGAAGTCGAGGGTCAGCCCCCAGTGTTGGGAGAAATCGTCGGGCACCAACTGATCAAGACCGGCGAGGCCCACCTCCTCCATTTCCACGCCATCCATCAGCCGCGCCAGCTCCTTGGCCTGGCGCACGGCCTGCGCCGGGGTTCTGGCCCCGACCGCGCCCGGGGTGGCGGCCATCGCCTCGACCCATTTGATGACCAGGCGGGTGAGGGCGAGCTCGCGCTCGAGCTTGCCGATTTGCGGCCTGGCGTCGGCCACGGCTTCGCCGGCGGCATCGATCAGGAGATCGAGGCCGTCGCCGGTGTGCGCGATCAGCTTGATGGTCGGCAGCAGCAGGGCGGCACCGCCGGCGGCCTTGAGGAAGGCCTGGTGCACGGCGCTAATGTCACGCCGGGTCGGCAGCAGCAAGGTGACGGCGGCGAGCGCGAACGGATCCGAGCTTAGCGTTTTGCTCCGGCGCAATCCGCGCCGCGGCGGCGCCAGCTGCCCGGCCAGCAGGGCAGTGGCCAACGCCTCCAAAAACGGTGTGCCGTGCGGCACCGTATAGACGCGCCCGCGCCGCTGTGGCTGCGGCCGGCCCCGGCTCAGCAGATCACGCAGCGGCATCGTCGAGGCACTGTTCGGCCTGTGCCAGCGCCTCGGGCGTGCCCACGTGCATCCACAGCCCGTCCATGCGCACGCCCCAGGCGCGGCCCGCGGCAATGGCGCGGCTCCACAATAAATTGAGCGAAAACGCCCCGTCGGGGCTGTCCTGGAACAGCCGTGGATCGGCGATCGACACGCCGGCAAAGGCAAACGGCACCATCTCTTGCTCGCTGCGCCGGCGAATGCGGCCGTCGCTGTCGAGCGCAAAATCGCCACGGCCCTGGTAGCCGTAGCTTGAGGAGGTGGGCGCCAGCATCATCAGGCAGTCCATGCGCGCGTCGTCCCAGCTGTCGCGCAAGCGCGCGAGATTGGATCCCACGCTCTCGATCCACACCGAGTCGGCATTGTGAATCAAGAACGGTGACCGCCCGAGCCGAGGTAGCGCCTTTTTCACGCCGCCGCCGGTGTCGAGCCTGGCGGCGCGTTCATCGGAAAATTCGATGCGCGGCGCTTGCCGGCCCTTGAGGTGGCGTTCGATCAGGTCGGCCTCATGATGCACATTGACCACCGCCCGGGCGATGCCGGCGGCGGCAATGCGGTCGAGCACGCGATCGATCAGTGCCCTGCCCTTGAGCGGGATCAACGGCTTCGGCAGCTTGCCGTTGGCCGCGGCCATGCGCGTGCCGAGGCCCGCGCTCAGCACCATCGCCGTCTCAAGCCGCAACGGCTTGCCAACCCTGGTCATCCGCCTCCTCGCACCCGTCCAGCCCAGTCGCGCAAACCAGGCGGGAAGTGCCGATCATACCATGCCGCCAGCGGCGCCAGGGTCGGATTGCGCAGATTGCGCTCAAGATATCCCCATGTGCGCGGAATATGCCTGAGATAGTGTGGCTTGCCATCGCGCTGCTTGAGCCGCACCCACAGCCCGAGCAGGCGGGTGTTGCGCTGCGCCCCGAACATGGCATAGGCGGCGGCGAACTCGCCGCGATCGAAGCCCGGTTCGGCGGCGGCCGCCGCGGCGCAATAATAATCGAACAGCTGCCGCTCCAGCGCCTCCTCGACGTCGAGCCGCGCATCCTGCAGCAGGGAGACGAGATCAAAGGCGGCGTGTTCGTTGAGCGCGTCCTGGAAGTCGAGGATGCCGACCCGGGCCAGCCCGGCGCGCTCGGGCAGCCAGATCAGGTTGGGGGAGTGATAGTCGCGCAGAAACCAGGCGCCAGGCAGCGCCAACAGCTGATCGAGCACGGCGCGCCACAAGGAGCGGAACTCGGCCCGGGCCGGCTCGGGGCAGGGCGTGCCTTTGAGCCGGGGCCAATACCAGTCGAGGATCAGGTCGAGCTCGATCTCGAACGCCGCCCGGTCGCGGCGGGGCAGCCGGTAGCAGGTGCCGTCGGGCAGCGGCAGCTCGGATGGTACCGGCACCGCGCGCAGCCGCAACAGCACGTCAACGGCGCTGCGGTAAAGCTCGGCCTGACAGCCGCCGCCGGCGAGCTCGCGGGCATAGAGGCGGTCGCCTAAGTCTTCGACCAGCAACAGGCCGTGCTCGAAGTCGGACCCCAGCACGCGCGGCGCGCTCAAGCCGGCCTCGATCAAAGCGCTCCCGATCGCTGCAAACGGTCGCGCCATGTCCTCGGCCAAACAGGCAATGCGGCTATAGGACATGCCCGCCCTGATCGGCGGTCCGTCCGGCTGGCGCGGCGCATCCATCAGCAACAGCGTACCGTCAGCATGCGACAGGCGTGCGTAGGTCCGGGTCGAGGCATCGCCTTGCAGATAGCGCAGCTCGCCTTGCCGCGCTAACGGCTCACGCTCGAGAAAGCGCAGGGCGGCGGCGACGCGCTGAGCACTCCCCGCCATGGCGCCGCGTCCCACCAAGGCCAGGCGGCGACGGCTCGGATCCGGGCTGTCGGCGATCTCGATGTCGTAGCGGTCGGCCGGCAGCAGCTCGGCGACGCGCTCCGGCCATTCGGCGATCACGGCGCCGTGCGCGATCGCCTCCTCGAGGCCGAGCTCCAGCGCCTCGGCGGCGCTGGTGAGCCGGTAGAAATCGAAATGCGTGAGCATGAGCCGCGGCGTGGCGTAAGCCTGCGCCAGCGAGAAGGTTGGGCTCGGCACCTCGACGTCGTCGCCGGCCAGCGCGCGAATGAGGGCGCGGGCCAAGGTCGATTTGCCAGCCCCCAGATCGCCCTTGAGCACGACCAGGCTGCCGACCCCGAGTTTGAGCGCCAGCAGCTCCGCCAGCCGGGCGACCCCGGCCTCATCGAGCGTTCCCTGCCAGGCCGCGGTCATGCATCCCGGGTCCGGGAGGGCTCGGCATGGGCGCCGGCGCCGCTCTCGGGGAAGCGGACGATGACGCGCGTGCCGCGCCCGGGCTCGGAGTCGAGCGACATGGTGCCGCCGTGCAGCTCGACCAGGCTCTTGACGATCGATAGCCCGAGCCCGGCGCCGCGATGCTTGGAGCCCTGGCTGCGGCTTTCGAAGCGCTCGAGCACCCGCGTCTGCTGTTCCTTCGGTATACCCACGCCGCTGTCCTCGATCATGAACGCCAACATCTGCGCCTCGCGCCAGGCCTTGATGGCAACCGTGGCGCCGGGCTTGGAAAAGCCGATGGCATTGGACAGTAGATTGTAAAGGACCTGCCGTACACGGCTTTCATCGGCAATGAAGTCTTGCGCATCGTCGGCAACGGCAATGTCGAGATTGAGGCGGGCGCGCTGCGCGCGATCGCGGATCCCGAGCACGGCCGTGTCGATCACCGCCGCCACCTTGACCGGCCCCAGCTTCAGCTCCAGGGCGCCGGCATCGATGGTGGCGAGATCGAGGATATCGTTGATGATGGCCAGCAAGGTGCGCGAGGAGGCGGCGATGTCGCCCAAATACTCGCGCTGCTTGCCATTGAGCTCGCCGGTGCGCGGGTTCGACAGCAACTCGCCGAAGCCGATGATGT
>DATFXD010000357.1:0-8450 GCA_035258605.1 Hyphomicrobiaceae bacterium | reverse complement strand
ATTGAGAGGGATACCCACCGCAGCTGTCCTTGTCAGGGCCCACTCGGGTCGAACGCCATCGACGCGGCTGCGCCCGGCGCGGTGAGCTGGGCCGGCAGCCGGAACTTGATCTTCTCGTCGATGCCCGGCAAGGTCGTCACTTCCACCGCGCCAAAGCGTGCCAGCGCATTGATGACGTCCTCGACCAGCACTTCGGGCGCCGACGCCCCGGCCGTCAGTCCAACGGTCGTCTTGCCGGCGAACCACTCGCGATCGAGCTCGCTGCCGTCTGCGATCAGGTAACTCGGGATGCCGGCATCGGCACCGATCTCGCGCAAACGGTTCGAGTTCGAGCTGTTGCTGGCGCCAACCACCAGCATGACCTCAACCAGCTTGCTCAGCTCGCGCACCGCCGTCTGTCGGTTCTGGGTCGCATAGCAGATGTCGCGGGTCTCCGGACCGACGATGTCGGAAAAGCGCCGCTTGAGTGCGTCGATGGTGGCTCGGGTATCGTCAACGCTGAGCGTCGTCTGCGTGATGTAGGCGACGCGGGCATCGGCGGGCAGATCGAGGCGGTCGACATCGTCCCGGTCCCGAATCAAATGCACGGGTCCGTCAAGCTGGCCGATGGTGCCCTCGATCTCCGGATGGCCGGCATGGCCGATCAGGATCACGCTACGGCCCTGTGCCAGGTAGCGTTGCCCTTGGCTGTGGACTTTGGCGACCAGGGGACAGGTGGCGTCCAAAACCGACAGCTCCCGGTGCTTGGCGTCGGCCTCGACCGCCCGAGACACGCCATGGGCGCTGAAGATGGTGACGGCGCCGAGCGGCACCTCGGCAAGATCTTCGACAAAGCGCGCACCCTTTGCCTTCAGGCTGTCAACGACATGGCGGTTGTGCACGATCTCGTGGCGCACGTAGACCGGCGGTCCGTATGTGCTGAGCGCCCGCTCGACGATCTCGATGGCGCGGACAACGCCGGCACAATAGCCGCGCGGCTGCGCCAGGATCACCTTCATGCCTCACCCAATCCCGAAGACGCAAGCTTCGCTCGACGCCGTCGGCGGACGGCCGCCGGCGTGACGCCGCCAGGTCGCTAGATGTGCTTCGATGCGGACGCTACACCGAACGGCCTCGCACTTCCAGTAGAACGCCCTTATCTCCACAAGTCAGGTTGCCAACTGGGCCGCTGGGCAACACAAAGGCCGGGGCCGCAATGGCAGGGAGCGCGTTCACACCCTTGAGGTCGCCCTGAGCGTGCCACGGCGGCAGAGTTTGCTGCCGCCAACTCGGGAAGGGTTTTGCGTCTGCGCACAGATTTGCTCGAAACGATCATCGCCAGCACAACACGCGCCTGTTGCCGCTTTGCCTGGCTTGTGCTCCTCACGGCGATAATCGGCACGGCGGGGGCCATCGACTACGGCCGCCGGCATTTCGCAATCGACACGGACACCAGCCAGCTGATCTCCGCCGCACTGCCCTGGCGCCAGCGCGAGCTGCAGCTTGATGCGGCCTTTCCGCAACGAACCGACACGATCGTGATCGTTGTCGATGGTCTGACGCCCGACCTCGCCGACGTCTCCGCCCGCGCGCTGGCCGAGGAGCTGGGCAAGATGCCGCAGCTGTTCCAGGCGGTGCGCCGACCCGACGCGGGTCTATTTTTCGAGCAGAACGGCTTGCTGTTTCTGTCGTTGGAGGAGGTCGGGCAAGCGACCGAGCAGATGATTCGCGCCCAGCCGTTGCTCGGTACGCTGGCAGCCGACCCGAGCTTACGCGGGCTTGCCAGCGCCCTCAATTACCTGGCGCTCGGGGTAAAGGCTGGCCAAGTCAAATTCGAAGACTTTGGCCAGCCGCTGGCGCGGTTGGCCGATGCGCTGGAGGCGCTGGCCGCCAACCAAAAAATCGCCTTCTCCTGGGGTGAGTTGATGTTGGGGGAGGCGCTCGAACGTCGTGACTTGCGTCGTTTCATTCACGTCAAACCGGTACTCGACTATGGCTCCCTGGAGCCAGGCGCCCAGGCGTCAAGCGCCATCCGCAACGCCGTTCGGGCGCTTCACCTTGACCCAGCCAATGGCGTCACCGTCCGGCTGACCGGACCCGTTCCGCTGGCCGACGAAGAGTTCAGCACCGTGGCTGACGGTGCCCTCATCAACAGCGCTTTGACCTTGGCCGCGCTGCTCTTGATCCTGTGGCTTGCGCTGCGATCGGCCCGCATCATTATCGCGGTCATGGTCAGCCTTTGCATCGGGCTTGCCATCACAACCGCAGCCGGCTTGGCGATGGTCGGCGCCTTCAATCTCATCTCGGTTGCCTTTGCCGTGCTGTTCGTTGGCATTGGCGTCGACTTCGGCATCCAGTTTGCCGTGCGCTACCGCCATGAGCGGTATGGCAGCGACGATCTGCCGGCGGCGCTGGTGTTGGCTGCCAAGCGGGCCGGCAAGCCGTTGGCGCTGGCCGCCGCTGCCACCGCCGCCGGCTTCTGGGCGTTCCTGCCGACCGACTATCGGGGCGTCTCGGAGCTCGGCCTGATTGCAGGCGCCGGCATGTTGATCGCGTTCGTCTTGAGCATCACGGTGTTGCCTGCCCTGCTGACCGTGCTGAAGCCGCCAGGCGAGGCGGCGCCGGTCGGCTATCGCGCGCTCGCCCCCGTCGATCGTTTCGTTGCCCGTCATCGGCGCATCATCCTGGCCCTGAGCGCCATCATGGTCAGCGCCGGCCTGCCTTTGCTCAAGGATCTTAGGTTCGACTTCAATCCGCTCAACCTGAGGAGCCCCAAGGTCGAATCGGTCGCGACCTTGCTCGATCTGATGCAGGATCCAGCCACCGCGCTCGACACCATCGAGATCCTGTCGCCTTCTCTTACCGCCGCACATGAGCTTGCCCAGCGTCTAGAGCACCTAGCGCAGGTGTCGCGCACCATGACGCTCCACAGCTTCGTGCCGGAGGCGCAGGCCGAGAAGCTGGCGACCATCGCCGATGCGGCGGCTCTGCTCTCACCTACCCTTGCGCCGCGGCAAACGAAGCCACCCCCAACCGATGCGGAAGCAATTGAGGCGCTGCGCACGACCGCGGCGGCATTGACCGAAATCGCTGGCGACGACCCGGCGGTCGCCGCCCCGTCGCGGCGGCTAGCGCAGGCCTTGGCAGCGCTCGCCGACGCCGAGCCGGTGATCCGGGTTCGGGCCTATAACGCCCTGATCGTCGGCCTCAAGCATCGACTTCAGCAGATCCGTCTTCTTCTTCAGGCGCAGCCGGTCTCGATTGACAGCCTGCCCAGCGAGCTGGTGAGGGACTGGGTCAGCGACGATGGCAGAGCCCGGATCGAGGTTGCCGCCAGCGGCGATAGAAACGACAATCAAACCTTGCAGCGCTTTGCTTCGGCGGTGCTCGCCGTCGCACCAGAGGCCACCGGCACACCGATTCTCATTCAAGCGTCGGCCGATACCGTTGTCGGCGCCTTTGTTCGGGCCGCCGCCCTCGCCCTCGTTTCGATCACGGTCATTCTGCTGGTCGTCCTCAGGCGCGTCGGCGACGTCCTCTTGACCTTGGTGCCTCTGCTGCTCGCCAGCGTGGTAACGCTCGAGCTGATGGTGTTGTTGGGACTATCGCTCAATTTTGCCAACATCATCGCGCTGCCGCTGCTGTTGGGTGTGGGGGTTGCTTTTAAGATTTACTACGTGCTCGCCTGGCGCGGCGGCGAGACGAGCCTGCTCGCCTCGTCGCTGACGCGCGCGGTATTGTTCAGCGCGCTTACCACGGCCGCGGCTTTTGCCAGCTTGTGGTTCTCCAACCACCCCGGCACGTCAAGCATGGGGAAGCTCTTGACCCTGTCGCTGATTACCACGCTGGTCGCGGCCGTGCTCTTTCAGCCGATTCTGATGGGTCCACCACGCCAGCCGACGCCCAGCGGCGGTGAGCCCTAGGACGCAACCGCGCGCCGCTCGCGCAGGAACTGGAAGAACTCCACGCCTTCGCGCAGCCGCCGCTTCATCATCGCCGGGCTCAGCAGCATTTCGCCAACGATCGAGGCGATTTTGCCGGCCCGGAAGTAGAAGCGCCGGTAGAAGGTTTCCACCGAATCGAAGATCTCGGTGTGGGTGAGATGCGGGTAGTGGAGCGGGGCCAGCTGCACACCGCTCGCATCGACAAGCTCGGCGTGCTCGACGTCGAGCCAGCCCTCGCGCACGGCCTGATGGTAAAGGAAGGTGCCGGGATAAGGGGCCGCCAGCGAGACCTGAATGGTGTGGGGATTGATCTCGGTGGCAAACCGGATCGTCTCCTCGATCGTCTCCCTGGTTTCGCCGGGCAGGCCGAGGATAAAGGTGCCGTGGACGGTGATCCCGAGATCGTGGCAATCCTTGCTGAACCGCCGTGCGACGTCGACCAGCATTCCCTTCTTGATATTGTGCAGAATCTGCTGATTGCCCGATTCATAACCGACCAACAGCAGTCGCAAGCCGTTGTCACGCAGCACCTTCAGGGATGCGCGTGGGACATTGGCCTTGGCGTTGCAGGACCACGTCACCCCCAGCTTGCCGAGCTCGCGGGCAATGCTCTCGGCGCGCGGCAGGTTGTCGGTAAAGGTGTCATCGTCGAAGAAAAATTCCTTTACCTGCGGGAAGGCCGTGGTTGCCCATTTGATCTCGTCGATGACGTGGCCGACGCTGCGGGTACGGTAGCGGTGACCGCCAACCGTCTGCGGCCAAAGGCAGAACGTGCACCGTGATTTGCAGCCGCGGCCGGTATAGAGCGACAGGTAGGGATGCTTCAGATAGCCGATAAAGTAACGCTCAATGCTCAGATCTCGTTGGTAGACCGGGGTGACAAAAGGCAGTTGATCCATGTCCTCCAGCACGGTGCGGTCCTCGTTGTGCACCACGGCGCCATCGGCGTTGCGGTAGCTGAGGCCCTTGATGTCCCGCCATCGACGGTCGTCGGCGATTTCCTTGATGGTAAAATCGAATTCGTTACGTGCGACGAAGTCGACCACCGGCGCCTGCCTCAGGCTCTGATCGGCTTCGACCGCGACCTTGGCGCCGATCAGGCCGGCTTTGAGCCTCGGGTTCACTGCTTTCAGTGCCGCGATCGCCCGCACGTCGGAGGCGAAGGATGGGGTTGAGGTATGGGCGACCAGCAGGTCGTAGCCGCGGGCCAGGGGCGCTATGTCGGCAAGCTTCAATTGGTGTGGTGGCGCATCGATCAGCTTGCTGTCAGCGACCAGAGCTGCCGGCTGCGCGAGCCAGGTCGGGAACCAAAACGAGCGAATCTCGCGCCTGGCCTGATAGCGCGATCCGGCGCCGCCATCAAAGCCCTCGAAGGAGGGGGCCTGCAGGAACAGCGTGCGCATGCGTGTTGCCCCCTCAGGTCGGCGTCAAGGTCCCGTTGGACCCAACCCTGTAGCGCCGATCCCGCCAGGCAATTGGCCCTGGCAGGAAGCTCGCTAGCAAGATCACAAAGCTCAACAGGTCGCGCAACGGTGTGAGCCACAGCGAGGCGCCAACGCTGTCCCCCATGCCCCCGATCTGTACAGGAGCCAGCACACGGCAGACAAGCGCCAGCGCGATTATCCCCAGACCGGTTGCGCTCCATCCGTCAAGCCCGGCGGCGGCGAGCGCGAAGGGCAGCGGATGGGTGATGATCGAGCCGGCATGGCCCGCCGGATCGATCAGCCGAATGGTGCGCGCCCACCGCGCTTCGCGCCGCACCAGCTCGGACCAGGTCGTTCCGAAGCAGGTGTGGTCCACAACAAGTGGCGGAACGGCCACGCGCAGCCCCAAATCTCTGACCGCTTTGCCGATCGCGTAGTCGTCGGCCAGCTGATTTGCAAAAGGCTCAAGGCCGCCGATCCGATTGAGGGTTGCCGCCGTCAGCGCAATGGTCGAGCCGAAACAGGGTCGGGCCAATCCCAGCGCAAGTCCAACCAGCACATTCGGCAGGAAATGATGGTTGATCGCCATCGCGGCCAGCCGCGAGCAGAGCCTTTCATCCGCGGTGCCACGGTAGAGGCAGGTGACAGCACCGACGCCCGGCTGGTCGAGGGCAGCGACCACCTGCCGCAGATAGTGCTGATCAACCCTGATGTCGCTGTCCGACAGCACGATCAGGCCGTGCCGCGCGTGAGCGGCCATATTGATAAGATTGGAGATTTTCCGGTTGGCACCGTGCACGTCAGTGCCGACCACCAGCGCAATATCGGCGTGCGGAAACTGCGTGATTAGCCGGTGGACGACCGCCGTCGCCGGATCGGTTGCCTCGCTGACACCGAAGACGATCTGGACCGGGCCGGGGTAGACTTGCGCGCAAAAGGACGCCAGATTTGCCTCCAACCCCGGCTCGGTCCCGCACAACGGCTTCAGGATGGTGACGGCGTGGTCAGACCGCAAATGGGGCGACGCCCCGTCCTTGAGCTTGCGCATCAAGCTTGCTGCAAACACCAGATAGGCCGAGCCGACCATTGCCAACGCTGTGCAAATCAGCCACAGGGATGGGGTTAGCTCAGGGCCAGATGTTGGCATGTTGTGCTTCCGCGTCGGCTCTCAACGCACTGATCCGATGCAATGCAGGTGATGAATGATCCCGGGCGCCGAGACCATTCTGCGCATTGCTGTGCCGGCGATCCTCGCCGCAACGCTCTCCGCTTGCGCTTCGGTCGCGCCATCGCAGCCGCAATTTCTGTCGGCTGGGGTGCAAGCGCCGGGCGCCGGCGACCCGATGGAGCCGGTCAATCGATCGGTGTTCGACAACAACCAAGAGTTCAATCACGCCATCGTCTATCCGCTCGCCAAGTCCTACCGCGACACGGTACCTGAACCGGTACGCGACTCCATCGACGCCTTCACGGCCAATCTCAACGAGCCGTTCGTGTTCGCCAACAATATCCTGCAGTTGCGCCTTGGCGCCGCTGGCACGACGTTTGGGCGCTTTATTCTGAACTCGACATTCGGCATCGGCGGCCTGATCGATGTTGCCTCGACGCAGGGGCTTGCCCGCCAGACCGGCGATTTCGGACAGACCCTGTATGTGTGGGGTTTCCGCAACAGCGAGTTCATCGTCGTGCCGGTGGTCGGGCCGACCAATGTGCGTGACGCCATCGGCAATGGGGTCGAGCTCACCGCGCAAATCTTCCTTGGCACCATCCTGCCCACATCGACGGCGACGCTGGCCAGTCACGTTGGTGCGGCGGGCAGTGTCACCGCCCCGGTCGCCGGTTTGAGTAAAGTCGAAGAGATGCAGGAGCTGGAGCTGAGCTCGCTCGACTTCTATGCCATGATGCGCAGCGTTGTAGAGCAAAAACGGCAGGCGGAACTGCGCACCGCGCTCCGGGAAAGCCCGCTATCAGCACTGCCCGGCCTGGAGGACCGCAGCGGGACCGAGACCCAGTCGCCGCTGCTATCGCCGGCTTTGGAATCGCCCGCCTTAGAGTCTCCTGCCTTACAGGCGCCTGACGCACTGTCACCGCCAGCACCGAACGGCAAGTCGCCGTCGGTCGAAGCGACCTCTCCCGGCTGGATCATCGTCATCACCAAGCCGCACAACCGCGAATGAGCTCTGCAACCGCCGCGCGCTGGTGTCACCCCTGCAATGGCTAACCACCGGCCATCAGTTTATCGCCCTGTCGGCGCAGCGAGCCAATCAGCGCGTCGGGTCCTCCTGATTTCAGGATCGCGGTGAATTCAGCCCTGCGGCTCGCCAACTCGCTGATGGTACCGTCGAGAAAGACGTCGACCACCTTCCATTCAGCACCGCTGTGCCGCATCAGGTAGTTGAGCGACGCCACTTTGCCATTGGATTGCGTGATACGGGTCCTGACGATCTTGTCGGCTGGCGGCTGCTCCTCGGTCTCCAGGATCTCAAACCGCTCACCGGCGTATTCGTCGAATCGGCTGGCGTAGGTTGCGACCATCATTTGGGCGAAGGCGCTAACCACCCCGGATTGCTGGGTTGGCGGCATCGATTGCCAGCTTGGGCCGACGGCAATTCGCGCCATCAGGGGCACGTCATAGGTCTCAGACAGGATCGGTTCCAGCCGCTCATAGCGCCCCTTCATGCCAAGCTGTCTCCCCTGTTTCATGGTCTCAAGCAAGGCGCCGTGGAGGCCGGCAATGCGTTGCGCGGGAGACCCACCAGGCTGCGCGGCCGCGCCAATCACGGTCATGAGCGCAAACGCCGGAACGGCCAGGGCTGCGGCAAGCCTCCGGCATCTCGAGCTGATCGTTCGCGACATGCCTGTTCCTTTCGCTGGATGGTCGTAACTTGAGCGGCGCCGTGCGCAGTTAAGCGTTGGTGCGGCAGCTCCCCCTGGGTAGCGCCACCCATGCCATTGCCCGCCGATCCCAGCAATTGGGAATACCAGCGGCACGTTGGCGCCTGCGCCGTTCGAGTGGGTAGAACGAAAATTCTCAAAGGTCGAGCCTCCCGCGAGCGGCGCTTGCGTTGAGCTCCGTCGCCATCACCATTCCAGGCCGGCCGGG
>DATFXD010000356.1:0-14074 GCA_035258605.1 Hyphomicrobiaceae bacterium | reverse complement strand
TCGATGCTCGATACCATGAAAAACCGCAGCATCGGTCCGGACGAGGTGCGTGAGCGGTTCGGCGTACCGCCCGAACGCGTTATCGACGTGCAGGCGCTGGCCGGCGATTCGATCGACAATGTGCCGGGCGTGCCCGGCATTGGCATCAAGACCGCCGCCGAGCTCATCAACGAGTATGGCGACCTCGAAAGCTTGCTGGGTCGGGCGGCCGAGATCAAGCAGCCGAAGCGCCGCGAACGTCTGATTGAGCATGCCCTCCAGGCCAGGCTGTCGTTCGAGCTGGTGAAGCTCAAGGACGATGTGCCGCTCGAGGTCACCACCGACCGTCTGGGTGTGCGCCAGCCAGAGGCCGAGCGGCTGCTGGGGTTCCTGCGCGACATGGAATTTGCAACGCTCACCAAGCGCATCGCCGACGGACTTGGCACCACGGCGCCGCCACCGTCGCAGCGTCCGGCATTACATCCCGAGCGCGCCACGGCCGCAGCGCCAGCGGCTGGCAAGTTCCCTGCCAGCGCCGCCCCACCCGGGGCCTGGACCCCCGGCGCCAAGGTGGTGGCCATGCGCGAGGCGGCCAAGGCGAAAATCGAGCGCAGCCAGTATGAAACCGTGACCGACCTCGCCCGGCTCGAAGCCTGGATCGACGAGGCGCGCGCCGCCGGCCGCTTTGCGTTCGATATCGAAACCACCAGCCTCGATCCGATGCAGGCCGAATTCGTCGGCTTCTCGATGGCAGTGGCGCCCGGCCGAGCCTGCTATGTGCCGATCGGGCATCGGCCCGCGAGTGACGCCTTCGATTTTGGCGACGGTGTACTGAAGCAAGTGGCGGTCGGCGATGCGTTGGCGGTGTTGCGGCCATTGCTGGAAGATACGGCCGTCCTCAAGATCGGGCAGAACCTCAAATATGATTGCGTCGTGCTGGCACAGCACGGCATCCGGTTGAGCCCGCTCGACGATACCTTGCTCATCTCCTATGCGCTCGATGGCGGCCGCGGCAATCACGGCATGAACGAGCTGGCCGAGCGCCACCTCGGCCACATCTGCATTGCTTTCGCCGAGGTGTTGCAGTACGCGCCCGGCGCCAGGAAGTCCGACAAGACCTTCGCCCAGGTGCCACTCGACAAGGCCACCGAATATGCCGGCGAGGACGCCGACGTCACCCTGCGGCTATGGATGTTGCTCAAGTCGCGGCTGGTCAGCGAGCGCATGACGGCGGTGTATGAGACCCTGGAACGGCCGCTGGTGTCGATCCTGAGCGACATGGAACGGACCGGCGTCAAGGTCGACCGCAGCATCCTGTCCCGCCTCAGTTCCACGTTTGCGCAGCGCATCGCCCGCGTCGAGGAAGAAATTTACACGCTCGCCGGCCACAAGTTCAATTTGGCTTCGGCCCGGCAGCTCGGCGAATTCTTGTTCGACAATCTGAAATTGCCGGGTGGCCGCAAGACCAAGAGCGGACAGTGGGAAACGCGCGCCGGGCTGCTCGACGATCTCGCCGCCAGGGAAGACCTGGCCGCGGATGCCCGCAAGTTCATCAACGTCATGCTGGAATGGCGCCAGCTCAGCAAGCTGATGTCGACCTACACCGACGCGCTGCCACAGCACATCAATGCCGCCACCGGCCGCATCCATACCAGCTATGCGCTCGCCGCCACCACCACCGGCCGCTTGGCCTCGACCGACCCCAATTTGCAGAACATTCCGATCCGCACCAAGGAGGGACGGGAGATCCGTACCGCCTTTATCGCCGAGCGCGGTCACAAGTTGCTGTCCGCCGACTACAGCCAGATCGAACTGCGCGTGCTGGCGCATATCGCCGATATTCCGCAGCTGATGCGCGCATTCGGCGAAGGCCTCGATATTCACGCCATGACGGCTTCCGAAATGTTCGGCGTCCCGGTCCAGGGCATGCCGGCCGACGTGCGCCGCCGGGCCAAGGCCATCAATTTCGGCATTATCTACGGTATCTCGGCGTTTGGCCTCGCTGCCCAGCTTGGCATTTCCAAACAGGAAGCCGGCGAATATATCGCCACCTATTTTAAGCGCTTCCCCGGGATTCGCGATTACATGGAAAGCATGAAGGCGCTCGCGCACGAACGCGGTTTTGTGGAAACCATATTCGGCCGGCGGGTACACTATCCCGAGATCAATACCCGCAATCCATCAACCCGGGGGTTTCTGGAACGGGCGGCCATCAACGCGCCGATCCAGGGCTCGGCCGCCGATATCATCCGCCGCGCCATGGTCCGCATGCCGGCTGCACTTGCGGCGGCAAAGCTCGGTTCGGTGCGAATGCTGCTGCAGGTCCACGACGAATTGGTGTTCGAAGCCCCCGATGCCGAGGTCGGCAAAGCGCTCAAGACCATTGCCGGCGTCATGGAGAAGGCCGCCGAACCCGCCGTTCGCCTGCGCGTGCCGATCCACGTCGATGCCAAAGCGGCCGACAACTGGGAGGCGGCGCACTAACCTCGATGGCGCCGGCGGCGGCAAGCCGGCCGAGCCACACGGCATCGCGGCGGCGCGCCACTCGCCGACGCCGCGATCCAAGCAATTATGGCGGCGTGGCCTACTTGATCAAGAATTTCTCGATGCGATCACCGCCCTTCAACTTGGCGGCGAGCCACCTGGGCTTACGACCGCGACCGGTCCAGGTCTCGGACGGATCGTCGGGGTTGGCGTACTTGGCGGCCACGGTGCGGCCTTTGCCGCCTCGGCCACCAAAGATATCACTGACTTTAAAACCCGCACTGGCGATCAGCGCTTCTACTTTGGTGCGAACTTCGGCTCGCGTTCGATCCTCGGCACTGGCTTTGGCCTTCTTCAACTTCAACTCCAGCTCCTGCAGCTCTCTAAAGGACATTCTGTCCAGGTCTTTAGCCATAATTGCATTTTCCCTTGAAGCCCGTCGGTGTCGCATCGCTTAGATTGAATGGCTTAAAACATTCCAAATCTCAACCATTTTCTCAAGACACTGTTCTGCAGAAACCCCACGGTGCGCTATCGATCATATTCTTAGTTGCAATTGCTTCTTAATTGCCGACGCTAACAGAATGTTGGAACCGTGGCGCCGGCCCCGACCAGCGCCGGCAGCGGCCGGACTTGGAGGCGCCCGCACCGTGGCCGAACCCCACCAAATTAGGTATCTAGTACAAGATCTTACGTTGCCGAGCGGGGAGCGATAGAGAGGCCAAAGCCGGGCCAGCGGCACGGCGGCTTGCCGCATCATAGACCGCCTCGGCGGCGTACCACCCTAAGCCGTCGCTTAGCCAATGATTGCACTCGGAAACTATTCATTGGAAAAAGAGCATTGCCGGACAGAAATGTGCTGCGGTGGATTATGATTGGCGGTTAGGGTGGCGTTATCAGATCAGCAGTTTAGCACCGTGCGGGACTGGTTCCGTTATGCGGTCAGTCGTTTTCGTGCCGCCGGGCTCTCATACGGGCACGGCACCAGCAACGCCGTCGATGAAGCCGCATACCTGATTTTACACACCCTCAATCTGCCGATCGATCACCTTGAACCGTGGCTCGATGCGCAATTACTGCCGGCGGAACGCCAAGCCATCGCGGCGGTGATTGAAAACCGGATCGCCAGCCGCAAGCCAGCCTCCTACCTCACCAACGAAGCCTGGGTGCAGGGGCACGCGTTTTATGTCGACGAACGCGTGATCGTGCCCCGCTCCTACCTCGGTGAATTGCTGGCCGGCGGACTGGCCGCGGTGATCGAGGATGCCGACCGGGTTCGACACGTGCTCGACCTCGGTACCGGATCGGGCTGCCTGGCGATCCTGGCAGCGCTCGCGTTTCCGGCGGCCAGCATCGATGCCAGCGACATTTCCGATGACGCGCTTGCCGTTGCCCGGCGCAACGTTGGCGACTATGGCCTCGAGGACCGCATAAGCTTGTGGAAATCCGACCTATTTGCGGCGCTGGCCGGCCGCCGTTATGACCTGATTTTGGCCAATCCACCCTACGTACGCGAGGACGCCGTTGCCGCCTTCCCGCCCGAGTATGCGGCCGAGCCGCGGCTTGCCCACGCCGCCGGGCCCGACGGTCTTGCCGTCGTGCGGCGCATTCTGAGCGGGGCGGACCATTTTTTGACCAGCGACGGCGTGCTGATGGTCGAGGTCGGCAGCGGACGCGCGCTGTTGGAGGAGGAATTTCATAACCTGCCGTTCCTGTGGCTCGATACTGCCGCCAGCGAGGGTGAGGTGCTGGCGCTGACGCGCCGGCAGCTCAAGGGCGGCAACAGACCATGAGGCGCGGCGGGCATCGGTGGCCGAGCCCCGGGCACTTGTGGCTATAATGACGGCCATGGCCAACTCCAATCCGTTCACCCGAGGCAAGCGGCGCGCGCACGTGGAGGCAGACTTCGCGCTCGAGGAGGTGCGGCTTGCCAACCGCAATGCCGGCATCCTGCTCGAAGCCCTGCGCTACGACGTGACACCGTTGGGCCTGCACTATCTGCTCAATCATTTCGACGTTCCCACGGTCGCCGACGCCGGCTGGCAGCTGGAGATCGCGGGGCTGGTCGAGCGGCCGCAAGCACTGGCGCTGGCGGCGCTCAAGGCGCTGCCGCCGCGGACCGTGCGGGTGACGATGGAATGCGCCGGCAACGGCCGCGGCCTGTTGATGCCGCGCTACCCGAGCATGCCCTGGCTCTACGAGGCGGTGGGGACGGCGGACTGGACCGGTACCCCGCTCAAGCACGTGCTCGATCACGTCGGGCTCAAGCCTGAGGCCGGCGAAATCGCCTTGATCGGTGCCGACCGCGGCTTCGATCGTGGCGTCGAACACCACTACGGCCGCAGCCTCAAGCGGCAGCTCGCCGTCGCCGACGACGTGCTCCTCGCCTGGGCGATGAACGGCGAGCCGCTGCTGCCGCAGCACGGCTTCCCGTTGCGGGTGATCGTGCCCGGCTGGTATGGCATGACCAACGTCAAGTGGCTGCGGCGTATCGAGGCCTTGGCCGAGCCCTATCAAGGTTTTCAGCAGGCCGTCGGCTACCACTATCGCACCGAGCCCGGGCTACCCGGCACGCCGGTCACGCATATGCGGGTCAGGTCGCTGCTGATCCCGCCCGGCATTCCCGACTGGTATTCGCGCCAGCGCCTGGTCGATCGCGGGCGCACCGAGATTTTTGGCCGCGCCTGGTCGGGCGACGGCGTCGGCATTGCCCGGGTCGAGGTTGCCGTCGACGGTGGCTGGCAGGAGGCCGAGCTCGGTCCGGCGCACGGCAAGTATGCCTGGCGCCCCTGGCGCTATTGGTGGCAGGCCGAGGTCGGCGACCACGAGCTCGCCTGCCGGGCCACCGATGAACGCGGACAAATGCAGCCGCTCGAACCGGCCTGGGATGCGGGGGGGTTCGGCAACAACGCCGTGCAACGCGTGCGGGTATGGGTAAGATAGTGCAACATGCCGGACATTGAAGTATCGCTGTGGCGCGGCAAAGCCGATGGCCGCTACCAGGTCTACCGCGTGCCCCAGCGCGATAATCAGACCGTGCTCGACGTCGTCACCTGGGTGCAGCGCCACGCCGATCCGAGCCTGGCCTATCGCTTCGCCTGCCGGGTCGGCATGTGCGGCAGCTGCGCCATGACCGTGAACGGCCGTCCGCGCTGGACCTGCCGCACCCATACCGCCAAGGTGATCGTCGCCGGTAAGCTCGAAATCGGACCATTGGCCAACCTGCCGATCATCAAGGACCTGGCGTGCGACCTGACCCCATTCTTCGAGAAGTGGCAGCGCGCCAAGGGCCGTTTTGAGCCGCGCCTGACCCGTCGCGATGCCGCCCAGCGCGTGATCCCGACGACGCCGGCGCGGCTGGCGGCCGATGCCGCCATCGAGTGCATCAACTGCGCGGTGTGCTATGCCGCCTGCGACACGGTGAAGTGGAACCCCGGCTACCTGGGCCCGGCCGCCCTCAATCGCGCCTGGACCCTCCTCAACGACGAGCGCGATGCCGGCAACCGGCAGCGGCTCGCCGCCATCGCCGCCGTCGGCGGCTGCCACGCCTGCCACTCGCATCAGAGCTGTCAGCAGCATTGTCCAAACCACCTCAACCCCACCGCCTCGATTGCGGGCCTGAAGCGGGCGACGATGGCGGCCTACATCCGGGGAGAGCTGGAGTGAACCTGCGCCTTTACATCCTGCAGCGCGCCACCGCCGCCCTGTTGGCGCCGCTGGTATTGATGCATCTCTCGGTCATCCTTTACGCCAGCGGCCACGACCTCAGTGCCGCCGCCATTTTGGGGCGAACGCGGGGCAGCGTGCTGTGGGGCGGCTTCTATGGCCTGTTCGTTGTCGCCGCCGCGACCCACGCCGCCATCGGCTTGCGCGTGATCGCCGCGGAA
Organism: Hyphomicrobiaceae bacterium; assembly: GCA_035258605.1. Classification (GTDB taxonomy): domain Bacteria; phylum Pseudomonadota; class Alphaproteobacteria; order Rhizobiales; family Hyphomicrobiaceae; genus AWTP1-13. The sequence goes on along the minus strand of DATFXD010000356.1, from coordinate 7,724 downwards.
TGGACCGGCCTTGGGCGCCGCGGTCTTGAGGCCCTGATGTGGGCGGCCTTTGTGCTGTTGGCCGGGCTCGGCCTCCTCGCCGTGGCCGCGGTGGTGCTGGCATGAACGCTAAGTCCAACAGCGAGCGGCGGCTGCCCAACAGCGCCGGCCACCGCCGCGATGCCTTGTGGCTCGCCGCCCTGGTGCATCGCCTGTCCGGATTGGCGCTTGCCGGCTTTCTGCCGCTACACTTCTTGGCCCTGGCGCTGGCGCTCAAATCCGAGGCGGCGCTCGATGGCTTCTTGCGCTGGACCGCCAATCCCGCGGTCAAGGTGGCCGAGATGGGGCTCGTGTTCCTGCTCACCGTGCATTTGGCGGGCGGCATCCGCCTGCTGGTGCTCGAGAACACGCCCTGGTTCGGGCAGCAGCAGCGACTGGCGGCGGGAGCGCTGATCCTCGCCGGTATTGCCGCGGTCGCCTTTCTCGTGCGTGCCGCCTGAAGCTTGGATGCGATCATGCTTGAACGGCTCAACACCGACATTCTGATCCTCGGCTCGGGCGGCGCCGGCCTGTTCGCGGCCCTGCACGCGCAGCAGGCGAACGCCGACCTCGATATCGCCATTGCCAGCAAGGGCCTGTTGGGCAAGTGCGGCTGCACCCGCATGGTACAGGGTGGCTACAATGTTGCGCTCAATCCCGGTGATTCCGTCGAGCGCCATTTCATGGACACCATCGAAGGCGGCAAATGGCTGCCCAATCAGAACATGGCCTGGACCTTGGTGACCAAGGCAATCGAGCGCGTACAGGAGTTGGAAAACGAGGTCGGTTGTTTTTTTGATCGCAACCCCGACGGCACCTTGCACGGCAAGGCGTTCGCCGGCCAGACCTTCGATCGCACCGTGCACAAGGGAGACCTCACCGGCATTGAGATTATCAGCCGGCTGATGGAGCAGGTGTGGGCGCGGCCGATTCGCCGCCTCGAGGAGCATCGCGCGGTTGCGCTCATTCCCAGCGCCGACCGCCAGGCCATCGCCGGCGTCTTGTGCATCGATATGCGCTCGGGAGAGTTCCGCTTCATCGCCGCCCGGGCGGTGCTGCTGGCCACCGGCGGCGGCCCGACCATGTACCGCTACCACACGCCGTCCGGCGACAAGAGCATGGATGGGCTGGCCATGGCGCTGCGCCTTGGCCTGCCGCTGCGCGACATGGAGATGGTGCAGTTCCATCCGACCGGACTGCTCGCCGGGCCGGACACCCGCATGACCGGAACCGTGCTGGAAGAGGGCTTGCGGGGGGCCGGTGGTCACCTGATCAACGGTCGCGGCGAGCGCTTCATGCTCGGACGCGATCCGCGCGCCGAGCGGGCGACCCGGGATTTCGTATCGCGCGCCATCTACGAGGAGATGCGGGCCGGGCGCACCACCGCCAACGGCGGCGTCTATCTGCGCATGGCGCACCTGGGGCCGGACCACGTCGCCCGGGCCTTCAAGGGGATGGTCGAGCGCTGCGCCGATTGCGGCTTCGACCTCGCCGGTGGTTCGGTCGAAGTGGTACCGACCGCTCACTACCACATGGGCGGCGTGATCTGCGCGGTCGACACCACCAGCGAATTGCCGGGTCTGTTCGTCGCCGGCGAGGACGCGGGCGGCGCCCACGGCGCCAACCGCCTGGGGGGCAACGGTGTCGCCAACTCGACGGTGTTCGGCGGCATTGCCGGCGACAGCATGGCCGCCTGGCTACCAGGCCGGGGTGCACCGGCGCCGCCGGATGCGGCGGTGCTGGAGTTCGAACTGGCCCGCGCCGTGCAGCCCTTCGCGCGGCCCGCCGGCGATCTCAACCGGCTGCGGGAGCGGCTGCTCGACGTCATGTGGGATGACGTCGGCGTCATCCGCAACGCCGCCGGGCTGGCGCGCGGTCGCGCCGCGATCGACGAGCTCGAAGCCGAGCTGTTGGCAACCGGGCTCAGCGACGGCGAGCGCGCCTTCAATGCCACCTGGCACGACTGGCTCAACCTGCGCTCGCTGATCGAGGTATCGCGGGTGATAGCGGCGGCGGCACAGCAGCGCGAGAACAGCCGCGGCGCGCATTTCCGCGAGGATTTCCCGCAAGAGGGCGACCTTGAAAGCTCGGCCTTCACGGTGGTGCGCCAGCGCGCCGAGACGCTCACCGTCACGGCCGAGCCGGTCGAGTTTACGATCGTCAGGCCGGGCGAGAGCCTGCTCAAGGCCGCGGCTGAGTGAGGGCCGGCGGCGCCTTGGCTGCGGCCGGCCGCGGGCCGGCCTGCACGTACGGGGCCCCGACGCGCGTGCGCACATCTCCCCCCTCGCCTTTCCCGCGGTGGCGGGGGAGGCTATCGTTCGCCAGTTACCGTTGAGGACTGCCCATGATCCCCATTACCGCCGTGCAAAAGACGGCCGAAGCCTTGATGGCGAAGGCCGCCATCGAGATTCCCGACGACTACCTGGCTGGTCTGCGCCGCTGCGCCGATACCGAGACAGGTGAACTCTCCGCCTTTGTCATCAAGGCCATGCTCGACAACTACGACGCCGCCAAAGAAGACCGCCGCGCCATGTGCGGCGATACCGGCGTGCCGCGCTGGTATGTCAAATACGGCAACACCGCCACCGTCGAGGGCGGTCCGGTGGCGCTGGAAGCGGCCCTGCGCCGGGCCACCGCGAAGGCCACCCGCGAGGTGCCGCTGCGGCCCAATCGCGTGCATCCACTCTGGCGCACCGACCACAACAACAACTGCGGCATCGGCGCGCCGGAGATCGAATACTCCTTCCATCCCGAAGGCAGCTGGGTCGATCTGACCACCGTGCACAAGGGCGGACTGTTCGGCTCCGACTATCGCATGCTGTTTCCGGGCGACGGCATCGAGGGTATCAAGCGCTTCTATCTCGACACCTTGATCGCCTTCGGGCGTCGTGGACTGGCCTGCCAGCCCGCCATCGTCGGCGTCGGCCTTGGCGGCTCGAAGGATATTGCGATGGTGCTCGGCAAACAGGCCTCGTGCCTGCGGGTGGTCGGCTCGCGCAACCCCGACCCCAACATCGCCGTCCTCGAAGACGAGCTGAAGGGGCTCGGCAACAGCATCGGCATGGGGGCGATGGGCTTCATGGGCACGTCGATGGTGGTCGCCTGCCATGTTGAAGTCGGCTACTGCCACACCGGCGGCATGCCGATGAGCGTGCATATGTTTTGCCTATCCTCGCGCCGCGCCAGCGCCCGCGTCTATGCCGATGGCAGCTGCGAATTTCGCAACGATCCCAAATGGTTCACGGACTACATGCGCCGGGCGACGGTCGAGTGGCAGGCGCCGGAGCCCGCCGTCGCCAGCCACTAGGCCGCCAGCCCCGCACGTCAGCAGCACTTTCAAGCGTCCAACTTTTGAGGAGAAGCACCATGCGCGCTGCGGTCCTGACCGAGGTCAACAAGCCCCTCGAGCTCATTGAACTGGAGCAGGAGGGTCCGAAGGCGGGTGAGGTGCGGGTCAAGGTCAAGGCTGCCGGCGTGTGCATGAGCGATTGGCACATCATGAACGGCGACTGGCCGCTGCCGTTACCGATGGTGCTGGGCCACGAGGCCGCCGGCATCGTCGTCGAACTCGGCGCCGGCGTCGGCAACGTCAAAACCGGCGATCACGTCATTTTTTCGTTCCGGCCCCATTGCGGCCATTGCCGCTACTGCTCGACCGGACACACCGTGCTGTGCAGCGGCCACAACGACAGCCCGCGCTGGCGCATGCACGACGGTACGGCGCGCGTTACGCTCAACGGCGAGCCGGTCAACCAGATGGCGCGCATCGGCACCTTTGCCGAATACGTCGTCTGTCCGGCCGAGCAGGTGGTGGCGGTGCGCCAGGATCTGCCGTGGACGCATGCTGCCATTATCGGCTGCAGCGTCGCCACCGGCGTCGGCGCCGTCATCCGTCATGCCAACGTTGAAGCCGGCGCCTCGGTATTGGTAATTGGCTGCGGCGGCGTCGGCCTCAACGTCGTGCAGGGGGCAAAGCTCGCCGGTGCCAAGACCATCATCGCCTGTGACCTGCTCGACAACAAGCTCGAGCTGGCGCGCCAGTTCGGCGCCACCCATAGCATCAACGCCGAGCGCGAGGACGTCGGCAAGGCGGTGCTGGAACTGACCGGTGGCTTCGGCGCCGACTACGCCTTTGATGCCATCGGGGGCGAGCGCACGGCGGCCTTGGTGGTCGAGGCGATCGCGCCCGCCGGCCATGCCGTGCTGGTGGGCATCCCGGCATTCTCGGCGCGGGCGGCAATCTCGCCGGCGGCCATGGTCTATGGCGAGAAGAAGCTGACCGGGACCTACTACGGCTCGATCCGGCCAGCCATCGATTTCGCGCTGCTGGCCGATCTCGCCATGGAAAAGCGCCTCGACCTCGATCGGCTGATCAGCCGCACCTACAGCTTCGATGAAATCAACGAAGGTTTTCAGCTGTTGCTCAGCGGGTCGGTGGCGCGCGGTGTCGTCACCTTCGCCTGAGCCGGGCCGCGCAACCGGCGCCGCGCCAGCTCGGCTGGGTGCGACGCGGGGAGCCTGGCTGCGACCGCGGATCGGATCCACTTTTGCCGCCGCGGCAGCTAACATTGGGGATCGAACGACAGTCGCCACAAAGGTGTCGCATGTCCGCTGCCTCCGGCCTCAAGACCGTCTCCCTCACGCTTCCCGCCTCGCGCGACGACCTGGCAAGGCTTGAGATCGGCACGGTCGTCTACTTGCGCGGCCGCATCTACACCGCCCGCGAGGGCGTCTACAAAAAGGCCGTCGAGGATGCCGCCGGCCTGCCGGCGGCCGCTGCCGAACTCGGCTCGGCCAACTTCCACTGCTCGCCGGCGGCCACCCTCAATGCCGACGGCAGCGCCACCGTCGGCGCCGTCACCGCCACCGCCTCGTTCCGCTTCGGCAAGTGGCTCGACGGCTGGTTCAAGCTCTCGGGCTGCAACATCATCATCGGCAAGGGCGGGATGACGAGCGAGATCTACAAGCGCTCGTTCGTGCCCAACAACGCCATCTATCTCACCACCGTGGGCTATGGCACCGGGGCGCTGCTCGGTCGTGGCATCAAGCGGGTGGTGGCAACCTACTGGGCCGAGGAGCTGGGGCTGGCGCAGGCGATTTGGGTGTTGGAGGTGGACAATTTCGGGCCCTTCATCGCCGACAGCGATCTTGCCGGCAACTCGCTGTTCGAGCGGGAGAACGCCAAAATCGCGCCCAACATCGACCGGCTCTATGCCGGCAGCAAGCCGGCCATCATGCGCCGCTACGGCGAGACCGACGACAAGACCGACGAGGTGATCTGAACTAACTGCGGCGGCCGGCGGCGACCCACATCCGCTGCATGACGCCGTCCTTCAGGATGAAATAGTGCATGAGGGCGGCGCCGACGTGGGCGGCAACCAACAGCAGGATCAGGACGGCGCCGGCCCAGTGCAGCAGGAACACACGCGCCGCCGCTGCCTGATCGGGCGCACTGACAGCGGGCAGCGGCACGCCGAACACGTCGAGCGCCGGATAGAGCGAGATGCCGAGGTAGCCCAGCATCGGCACCAGCAGCAGCGAGAGATAGAGGCCCCAATGCGTCGCATGCGCGGCCAACTGCTGCCAGCGGGCGAGGCTCGGCTCCTCGGCGGGCGCGCCTTTGCCCAGGCGATAGCCCAGCCGCGCCAGCACCAGACAGAAAATGGTGATGCCCAAAAGCTTATGCGAGTTGTAGAGGGTATTGGTCAAGGCGTCCCAAATCTTCAAGGTCGGGCCGCGATAGACCATGGCAAAGCCTACCGGGGCCTGGACCGCAACCAACAGCGCCGTCCACCAGTGGAACCGGCGCGCCGTCTGACTGTAGCTCTGGGGTCTGCCAACGATGACGCTTTTGTCCTGCATGCGCGGCCTCGCTTTCGTCAGCACCGAGATGGCAACCGCATATCACATCTCCACGGCACAAGGGATAGCGCCGCGGCCGCCGGTGGCGGCAATGGCCGAGCGGCGGCCCCGGTGGCCGAGCCCGGCGCGCCTGCCGCCGTGGCGGAGGCTTGCCGCCCCTGCTGTTGCCCAAGTCGCGGGCTATGACGGGCTCCCGTCCTCGCTGTGATGGTGCCAAGCAGCGCATGCACTCTGATAGAGCCGAGCCAACGACGAGGCCCCCAGCCTGGCAGCGCCCGGCGCATCAGGCTGAGCGAGAGGGCGACGCGTTCAGGGGTGCGCTCGCCCTATTGCTGATCGCCGCCCTCCTGATCGGCTGGCCGTGGCTGTCCGGTCGGGTGACGATCCCCTGGGACGCCAAGGCGCACTTCCAGCCGCAGATCCAATTCCTGGCGCACAGCCTTGCCGATGGTCAGTGGCCGTTTTGGACCCCCTACGTGTTCGCCGGCCATCCGCAAATCGCCGATCCGCAGTCGATGATCTTTGCCCCGCCGTTTCTGGCCCTGGCGCTGATCGACGGCTCGCCGAGCCTGTGGGCGGTCGATACCACCTTGATCGCGATGCTGGTCCTGAGCGGCGCCGCACTGATGCTTTGGTTCCGTGATCAGCGCTGGCACTGGGCCGGCGGGCTGATCGCCGCGCTCGGCTTTTGCTGGGGTGCATCGATGGCCTGGCGCATTCAACATATCGGCCAGGTGCTCAGTCTCGCCTATCTGCCGGTGGTGCTGTTGGCCATCGATCGGGCGCTGGCGCGGTGCTCGATAGTGTACGGCCTCGGCGCCGGTGTGGCGGTGGCGGCAATCGTGCTCGGGCGCGACCAGGTGGCGCTGTTGACGAGCTATCTCGTCGGCGGCTTCGTGCTGTGGCGCCTGGCGCTGGCGCCACAGCCCGGCGTGGCCGTGCGCCGCGCCGTGCTGCCGCTCGGCAGCGCGCTGCTGGCGGCGCTGGCGGTGGCCGCCGTTCCAGTGGTCTTGACGGAGTTGTTTGCCGCCAGCTCCAACCGTCCCGCGATCGACTACATCGGCGCCGGCCGCGGCTCGCTGCATCCGGCACTGCTCCTCACCTTCATGGCCCCGGATCTGTTCGGCGCCGCCGGCCGAATGGAGGACTATTGGGGGCCGCCCAGCTTTGCCTGGCCGGGCACGGGCCTGTTCGTGGCCCAGAACATGGGCGTGCTCTACATCGGCGCGCTGCCGCTCATCATGCTCGGCCTGGCGGCGATGCGCGGCGAGCTGTGGCGGCGCGAGATCCGCTTCTTTACGGGCGCCGCCGTGGTTTGCCTTCTCTATGCCCTGGGCTGGTATACGCCGGTGTTCAAGATTGCCTACGAGCTGGTACCGGGCGTGCAATTGTTTCGCCGTCCCGCCGACGCCACCTTCCTGATCGGCGGCCTGACCGCGATCCTGGCCGGTTATGCCACCCATCGCTGGTGTACCGCGCGCCGCCTCGATCTCGATCGCAGGGCCGCCGCCGCCGTTGCCGGGCTGCTGTTGGCGGCCGGCCTGCTGGCGGTACTGCTCGCGGCTTGGCTCGACCGCCTTCCTCGGTTGCTGTCGCCGCTGGCGCTCGCCGTCGCGGCGTTCGCGGCCGCCGCCGTGGCCCTGGCGCTGGCGCGGCGCCTGCTGGCAACGCATAGCGCACTGGCGGTGAGCATCCTGGCGCTGCTGACCATGGTCGATCTCGCCTACAACAACGGGCCCTCGAGTTCGTCGGGCTTGCCGCCCTCCACCTACGAGGTGCTCGAACCCACCACCAGCAATGCCACCATCGCGCTCATCAAGAGCCGCGTGGTTTTAAACCAGCGC
>DATFXD010000355.1:0-29252 GCA_035258605.1 Hyphomicrobiaceae bacterium | reverse complement strand
TGACCCAAAGCGCCCCCCGCCTCGAAAGGCGCCCACATCGCAAAATCGCCAGGGTCGAAGGTTAGTGAAAGGCGCTTGAGCGAGCAGGTCGTGCGAGGCTAGCGATGGATTTGGACGCGTTTTGGAGGATTGTCGATGGCGCGCGCTCGAACGCGTCGAGCGACCAGGATTTCCTGAGGCGGATCGAAGCTCGCCTTTTGGAACTGCAGCCCGATGAGTTGATGGGGTTCGAGCGTCAATTCGAAAAGATACATACGGGCTCGTGCTCCTGGAATTTATGGGGAGCAGCTTATCTCATGAACGGCGGCTGTTCCGACGACGGCTTTGAATACTTCCGCGCTTGGCTAATGGCGCAGGGGCGACGGACGTTCGAGAAGGCGGTCGAAGACGCGGATACGCTCGCGATGTTGCCCGACCCGCAGGGGGGAAGGTCACGCCGCTATCGAGAACTCGAAGAGTTCATGTACGTCGCGCGGGAGATCTACGAAGAGAAGACCAGCGAGGAAATGCCAGTATCCGATAGCGACTTTCTTCAAGGTGTGGACTGGCGCAATTTCGATGTACGTTGGAATTTCGATGATCCCGTTGAGATGGAGAGGCGATACCCAAAGCTATTCGCTATTTACAGAGGCTCGCCCTAGCTTCACGGCATGCCGACTGCATACGCGATGTTTGCAGTGGTGTCTGCTGTTGGCAGATTTTGTTGTAAAAGTCGCTCCGACGTCTGATAGATGGCTCTACTGATAAAATCCTATTCGGCGTCGCTACCCTCCCGGAGAATCCCAGCTCGCTATCCAAGCCTGGCAGGAATCATTTTCTGGCCTCCCTCGCTTGGGCGAGCTCCAAAATACTTTTGCAACAAAATCGGCACAGAGCAGCCCCGCGCGAATGTCCGCTTTCCCAGTCACCGCTGGAAGATCCGCAAGCCCGGCGAGGGCGACCGCGCCGAGGACATCGTGGTGCGCATCAAGGCCGATGCGCCGGTGCTGAAACCCGACGAGCCGGTGCCCGCGCAGCCAGTGCTTTAAGGGCGTAATTGGGTTAGTCAGCCGTACTCTTATAGACGCTTAGATCTTCCTCGACCTCCAAGATTGCTTTCCCGGAATTGAGGCGTTTTGCTAGTGCAACGGCTTCGTTCACGCTCTCCGCTTCAAGAACACCCCTGCCTACAGTGAGCTCCTGTATAATCCATACCTTCGCGACATCGTGGCCATCCACGCGGAAAATCGCTCCCTTGTCTATATTCTCTTTGCTGAATTCCCAGAGTGCGCGCGCCGACTGCTCCGTCAATACAAACTCAACGGTTGGCTTTCCAGTGACCCAATGTTCTCCAACGTTGGCTTCTTTGACCTCAAGTTCGAGTGCCATGGTTGCTCCCCCTTTGACGTCAGGACCCGAGACAGTTTAGCTCAGTTGGCGCGGAGAGCTGCAAATGAGCGGTGCACAACGCACGCGCCGGCCCTCCACGCGCATTCAACTGTCGGCCAAGCAGGCGGCCCCTGCTTTTAGCGGCGAGGTTCCCTGATGCCAATCGACGAGCGATGGAACCAATTGGACGCTTCGGACTGGGATGCATTCGCGCAATCCTGGCGCCACTCGCCGGTCCAGCGCTCCTCGTCGGCGTCCCAATTGCCTTTCTCGATGGCGTAGCCGACCGGTGAATCGCCATCCTTGATGGCTAGCAGGATCTCGCGGTCGAGCGGCGCCGCGTCCATGTCGTCGTTGAAGTAGGTATCGGTATCTTCGTCTTTCGCCATAGCGTTGGCTTCCCTCTGGTTTGACGCTCACGCAATGGATGGCGGAAACAGTGCGGACTCGAGCCGCTGGCAGACCTCCGGGCATTGGCCGAGCGCCTTGAGCGCGCCGTAGGCGAGCATCGAGACTTCGCGCAGCAGGGCGACTTCCGCTTGGAGCTGGGCCTTCTCACGCACCAGCGTTTCGATGGGGTGGGGCGTGGCCGTATCGCCCTGGTAAGCCTGCTCGGGCACGATCATGCTCATTGCAGGCCGCGCTGGGCTTCGTCAGACTTGAGCATGGGGCGCATCTCCGAGATGGCGTTGGCCTCGCCGTAGACGGGGATCGTTGTGGCCACGATGTTCTCCCGGGCCAGTGCGTGAACGGCCATCGGGATCAGGAACCGCAGATTGGGCACCAGCGCCTGCAGCCCGCCGCCCAGCACGGCGCCCATGTTGTGCCGATAGATCCGCTCGTCGGTGAGCTGGCGCGCCTGGTCAAAGCTCGGCTGGCTGCGCGAGCCGAAGAAGGCGATGTGCGCCTCGGGATATTCGAGGTTGACGTAGTAGAGCCAGATCGGGCGGACCCCGATCTCCTCGGCGGCCTCACGGTGCATGGCGGTGTGGATGTCCTCACCGGCCTCCACCCTGCCGCCGACGCCGTTCCACCGCCCGGCCTGCCACGCCGGCCGGCGCTTCATCATCAGCACCACGCGGTCGCACGCGGCGTTGAACAGAAAGCCGACAACATAATGTTGCATGGCTCACCTCCGGCCGGAGGCGAACAAAAGGTTAACGCTGGGGTGCAAATGCCCCCCGCTTTCACCCCAGATGTTCTGGGGTGCGGCTGGGGTGTAACCTCGCAATGTTCGCGCCGCGTTCACCCCGCGGGGCTGCACTTGCGCCCCGCGAAACCACCATGTAAGTCGGGCCCTCAGGCCTGTTTTGTGTTGGGGCGTAGCCAAGCGGTAAGGCAGCGGATTTTGGTTCCGCCATGCGGAGGTTCGAATCCTCCCGCCCCAGCCAACAGTTTCAATCGCTTAGCCATTTTCTACCTGGTCATCAGGTTATAGAGGCGAGGCGCCTCCCAGTCAGGGTACTTTGAGGCGCAGGCTCTGGTTCAAACAACACCAACGGGACGACGAGCCGGAGGTAGGCGAGCGGCAAATGATCGTCTCTGGGGCTCGAATGTGTCGCTCGATGATGTCGTCTGGACGCCAACAACATGGTGGCGCTCGCCCGCGCTCAGCCTCGGTGTCAATCGCCATCCGAACTGCCCCTTTGCGTCAATAAGAACTGCCCCACCCCTCGGCATTCAAGATCTCGACTGATGGCTGTCTAGGTCGGTGACGGCGGCTTGATGAGACTGCTCTTGCGTTTGGCACGCAGCCGGTAGCATCGCCGCCGATGGTCAGTCCGTGGCTATGGTGCAGGAGCCGGTCAAGGATCGCGGTCGCGACGAGCGGATCGGCGAACACCGTGCCCACTCGGAGACCGAGCGGTTCGAGGTGATTAGCATCGCGCCTGTCTCGTAGCGCCGGCTGACGAACTGGAAGAACGGGTGTGCCGCGTCAGGTTCGAGCGGCGGGTAACCAAGCGCGCAAACGCGAATGGCAACTCACTTAAACCCAACAACCATAGACTGGTCATATGTCAATCGTTCCACGCGTACCTCCCGAAAACCCGCGTCCTGCAACCAATCAACGCAATCGGCCCCCGAAAAGTCGAAACCGCCTTCGGTCATGATCAGCATATTGAGGCTCGAAAGCATGCCGGTTGCGCTCGTGCGACGATCATCGTCGATCAGACGCTCATAGACGATCAATGCTCCACCTGCCGGCAACGCCGTATGCGCCTTCCCGAGAAGAAGCCGCTTGGTGGTCAGATCCCAGTTGTGCAGAACGCGCCCCATCACCAGTACATCCGCGGCCGGCAGCGGGTCCTTAAGGAAGTCGCCAGGATGGAAGCGAAGCCGCCCGGAGAGGCCGTTCTCTGCAACATATCGCTCGAAGGTCCTGGCGACGGCTGGCAAGTCGAACCCACCGCCCGTGATATGCGGGTGAGCGACAGCGATCGCGACAGGTAGGCAGCCCTCGGCTGATCCTACATCAATCAGTGTATGGTAATTCCGCCATGGAAACTGGGTCGCCAGCGCTTGCGCTGCAAGCCGACTGGCCCCGCTCATGGCCGCGGCGAATGATTCCGCGTCGACAGGATTAGAATAGAGATCATTGTAATGTCCCTCAGTCCTACAGAACTGAGCTTTCCCCGATCGCAATGCCTGAGTGAGACGGCTCCAATAGGGGTATTCGCGATCATTGAGATGGCGCAATAAGCCGCCAACGTAATCCGGAGATCCTTTAACGAGACACTGCGTGGCGGCGACCGTGTTCGCGTATCTGCCTTGCTGATCGCGATCGAGCAGACCAAGCACAACTAGTGCGTCCACAAAGTCGCGCACGCCACGCCGGTGAAGACCGACGCGCTGGCGGAGGGTCTCAAGCGGAAGCGGGCCGTCAACCAGGGCGTCAAACAATCCCAATTCAACCGCACTGAGGAGAACCTTGGCTTGCCTGAAGCCGTAGGCCGACGTGATGATGCGCTGAGTGATCTCAGGGGCGTCGCCACCATTCACCATTTGATCGCATATGCTCATTTGATCAGGGCTAGCGTGATACTCGGAAAGGCGATGATGAGCGAGACGCGCACGAACTCGGCGAGCAGGAAGGGTACAACTCCTTTGAAAGTGTCCATCATGGAGACGTCCCGTGCGATGTTGTGGATGATGTAAACATTTAGGCCCACCGGCGGATGGATTAATCCGAGCTCAACCACAATCAGAGCTAGGATGCCGAACCAGATCGCCGTCTGCTCGGGGGTCAGGCCGAAGTCGAGGCCGCTCACAATGGGAAAGAAGATTGGGATCGTGAGCAGAAGCATACTGAGGCTATCCATCAGGCAGCCGAGCAGAATGTAGATCAGCACAATGACCGCCATGATCAGGTAGGGCGATATGCCGAGGTTTGCGACCCAATGCGCGGCAAACTGCGGCATACCTGTACGCGCAAGAAAGGCGTTGTAGAGCTCCGCTCCAAGCAGGATGAGAAAGATCATGCCCGTTTGCTCAGCCGTTGCTCTGACAGAGAGAACGATGTCTGAAGTCCGCATGCCTCCGACGGTCACCGCCGCAAGCAGGGCCAAGAACGCTCCCAGGGCGGCGCCCTCGGTGGGGGTGAAGAGGCTGCGGCCGACGAAGAAGTCTCCATTCATTCCGACGAATACGATGACAAAGATGACGACCACGGGCCACGTCGCCAGGATCGCGGCGACGCGCTCGGAAGGCGGCAATTTCGGCGCAGCCGGACCGGCCTCTGGGTTAATTGCGACATAGGAGCGGATCGCAAAGCAGAACCCGGCCAGGGCCAGTCCGGCCGGAATGAATGCCGCCAGAAATAACTTGGCAATGTTTTGATCGGTCAGGATCGCGTAGATTACGAGAGGCACCGATGGCGGGACAAGGATGCCGAGCGTGCCACCCGCGGCCATGCAACCCGTCGCCAGCCCGCCGGCGTAACCGTACTTGCGCATCTCCGGCAGCGCCACACGTCCCATCGTGGCAGCCGTGGCCAGCGATGAGCCACAGATCGTGCCGAACGCCGCGCAGGCACTGACCGCCGCCATTGCCAGGCCGCCGCGGTAGTGGCCGACCAGCGCATTGGCACCCGCAAACAGCCGTTTCGAGAGCCCGGCGCCCGCTGCCACATTACCCATCAACAGGAACAGTGGGATCACCGATAGCGTGTAACTGGCAAAGGTCTCGAACGGTGTGGTCTTGAGGAAACTTAGATAGGGAAGCAAGCCTGCGATCCAGATGAAGCCGCCGGAGCCCACCGCGAGCATGGCGACACCAATGGGGACCCGAGCTGCCAATAACGCGAGCAGAATCGCGAAGCTCAGCATGCCAGCGGTGAAGCCACTCATCAATTTGGCTCCCCTGCCGCTGCAGGCCCGATAGCCTGACCGCTTCGAATCTCACACCAGCTGCGAGCTACTGTGTAGGCAGTGACGAAGACGAGGAGCCAAGCGCTCGGAAGCGCAAGCGCGTACGGGATCCATTCCGGGATCCGGAGCACCATGCTCGTTTCGGCGTTGGCCAGTTTGTCGAGCGCCCCGCGCGCGAGCTGCCAGGCAATAACAACAGCCAGCAGGAGCAACAACCCGTTGGCTGCGACATCGAATTTTGCGCGGTGGTGGACCGGCAGGCTCTTGGTGAAGAAGCCCACCAGAACGTTTGACCGCTGCAGTTGGCAGAGCGGAAGAAATGCGAACACCGCCACCGCAAGCGCCATTTGCTCGAGTTCAATGTCACCCTTAATGCCGAGGCGCGGAACCTGCACGCCAACCGCGCCAAGAAGCTCGGGCAAGCTCCGCCCAATAACCGAGAAGGTCGAGATCAACATGATCCCGACCAGCAGGAAGCCACCTGTGAGCGCCAACGCTTCACACACACGCGCCAGGATGCGCCCCAATAAGAAATCCGGCTCCCGTGATGAGGCGTTCACCATTTCCATGGTTTGTTACTCAGCCAGAGTACTTGCCGATGAGATCGCTTGCAGCCTTGACTAGCTCGGCTCCGTTGTCACCGGCTCGATTGCGCTCATCGATCCATTTGGCAATGAGCGGTCGCGTTGCCTTTTTCCAGGCTTCAAGGTCCTCGCCGTCGATGCGCGTAATCGGCGTATTTCGCTTGAGGATTGCTGCCCGACCGATTTGGTCCCACTCATCCCATTTCTTCCCGAGGTCCCGCGCGAGGGTCGCCCCTGAATTGGCGTCAATGACCCTCTTAAGGTCATCCGGCAGGCCTTCGTACTTCGCCTTGTTCATCGCGAATATGAGCACGGAGGCGTAGAGCGTCCGATCGCCAGCAAACTCGGTGACGCGATTGGTGAGCTCGTCGAGCTTGAAGGCAATGACCGCGTCATATGGGAAGATGACGCCGTCGACGACCCCCTTTGCAAGGGCCTCAGGAACGCCCGGAGGGGGAATGGTCTGGGGATTGGCGCCGATCAGCGCAAAGACATCATTGGTCTGCCTGTTGGAAGCGCGCAACTTCAGACCTCTCGCGTCCTCGGGCCTCTTGATGATCTTGTCCTTAACAAACAGGGCGCCCTGGCCGAACGACCACACCGCAAGCGGTTTGACGTCTTTCAGTTCGTTTTGCGCGAACTTCTGATAGAAATCCCAAACCGCCGGGGCCGTTCGCTCACCCACCGAATGCGCGAGGAAAGGTAGTTCGAACACTTCGAGCCTTGGAAAGCGGCCGGGGGTTGTGCCGGCGACCGTCCAGACGATGTCGACGACTCCGTCTTTGACCTGGTCATAAAGCTGGGGCTGCTTACCGCCGAGCTGCATAGAGGGAAAGATCTCCACCTTGATCCGTCCGCCTGAGTCCTCTTCAACTTTCTTGCCCCAGGGCTCGAACCAGTACTTTTGCTGATTGGACTGGGCCGATACAAAATGATGCAGTCTGAGGGTCACGGTGGATTGTGCCGCAACTCTCCCCGTCCCTAAGGTTGGCAACATGAGGCTTGTACTTGCCCCAAGTAGCAGCTTCCGCCGTGAGAGCGTCATGTGGGTCTCCTCTCGTTCGCAATTGCCATATGAGAGCATGAGACGGGAGCTGCGCAGATCCCATGTTGCGAGTTAATTCCACCGCTCTCGGCGCCGCAACCAGATACCCCGCATGCACAGTATGCACGCCATGCATATAGAGGACCTTCATCTCACGCAGATTCGCTTGCTAGCTGAATTGTTGCGGCTGGGCAGCCTCTCGGCTGCCTCCGAAAAAATCGGCCTCTCACAGCCTGCGGCGAGCCACGCGCTTGGACGGCTGCGTAAGCACTTCGCAGACCCATTATTCACGCGCACCGCGCGCGGCTTCGAAGCGACGCCCTTCGGCGAGAGGTTGGCGACGGCCGCGCGCGAGGCTGTTGACGTCCTAATTGCTGGCATCGCCTCCAATCGATCCTTTGATCCTAGCACCACCACCCGCCAATTCGGGCTTTACTTGAGCGACGTCGGGCAGACCGTGTTCCTGCCGCGGTTGGTTACGTTCCTGAAGGCAGAAGCCCCGCGAGCAACCGTAAAGTCCTTTCCCATCCCGCTCCAGGACCCGGGCTCTGCGTTAAGTGCCGGCGGGGTGGATTTGGCGATTGGGTACTTCAACAACCTAACTACGGGTTTTCGGCAACGCTTTCTCTTCAATGAGAATTACGTCTGCGTCGTCCGCGCCAACCATCCGAAGTTCCGCGCTGGGATGTCAATCGAGGCGTTCAAGGCGACCCAGCACGCCATTGCGGATGCGACGGGCATGGCGCACTCGGCCATCGAGCAGTTTCTGCATGAACACCAACTGCATAGAAGCGACACGCTTCGCGTGCCAACATTCCATGTGTTGCCATCGATCGTCGCCAACTCGGATTTGGTGGCGATCATTCCAAGCCGATTAGGCGAAGCAGTTGGTCCCCACATGCGCGTGAAGGTTTTGCCAATGCCAGTGCCCGCGCCGCCTTGGGGGATCCGGATGTACTGGCATGAACGCTACCACAACGATCCCCCAAGCGTTTGGCTCAGAAAGACCTTCATTGAACTGTTTGCCAGGAACGGCGCAAAAAGGTCTCCACGCTCAAGCGGCCGAGCTAGTCGAGGGCCGACAAGAGAAGAGGCCGGCTACAGTTTGCCGAGGCTGGCCGATTTTGGTGGTCCAAGCTCAAGAGCGAGATGAGCGTCTTGCAACGATAGAAAAAGCTGATGCTGGCTCCGCCCGACCAGCAGATACGCTGACCGTCTCGACAGCCCTCGATGGCGCGTGCATTGCCAAAGTTTTTCCCCCGCACCTTCCACGCTCCGCGGCGCCTCAAGTGTTCGAAAGATAGTTCGGCAATTCGTGCTCAAAGTCAGGGAAATACTGGGAGATCACCGCGACGTCGAAGTTCTGCAGAATCGAGTCCTTCGATTCCCGGTCGAGGAGAAAGCGGAAAGAAGCCTCTACACAGGTTTCTGGCGCGTACTTGCTTGCGGTAAGCTGTTCGTAGGTCGCGCGGCTCAACGTAACAGCGTGTCTGCTCTCACCCTGCATGTCCTTAACCATCACGTCGAACTCGAACAGGTCGCCGTCGCGCTTACGCAGAACAACAATGTTTGCTGGGTCTTTCATGTGGTCCTTGGTCAGAAGTAGGAGTGGCGTAAGCGCGACAATCTGGATGAAAGCGCTCGCCTTGATTGTCGAGGGTTCGAACTATGTACCGTTGCCGCTCCTCGCATATGCGTAGGAGAACGCTGCACGACCTTATCGAGTTGCCCAAATCGGGGTGGTTTTTGGTTGAAACCCGAGCTTAAGAACCGCCGTTCGCTGATCGCTTCGGCTCAGGTTCTGGTCGATCTGCGCCGAGATCAACCTCGATGCTCTTGAATTCGGTATTGACCAGTTCAGTCGGGCGCCGCTGATGAGCGTTCTGCGCTTTAGGAGCACGCTTGCACACGGATACCCGCTTCCTCGCCGTGCCACGCTCGGTGCTTATTTTCGATGTTCGGGTGTTTCGGGTGGTCTCTGGCGCAGAAGCAACCAGGATTGGCGAGCGGTCCTCCGCGCCTCATCAAGCACCTTGAGCTGTCTAGCAATTTCCTTGTTGGATTTACCTTCTGCAAGCATGGCCATGATTTCGGCCTGCCGAGGGGTGAGAGCAGTAGAAGACGAGGACATTTTGGTGCCAGCGGATCTGGCGGCAGGCTCGCGCCTCCACGAAACGCGCTAACCGGGATGTAGCGTTCCCCTAACATTATGAGCGGCAACGCATGCTGCAGCACGCACGATTTTGTCGAAAGCGAGAAGTAGCCTCGCGCGCCATTGGAAATGGCATCAACGATTTCGGCACGCCTTTCGCTGGGCGAGGTGACGACAACGGGCACATCCGGTACCAATGCCACGATCCGCTTCAACCCAGCGAAATTTTCCATCCCCGGCATCAGCGTATCAAGCAGGATAAGATCGAGGTCTGGTGATCGGCTATCCGGGCCAGCACCTCGTCGATGTTATCGGCCGCAATCAGGGAAACATCGCCCCGCAGCAAGATCAACGATCGCACCAAAGCGCGACACAACATGTATCCGTCAGCAGCAAGAACTTTCATGGGCGAACACTTATTCAAATATGGCGTTAGCGCGCATCAACTCTGAGCGTGGCGCTGCGTCGTCACCGACGATACGCACACGCACGGCTTTTATCCTCGGCAACTGCTGGCGTGCCCGATTTCTGACACTCGCCGGCAACGTGCAATGGAGCGGCCTCGCACAATCCGGCGCGCGCCTGGGCGCTTACCCTTGCAATTGATTGACCCATCCGACGGCCTGGGGCAGCACCAACAGGCGTGCGGTTGGCATTCAGTTGTGTGCCTCCTCTATCTAGGGATCGGTCCGACCACCGCGTCGTTGCTGGTGGCCATGAGGGATTGCGGTGGCGGAAAGGTCCCGTCACGGACCGTGCTGACGCCTCACAAGCTGGGCGAGCTTGATTCTCGAGCCGGGCCAGCCCTCGGTCGAACCCCTGTCCGCAATTTTGCTGAAACTAGCTCAGCTAGGTTGGTGTTGACGCTAAACTCGGTGCGATCAAACAAGCGGTGCCTGCTGCCCTGGTCGGCGGCGCGACTGGCTCCAGCACTGACCTTCGGCAGACGCGGGTTGAGCCGCGGCATCGGCGTTTCTCTTAATCGAATCCTGGACGCTTTGCCTGACAGCTGCATTTTTTCAAGGCTACTACCTTTTGCGCATTATATGTCCGGCGTCGATTGAAATTCCAGTACGATTAGAGTCGTTCCAAGGTCTGTCAAAATACACGTAATCGTGATTACAATAAAACCAGTGCATCCCAAACGTCGACAGGGAATTTTTTGGTATTCTGTTCTGTAGCGTACAAAACATCACGCCGGTCGCGCCTGATGCTTATTTCATATAATTGGCAACTGATTTTGCACTTTCAGGAGCTTGGCTTGGTTGGCTCGCCCGCTATGTCACGAACACGCTAGCCATCGCGATCTCGTGCGAAATAAGGGGGCACCGAGCCGCACCGTCGGGGGCGTTTTGCACGCGTCTCCGGGCCATTTCTGGGTCGGCCCTTAGCGCGGGTTTTTGTCGGTATTTTGGCCCCATTCCCGGGTCGTGCTTTTGAGTAAACGTTAAGCGCAATAGGTCCGCGCGATTGGTGTATTGGTCATAGCCGGTGACGGGTTATCCATTGCTGCGCATCGGCTTTATTATACTTTTGTCTTATCAGATCGAAAAACCGTGAAAAGGTGCGAAACTGCATCGATAATATGCACTTGTCGAGCAAAAATCTTACTGGGTTTCAGCGTTTAGGTCGTTGGACTAAGAAACCAGAAAGCGGAACAGAAGCATCGCCCGCGGGCACACTTTTGCGACGATTGATCAAGCACAAAATCGTCGTTGTCAGCTGCTCGTCAGATTGTAGGCTCCGTAGACTGTGGTGGGGCTTGGCCGAGCGCAGGTGCCGCCGCAGGGTCGCAGGAGCCGGTGATTTTAGTCTGCTATGGGCGGGGTCGGCATCTTCCCAACCCAGCTCATCGGTTTGCCGCGGTTGGGTGTGTTAGGACAGCGCCCGCTCCACATTGAGCCGGGCGGCCTCGGCCATGACCTCGATCGCCTCGGGGTGCTTGGCTCTGACCGTCAATCCGGTAAGGCCAGACTGCTCCCAGGCGCGGTAGCGCTGCTTGATGCGGGCCTTGGGCCCGACCAGTGATTTGGCATCGACCCACTCGTCGGGGACGGCGGCTGCCGCCTCCTCCTTGCGGTGCGCCAGGTAGAGTTCCTGGATGCGGTCGGCGGCGTCCTTGAAGCCGCGCCTGACCATGATGTCCTTGTGGAAGTTCTTGTCGCGATGGCCCATGCCGCCGACGTAGAGCGCCACCTCCGGCTTGAGCTTGGCCAACGCCGTCTTCACATCATCGCTGACCTCGACGTGCACCGAGCCCTGGATCTCGAAGTTTTCAAAGCTGCGCTTGCCGGCAGTGCGGCGAAAACCTTCCTCGAGCCACGGCCGATACTCGGGCATCGAGCCCGGTACGAAGCCTAGCGGCAACCAGCCGTCGGCGATCTCGGCGGTCAGCTTCACGGTGGCCTCGTTGCCGGTACCGAGATAGATCGGAATATCGGGCCGCATATGCAAAATCGATTTCAGCGGCTTGCCAATCCCCATGCCGCCGGGTCCCTGATAGGGCAGGCTCAACTCGCTGCCAGCGTGCGCCACCGGGCCTTCGCGCTCGAAGATCTTGCGCATGATGGTGACGTAATCCTTGATGCGCCAGTAGGGGCGGCCCCAGGGTTGGCCGTACCAGCCTTCGACGATCTGCGGACCCGACACCCCGATGCCGGCAATAAAGCGCCCGCCACCGGCGAGCGCGTCGACCGTCGCCGCCGACATCGCGGCGTTGGCGGGCGTGCGTGCGGCCAATTGCATGATGGCGGTACCGAGTTTGATGCGCTCGGTCTTGCCGGCCAGATACGCAAGTGGCGTCACCGCATCCGACCCATAGGCTTCAGCCGTCCACACCGAATGATAGCCCAGCGCCTCGGCGCGCTGCACCAGCTCCACCGGAATTTGGAGGTGGGCGCCCGAATAACCAATCGACAATCCGAGCTTCATGGGTCCTCCGTCGTGCGCTTTCGTCACCTCTAACACGTCGGCCTTGGCCGCGGCGCGTTAGACTGCCTCTTCGCCGCCGATCACCCCTGCCTGCTTGAGAGCGTCGATCGCCGCGCTGGCGAACCCGAGCTCGCAGAGAATGTCGCGGTTGTGTTCGCCGAGCCGCGGTGCCCCGCGGCGAACGCGGGTCGGTGCCTCGAAGCGCGCGGCGGTGCGGGTCTGGCGCAGCCGTCCGGCGGTGGGATGGTCGCTTTCCAATAGGATGCCGCTGGCCGCAATCTGCGGATGCGCGATCACTTGTTGCCGGGTCAGGACCGGGGCGCAGGGAACGCCCGCCGCTTCAAGCCGCTGCAGCCAGTCCTCGGTGGTTCGGGTCTTGAGCACGTCCTGCGTCAGCTCGAGCCGTAGATCGATGTTCTGATCGCGCAGGGCGGGTGTCGTGAAGCGGGGGTCATCGAGCCACTGCGGGCGCTCGAGTGCACGCGTCAGCGCCGCCCATTCCTTGTTGGTCATCACCGCAACCGTCATGAACCCATCGGCGGTCTCGTAAATCAGATCGATGAAGCTGGCGGCCGCCCGCTGCGACACCTGTTCGCCGACGTAGGTCTGTGCTCCCATGTCGGATGCCCACAGGAACGCCAGCACGGCATCCAGCATGGCCAGCCGCACATGCTGGCCTTTGCCGCTGCGCAGGCGGCCGACCAGCGCCGCCGCAATGGCCTGCGCCGCCGTCACCGCCGTTAGCTTGTCCGGCAGCACGGTGCGGATCAGCCGCGGCCGCCGGTCGTCGGCGCCGGCCTGTACCGTGGTAAGGCCGGAGAACGCCTGCACGATTGGATCATAAACGGGTTTGTGGGCGTACGGTCCGCTTTCGCCAAAGCCATTGATCGATACGTAGACGATGGTGGGCGCGAGCTTGCGAATCTCGGCCTCGTCAATGCCCAGTCGCTCGACCACCCCCGGCCGAAAATTTTGCACCAGCACATCGGCGGTCCGGCACAGCCGTTTGACGATGTCGACGCCCTGCGGCGTCTTCAGATCGATGGCAAGCGAACGCTTGTTGCGGTTGAGGTTGAGGAATGACGCCGAGAAGCCATTGCGGCGATTGCCGTAGGCGCGCGTGTGGTCGCCCTGGCGCGGCTCCTCGACTTTGATCACGTCGGCACCCTGATCGGCGAGGATCATGGTCGCCCAGGGGCCGGATAGCATCGAGGTCAAATCGATGATGCGGATGCCGTCGAGCGGTGCGGCGGGCTCGCTCATGGGGAACCTCCTGTCGCCTGGTGGTGGGCCAGCACTCCCGTGGCCAAGAGATCGCCGATCTCGGTCGCCGAGAAGCCGGCCTCGCGCAAAACCTCGCTGCCGTGCTCGCCGATGCGCGGCGGCTGGCGCACGAGCCCGAAGCGCGCGCCTTCGCTAAATTCTAGCGGCAGCGCCGGCAGGCCCACCAGCGGCCCATCGCCGCCCATCGCCGACAGCACCGTCGCCAGCAGACCGCCGCCTTCAATGAGCTGTCGATCGCTCGCCAGGTCATCCGGGCGGTTGACGCGCGCACACGGCACCTGTGCCGCCTCACAGCCGGTCATGATGCTCATCAGCGGCAATTTGGCCAGCTGCCGCTCGAGCTCGGGGATCAACCAACCACGCTCGCTACTGCGCGCGGCGTTGCTCGCCAGGCGCCGATCGGCGCCGAGCTCGGCAAAGCCGAATTTTTCGCAGAAGCGCTGCCAATGGCCGTCGGATGTCACCGCCACAAACACCCGCTCACCGTCGGCGCTGCTGAAAACATCGTAGACACCCCAGGCCCCCTTGCGCGCCGGCATCGGTGGCATCGGCTGGCCGGTCACGGCGCTGCCGGCGATGTGTGTGCCAACCAGAAAGGCGGCGCTTTCGAACAAGGCGCTGCGCACGTGCTGCCCGCGTCCGGTTCGCTCCCGCTCGCGCAGCGCCGCGAGCACCGCGATGATGCCGAAGGTGGCGCCGAGGATGTCGATGATCGGCGCACCCATGCGCAAGGGTCTGCCTGGCGGCCCGGTCATGTAGGCAAGTCCGGTCTGCATCTGCACCACCTCATCAAGCGCGCCGCGGTTCTGGTAGGGCCCCGCCAGATAGCCCTTGAGCGAAAGGTAGATGAGACGCGGGTTGAGGGTTGCGAGCTGGTCCCAGCCGCACCCCAGCCGCTCGCTGGTACCCGGCGCAAAGTTTTCGATCAGGACGTCGGCCGTTGCCGCCAGACGCTGGATGGCGGCCTGGCCCTCGCTCTGCTTCAAGTCGAGCGCGATGCTGCGCTTGTTGCGGTTATAGGTGGCAAAGAAGCCGGCGGCGAACCCCGGCAAGCGTCGCGTCGGGCAACCGTCTCTGGGTTCGACCTTGACGACGTCGGCGCCAAGATCGGCGAGCAGCAGGCCGGCGCAGGGCCCCATGATGGTGTGTCCCAGGTCCAAAACCTTGATACCGGACAGCGGGGCTGGCGCCGCGCTCGTCATTGCGCCTGCCTCCTGAGCGCGGCGAGGCTGCCGGCGCGCAAGAGTGTGCTCGGCAGGGTGCGGCCCACGATCCGTTCGGCCAGCCGTCCGACCTCGATCAGCGCGTCGAGCTTGACGCCGGTGGCAACGCCCAATTCCTCGCACAGCAGCACCAGCTCTTCGGTGGCAATGTTGCCGGGGGCGCCGGGTTGGCCGGCGAACGGGCAGCCGCCAAGCCCGGCCACGGTCGAATCGAAGCGCCGTACGCCGAGCCGCAGGCCCTCGGCTGCATTGGCAATGCCGAGCCCGCGCGTGTCGTGGAGGTGCAGCGACAGCTCGAACTCGGGCCAGCGGCTGCGTACCTCGCCAATCAGCCGGCTGACCCGGGCCGGCGTGGCCCAGCCCATGGTATCGGCAAGCGACAGCCGCTTGATGGTGATGCCGGCTTCGCGGGCAATGGCGAGCCCGTCCTCGATGGTGGCGATCACCTGCGCCGGCGCGATGTCGCCGCCATAGTTGCAGCCGAACGCCGCCATGATGCCGATCCGCTTCACCGGCACGTCGGCCAACAGGTGGGCCTGGGTCTGGCGACGCATGGCCTCGATTTGCCCGAGCCGATCGCGGTTCAGGTTCTTGCGCGAAAAGGCCTCCGATGCGCTGAGCGCAATGCCGCCCACAAGGTTGAGCTTGTGGCGGAAGGCAAGCGCGCGCTGGAGCCCGGCCGCATTGAACCACAACGCCTCATAGGTGACGCCGGTGGCTGGTGTGAAGCCGTCGAACACGGCTTCCGCGTCGGCCCAACCCGGGACCAGCTTTGGGCTGACGAACGAGCCCACCTGAATGTGTTTCAGCCCCGTGGCCGACAGCGCGTCGATGACGGTGATCTTGTCGGCGGTGGCAATTGGCCCCTTTTCGATCTGAAAGCCCTCGCGTGGGCCCTCCTCGCCGATTTCGATACTTGGCGGTAGATCGGCCATGGCGGTTTCCTTTCCTGGCTCGGCAGCGAGCCTATCGAATGAACTGGCATCATGATATCCGAGCCGCAGCTTGACAATCGGCGGCAGCGCAAATTGAGGCACCCATGCACCAAGCTCAGGGCCGGACCCGGGTGATGACGGGCGGCATGGCGATCGTCGAAGCCCTGCTTGCCAATGGTGTCGACACGGTGTTCGGCCTGCCAGGGGCCCAGCTCTACCCGCTGTTCGATGCGCTCGCCTCTACCCGCGACACGATCCGAACCGTGGGCGCGCGCCACGAGCAAGCTTGCGGTTATATGGCATTCGGTTATGCCCGCTCGACCGGCCGTCCCGGCGTCTATGCCGTGGTGCCCGGCCCCGGTGTGCTCAACACCACGGCGGCGCTGGCGACCGCGCTCGGCTGCAGCGCACCGGTGCTGTGCATTACCGGGCAGGTCCCGACCGCCTTCATCAATCGTGGTCGTGGCCACTTGCATGAGCTTCCCGATCAGCTTCAGACCTTGCGATCCATCAGCAAGTGGGCAGCGAGGATCGAACATCCCGCCGACGCACCCGATGTCATCAATCGCGCCTTCCAAGCGATGCTCTCGGGCCGGCCGGGCCCGGTGGTGGTGGAGATGGCCTGGGACGTGATGGCCGACAGCGCCACCGTGACCCCGCTGCCTGCCGCGGCCATCGCGACGGCGCCCGAGCCCTCGCCCAGCGAGCTAGCGGCGGCGGTCGAGCTGATTGCGGCGGCGCGCCGGCCGCTGATCATGACCGGCAGCGGTGCCCAGCACGCCAGCACCGCCGTGCGTGAGCTGGCCGAAGAGCTCGCCGCCCCAGTGGCGGCCTTTCGTGGCGGCCGCGGCGTCCTCGCCGAGGATCATGAGCTTGGCATCTCGTCCTACGCCGCCTTCCGCTTGTGGCCGCACAGCGACGTCTTGATCGGCATCGGCACCCGCCTCGAAATGCCCTACATGCGCTGGACCGGCATGATGACCTTGATCGAGCGCCCGTCGCCACCACCGGCCCTTGTTCGCATCGACATCGATGCCCGCGAACTCAGCCGCCTGGTCCCGCACGCCGGTGTTGTTGCCGATGCCGACAGCGGCACGCGGGCACTGCTGGCGGCGATCCGTGCCGCGCCAGGGCGTGCCTCCAACGAGGTCAGGCGCAGCTGGCGGCAACGCATCGCCGATACCAAGGTCGCGGCGCGCGCCAGCATCGAGAAGGTGCAGCCGCAGCTCGGCTATCTCGATGTCATTCGCGACCTGTTGCCGCGCGAGGGCATCTTTGTCGGCGAACTGTGCCAGGTCGGGTTTACCTCCTATTTCGGCTTCCCCGTGCTGGCACCGCGCAGTTACATCTCCGAGGGCTACCAGGGCACGCTCGGTTTCGGCTTTCCAACCGCCCTTGGCGTGAAGATCGCCCATCCCGAGCGCCCGGTCATTTCCGTCACCGGCGATGGTGGCTTCCTGTTTGCCGTCGAAGAGTTGGCGACCGCCGTCAGCGAGCGCATCGGCCTCGTCACCCTGCTGTTCAATAATGGCGCCTACGGCAACGTGCTGCGCGACCAGCGCACCAACTTCGGCAATCGCCTCAACGGTGCCATTCTCGCCAATCCCGATTTCATGCTGCTGGCACGGGCATTCGGCATCGAGGCCCATCGCGTCGGCTCGCCGCAGGAGCTGCGCCCGGTGCTGCAGCAGGCGCTGGCGGCACGGATGCCGGTGCTGATCGAGGTGGTAGTGGCGCAGGACAGCGAGGTATCGCCCTGGGAGTTCATCCACCCGCGGCGGTAAGCTCGGGGAACAGGCGCTGACGAGCCTCGGCGGCGGCCTCGGCCATGGTCATGAACACGGCGCCGTCGTGGATCAGCTTGGTCACCAAATCTTCGAACGCGAGCATGCGATAGCCGCGGCCGATGACGTAGGGGTGCATGGTGTAGGTCAGAACGCCCCACTCGACGGTTTTGGCCATATAGCGGAATTCGTCGTGCCAGTTCTGCATCACCGTTCGCGGCGATTGCAGCCCGGGCATCACCGTCTCGCGTGTACGGATGAACTCGAAATGGGGATGATCGTCGAGCGACCAGCTGATCGGCAGTTCGATCAGGTGCGACGGAACCCCGAAATGATAGGGCTTGCCGAGCTCGGCGCGATCGCCGCGGCGGGCAAGATAGGGCGTGTAGTCGCCCCCCATCATGCTGCTGTCGTAGACGAAGCCGTGCGCGATCAAGAGATCGATGGTGGCACTGCTGAGATCCCAGGCCGGCGAGCGGTAGCCGAGCGCTTGTTTGCCGGTCAGACGCTCGATGGCGGCGTTGGCGCGGATGAGATCGGCTTCCTCCTCGGCTGGGCTCATGCTGGCGTTGGGGATGTGCGCCCAGCTGTGGTGGGCGATCTCGTGACCGCCGTTGAGCACGGCCTCGCACTCCCTGGGATAGCTCTCGATGGTAAAGCCCGGGACAAACCAGGTGCTGCGAATGCCCATGGCTTGCAGGAAGTTGAGGATCCGTCGCGATGCCAGTGCCCCGAACTCGCCGCGCGACAGCGGCGTCGGTGTGGTCATGCCGCGGGCAATGAAGCCCGACTGCGTGTCAAAGTCGTAGCTGAGACAAACGATGTGGCGCGGCATGTTGGTGGCTCCCGGTTCACGCTGACGACAGCGCCGCCTTGAAACGCAAGCGGCAGCGCGCAGGATCGAGGGCGCGCTTGAATTTTGGCGGCTCGGTCGTCAATGCCACCGAGTGTACCTCGGGGTCGGCAAGCGACCGGTCGATCAAAATGCGGTGCCCGGCATCGGGCACATAGGCGAACTGGGTGACGTCGTGCTGGCGTAAGAGGTCGTAGCCCCGATCCTGCCAGCGTCCGCGCTGCCCTCGGTCCTCAACCTGCATGCCGGCTCCCTTGCGCTTTCGGTTCGCGTGTGCGCGCTGCTGCGCGCTGGCGCGCGCGCCCCCCGAGCTTAGCTCAGGGGCAGACCTGTCGAGGGCCTCAGGCGGTCGCCACATAACCGTCCCGCCTGGGGTCTGAGGCACCGGTCATCAGGCCCGTCGCCGGGTCGATGGCAACCGCCTGCATGCCGCCAACGCGCATCGTCCAGGCGCCAAGCGGCGCAATCTGGTGGCCGCGGGCGGCCAGCGCCGCGAGCACGTCCGCCTCAAACCGCGCCTCGGGCTGAACCAGCCGCCCGTCCCACAGGCGGGCGCGGGGGGCCTCGATCGCATCCTGCAGCCCAAGACCATAGTCCAGGTATTGTACCAGCGCCTGCGCCTGGGTCTGCAGGATGCCGTAGCTGCCGGGCGTGCCCAGCGCCAGCACCGGACGCCCGCCCTTGAGCGATACCGACGGCGCCATGCACACGGGCAGCGCGGCGCCGGGGCGCGTGCGGTTGGGGCTCAACGGGTTGACGTCGCTCCAATAGAGGAAGTTGTTGAGGCAGATGCCGGTCCCGGGCACCACGACGCCCGAGCCGAACGGGCTGCCGAGGCTTTGGGTGATGCACACCACGTTGCCGTCGCGATCCGCGATCGAGAACGAGGTGGTGTGGTGCTCCTGTGCGGCATCGGTGCGCGCCGGTAGCCATTGCTCGGTCGGCCCCTCGATCGGGCTGCCGTCGGCGAGCCGCCGCCGCAGCCGAGCGACGTTATCATCCGACAGGATCTCGGCAAGCCGGCCGGTGCTAGGATTGTTGTTGGCGATCCGCTCACCCGCGGCCATGCGGATCGCCCGCCAAATGACGTCCAAATGCTCAACGCCGTCGCGGTTGAGGCTGGAAAAATCGGTGGCCTCGAGCAGGCGCAAGGTCAACAGGAATTGGAAGGCCTCCGACGGCGGCGGCAGGGTATTGACCTCCAGCCCGCGATAGCCGACGGCGAGCGGCTCCTTCCACATCGGCGCGACGGCGTGCAGATCTTCAAGCATCAGGCAGCCGCCGAGCTTGGCAAGGTGCGCCACGATCGCCTCGCCCAAAGCACCGCCATAGAGATAGCGACAGCCGTGCGTAGCAATGGCCTCCAGGCTGCGCGCCAGCTCGGGTTGGCGAACGATGTGGCCCACCGCCACGGCTTTGCTGCCGCCGGTATAGGTGCGCTCCCAATCCTGGTAGAAGGCGGCCCAGCCCTTGAGCGACGCAATCTGTTCGTTGAATTCGGCGACCCCGAATTCGGCGAGCGCGAAGCCGTCGCGCGCCAAGTCGATGGCAGGTTTGAGCGCCTCGCCGAGCGGCTTGCGGCCATAGGCGCTGACCAGCTCCGCCCAGCCAGCGAGGTTGCCGGGGCAGCCGACCGACAGCGCACCCCGCATCAGATCCTCGCGCCGCTTCAAACGTTCGACCGGCAGCGCCCGCGGCACCGGCGGCACGAAGTCGAGCACGCGCACGCGCCGCTCGGCGGCAATGTAGCAGGTGGCATAGCCGAGGCCGGCAAGTCCCGACATGAAAGGTTCAACCACATTGAGCGCGGCCGCGGTTGCCGCCGCGGCATCGAAGGCATTGCCGCCGGCGCCGAGCAGCTTGGCGCCGGCCTGCGCTGCCAGCGGATGGGCGGCGGCGACGATGCCGTGGAGCGAGGTGATGCTGGGCCGTTTGCCGTGCATGGTGCCAACCCGATCAGCGTGTCGCCGCAAGCGGCGGGTGGGTTACGATCGATTTCAATGCCGGCGTCGTGATGCCCATCAGGCTTGCCAGCTCCGGTCGTGGTCGCCGCAGCTCGGCGATGCCGGCAAGCGCCGCCTCGATCGCCTCGGCAGCATTGATGAGCTCGATATCGCCGCGGAACTTACCGATCACTTGCAGGCCAAACGGCATGCCGTGGCCATCGACCCCGCAGGGCAAGGCCAGCGCCGGGTTGGTGACCAGGGTGATGCAGTAGGTGAGCGCCAGCCAGTGGTAGTAGTTCCTGAGCGCTCTGCCTTCGAGCTCGGCGAGGTAGGGCTCAGTCCAGGCGAACGGCGAAACCGGCGTGGTCGGCGCCAGCACCAGGTCGTAGTCGCGGAAATGCGCCTGGAAGCGGTGAAAAATGCGGGTTTGTTCGGCGTGCGCCCAGGCGGTGTCGTTGAGCGTAAGCCCGGCCGCCAATTGGTAGTTGGCGCGCACATTGGGTCCGAGCGAGCCGGGGTCGGATTCATAGGCGTCGCGATGACGCGCGCTAAAGCTTTGCGCCCGCAGGATATCGAAGCAGCGATCGGCTTCGCCGAAATCGAAGGCGATCTCGTCGCAAGAGCGAAACAGGTGGCGCATGGCCCCGATGCGGGCGCGCATCAGCGCGCGGATCTCGGTTGCCAGCGGGCATTGCCCGAAATCCTCGGTCCAGGCGACCCGCAGCCGGCCGAGATCGACCGGGCGGGAACAGGCGGTGGCCTCGGGGCTCAGCGGATAGGCCAAGGGCTCATGCGCGGTCACGGCCAGCTGCGAAGCAAACAACAGCCGCAGGTCGGCAACGGTGCGCGCCATTGGTCCCAACACGCTGAACGGCGCCCAGCCCAGCTGCCGCGCCTCGTAGGGGATGACCCCCGGCGACGGCCGCATGCCGACCACACCGCAGATTGCCGCCGGGATGCGCAGCGAGCCACCCATGTCGGAGCCGGTGCACAACGGAAACATGTCGCAGGCAAGCGCCACTGCCGAGCCGCCCGACGAGCCGCCGGCATTGAGCGTGGGATTAAAGGGATTGCCGGTAGCGCCCCAGACCGGATTGCGGGTATTGGCACCGGCGCCGAACTCGGGGGTATTGGTCTTGGCAACGATCAGCGCCCCGGCCTTGCGCAGGAGCCCGACCATGGCGGCATCGTTGCTGGGCACGTGGTCGCGGAAGAGCGGCGACCCGTGGGTGGTCAGCAACCCTTCGGTTTCGGTCAAATCCTTGACGCCGATCGGCAGGCCGTGCAGCGGACCCAGTTCGTCGCCGGCCAGCACCGCGGCCTCTGCCGCCTTGGCGGCGATGCGGGCCCTGGAAAAATCGGTGGCAGCAATGGCATTGACCGCTGGATCGACGGCGGCGATGCGGGCGATCGAGGCCTCGAGCAGCTCGACCGGCGAAATCTCCTTGGCGCCGATGCGCCGGCGCAGCTCGACGGCATCGAGGCGGGTAAGATCGCTGGCCTCCTGCATGTTGCCTCCTCGGCGCCCCGGGGCTCGTGCCCGGCAGGATGCCACTGTCACGGCCCGCGCGCCAAGGCCAATGTGGGTTGTCGATTGTGCCGAGCGGCCGCGCCCCAATGGCGACGGCCGGGGCGCACTTCGATCCGGCCGCAGCAAATCGCACAAGGGCTCCGCGCGCGACGGGCACAAGGCTGGCATTGCAGGAAGGATCAGGGCATCGATGAGACGGTGACGGGGCGCCACAGCTGATGCGATGGCGACAACGCCACCGACCCGTTCGAGAACGCTAGCGGTGCCGACCGGTTCGCTTGCGGGGTGGTGGCGAACGGCTGATGGTGCCGGCGGCGCCTACTCGGCGCCGTCAGCCGCCGGCGATCTGCGGCAGGATGTGCACGTCGCTATCGGGGCCGATCTCCTGCAACAGGGCGTCCTGGTAGATCTGGCCGTCGATGGCGACCGCCGACCCGGTTTCCAGGTGCGGCAACAAGGCTGGATATTTCTCGCCGAGGCGTTGAAAAAGCTGATGCACATTGCCGGCGGTGACCTCGAGCTCCGTCACCCCACCCGTGAATTGACGCAGATTACCAATCAACGTCACGTGCGCCATGGGTGATCCCGCCTGGTCGTGCCAGCTGGGGGCATCGCCGGCCGATGCCCCCGTGTTTGGGCCGGTGTCAAACCTTGGCCGTGCCTTTGGCGCGCGCCTCGTCGAGGGCCTTGAGCACCCGCGGCGGCGACATCGGCAGGTCGGTGAAGCGCACCCCGGTGGCATTGGCGACGGCATTGGCGATGGCTGCCATCGGCGGCACAATCGGAGTTTCGCCGACGCCGCGCACGCCATAGGGGTGGCGCGGGTTTGGCACCTCGACGATCACCGTGTCGATCATCGGCAGGTCGGAGGCCACCGGCACCCGATAGTCGAGAAAACCGGGGTTCTGCAATTTGCCGTCGTCGCCGTAGATGTACTCCTCGTTGAGCGCCCAGCCGATGCCTTGGGCCACACCCCCCTGATACTGGCCTTCGACGTAGCTTGGATGGATCGCGCGGCCGGCATCCTGGATGGCGGTATAGCGGATCACCGAAACCTTGCCGGTCTCCGGATCGACCTCGACGTCGGCGATATGCGTGGCAAGGCTCGGGGCCGCGCCGGCGGCGTTAATGCGGGCATAGCCGACGATCGGACCACCGGTCTTGCCGGCGATGCCGGCGATCTCCTTCAACGACATCGGCGCATGCTTGCCGGCATTGGGGCCGGCCGGGCGTACGCCGCCATTGCTGTACTCGACGGCATCATCGGGCAGTTCCCACAGCTTTGCCGCGCGCCGGCAGGCTTCCTTCATGACATCGCGCGCCGCTTCCACCGTCGCCATCCCGCTTGAGAAGGTCGAGCGGCTGCCGCCGGTGAGAAAGTTGTAGCCGAGCTGGCCGGTGTCGCCGATCTGGACCCTGATTTTGTCCAGCGGCACGCCCAGCTCTTCCGCCGCCATCATGCACAAGGAGGCGCGCAGGCCACCAATGTCCGGCGTGCCGGCGGTGAGCGACAAGGTGCCGTCCTCGTTGAGGCCAAGCGACACCGAGGTCTCACCGCCAATGTTGAACCAGAAGCCACTCGCCACGCCACGGCCTTGGTGCTTGCCGAGCGGGGAACGCCAGTGCGCATGCGACTTGGCAGCCTCCAAGGTCTCCACCATGCCGATCGGCCCGAACTTGGGGCCGTAGGCGGCCTTGGTGCCCTGCTTGGCCGCGTTCTTGAGCCGCAGTTCGATTGGATCGATGCCGATCTTGCCGGCGATTTCGTCGATCACGCTCTCGACCGCGAATTCGGAGATCGGGCCGCCCGGCGCGCGGTAGGCGGCAACCTTCGGCCGGTTGGTGACCACGTCGTAGCCGACCACCTTGACGTTGGCGATATCATAGGGCGCATAGGCGCACATGGCGCCCGGTTGTACCGGCGAACCGGCAAAGGCGCCGGCCTGGTACTTGAGCTCGGCTTCCGCCGCCACGATGCGGCCGTCTTGCTTGGCGCCGATCTTGACGCGCACGTGCGCGCCCGAGGTTGGCCCGGAGGCCTTGAACACTTCCTCCCGTGTCATCACCATTTTGACCGGACGGCGCGCCTTCTTCGACAGCGCCAGGGCGATCGGCTCGAGATAGACCACGGTCTTGCCGCCGAAGCCGCCGCCGATTTCCGCCGCCGTTACGCGCACCTTGCCGATGTCCCAGCCCAGCAGCCTGGCGCAATGGGCACGCACCACCCAGTGGCCCTGGGTCGATACCCAGACGTCGGCCTGGCCGTCCTCGGAAACGCTCGCCACGCAGGCGTGCGGCTCGATGTAGCCCTGGTGCACGGGCTTGGTGGTAAAGGCGCGCTCGATCACAACATCGGCCTCCTTGAAGCCGGCGGCAATGTCGCCGTGACCGATTTCGAGCTGCTTGGCGACGTTGGAGGCCGTGGTCGGCGCCGGCTCAAGACCGGCGGTGCGCATGTCTTCATGCAGCACCGGCGCGTCCGGCCGCATCGCCTCGACCACGTCAATGACGTGGGGCAACACCTCATAGTCGACCTTGATCAGGCGCAGTGCCTCCTTGGCAATGACCGCGCTGGTAGCCGCCACCGCCGCCACGGCGTGACCTTCGTACAGCACCTTTTCGCGGGCCATGACGTTGCGCACGACATCGCGGTAGTTGATCATCATCTCGCCGGCGGGGATGAACTCGGAGGACTGCTCGAGGAAATCATCGCGCGTGACCACGGCCTTCACCCCCGGCAGCGCCAGGGCGGCGCTGGCGTCTATCGACCTGATGCGCGCATGCGGATGGGGGCTGCGCAGCACCTTGCCGACGAGCTGGCCCGGCAGCGCCAGGTCGGCGCCGAACTTGGCGCGACCGGTTACCTTATCGGCGCCGTCGGGGCGCACCGGGCGCGTGCCGACCACTTGAAACGGGGAACTCTGGCCATCCTTGACTTTCTCTTGCATGGATCAGGCTCCTCTCATTTGCTGGGCGGCATCGAGCACGGCGCGGACAATTTTGTCATAGCCCGTGCAGCGACACAGGTTGCCGGCCAGCCAGTAGCGGACTTCGATCTCGCTGGGATCGGGTTTGCGGTCGAGCAGCGCCTTGGCCGCGACCAGGAACCCGGGCGTGCAAATGCCGCACTGCAGGGCGGCATGTTCGAGAAACTTCTGCTGCAGCGGATGCAGTTCGTCGCCCTGCGCCATGCCCTCGATGGTATTGATCGACTTGCCGTCGGCCTCGACCGCCAGCATCAGGCACGAGCACACCAGGCGATCGTTGACCGTGACACTGCAGGCACCGCAGTCGCCGGTGGAGCAGCCTTCCTTGGTGCCGGTGAGGTTCAACTGGTCGCGCAAGGCATCGAGCAGGGTTTCCTGCGGTTCGCACAGGAACTCGACCGGATCGCCGTTGACCGTTGCGGTAATGTGATGCTTCGCCATCAGGCCGTCCTCGCGCGTTGATAGGCAATCTCTGCTGCTCGGCGGGCGAGCACGCCCGCGACTTTGATGCGGTATTCCTTGGTGCCACGCTTGTCGTCGATCGGCTTGCAGGCGGCGCCGGCGGCAGCGTCAAGCTTGCTGAGCGCGGCGGCATCGAGCTTGCTGCCAATCAGCGCCTCGGCCGCCTCGGCGACCAGCAGTGGGCGCGCCGCGACGGCGCCGAGCGAGACGCGGGCGCGGCCGATGTTGCCGCGGTCGTCGACGTTGAGACACACCCCACAACCAACCACGGCGATGTCCATCTCGGTGCGCGGGATGAAGCGCAGGTAGGCATCAGCGGTGCGCTTGGCCTGCGCCGGCAGCAGGAAGGAGGCGACGATCTCGCCCTTGCTCAGCGCCAGTTGGCGCGGGGCCAGCATCACGTCCTCGACGGCGAGCTCGCGGCGACCGTTCGGTCCCACCACCGAGGCCTTGGCGCCGGCGGCGATCAGGGCCGGCACGCTGTCGGCGGCGGGGGATCCGTTGCACAGGTTGCCGCCCATGGTGGCGCGGCCCTGCACCTGCGTCGATCCGATCAGGTTGGCCGCCTCGACCACGCCGGGCCATACCGCCTTGAGCTTGGGATGCTCCTTCAGTTCCGCCCCGGTGACCGCGGCGCCGACGCGAAAGCCGCCGGCCTCCTCCTTAATTTCGCGCAATTCGGCAATGTGCTTGATGTCGACCACCAGCTCGGGGTTCAGAATGTCGGTGCGCATCTGGACCAGCAGGTCCGTGCCACCGGCCAAAACTCGTGCATCGCCCGTTGCCGTCGCCAGCAGGTCGACGGCCCGCTCCAGCGATGAGGGCGCCTCATATCGCATCGCATTCCTCTCGGTTCGATTTTCGCGGCCCAAACATGGCATACTGCGTTGCCTCCCGCCAACCCATTCGAGGGCAACGGGGGCTAGTTTGCTGCATGGCTCTGTCGCTACACGGCTTGACCCACAACCCAATGCTTGGCGCAAGCGCCAGGGACCCTTGGCGGCGCGCGGTGGCCTCAAGCCGTGCGCCGACCGGCGAGCCCCAACACTCGGGCCCGCGGGCCCCATGGAGGAGAAGATGGCCAAAAAGGGCTATTGGATTGCCCACGTCAAAATTACCAATCCCGAGCGCTACCAGGACTATATTGCTGCCAATGCGCTGGCGTTCGCCAAGTGGAATGCCCGCTTTCTGGTGCGCGGCGGCGATGGCCTGGTGGCCAAAGGTGATCTCGGCGGCCGGCGTCACGTCGTTATCGAGTTTGACAGCTTCGCCGCTGCCAAGGCGTGCCACGACTCGCCGGAATATCAGGCGGCGGCAAAGATCCGGGACGAGGCCAGCGACGCGCATCTTGTCATCATCGAGGGCTATGAGACATGACCTTCGCGGCCCATCTCGCGTGAAAGCAACGGGCCGCGTACGGGCGGGGTTTGCGGCGCGGCCTCCGGTCGCGGCTGTTGCGGGCGGCGCCAACCATCAGCGCTGTTCGCCCGCCGCGGCGGCAAGCGTATTCCGCAACAGGCAGGCGACGGTCATCGGGCCGACACCGCCAGGCACCGGTGTGATCGCGGCCGCCACCGCCCGGGCCTCGGCGAATGCCACGTCGCCGACGAGGCGGCTGCCGCCGGCGCCGTCGACCACGCGCTTAATGCCGACGTCGATCACAATGGCACCGGGCTTGAGCCAGCTGCCGCGCACGAGCTCCGGCTGGCCCACGGCGGCGACCACCAGGTCGGCGCGGCGCACGACCTCGGCCAGCTGACGCGTGCGCGAGTGCGCCACGGTCACCGTGCAGCTCTCGTTGATCAACAGCTGCGCCATCGGCTTGCCGACGATATTGGAGCGGCCGATCACCACGGCCTCCAGTCCGGCAAGCTCGGGGCGCACCGATTTCGCCAACAGCAAGCACCCGGTCGGCGTGCAGGGTTGCAGGGCGCTGACACCGGTGGCCAGCCGTCCAACGTTGATGGGATGAAAGCCGTCAACGTCCTTGGCGGGATCGATGGCCTCGATGACGCGGGCCGCATCGATCGCTGTCGGCAGCGGCAGCTGCACCAGAATGCCGTGTACGTCCGGCCGTTGGTTGAGCTCGGCCACGACCTCGAGCAGGGCGGCTTGCGATGTTGCGGCGGGCAACACATGCTCGATCGAGCGCATGCCCACCTCGCGCGTCTGCTTGGCCTTGGTGCGCACGTAGAGTTGGCTCGCGGGATCATCGCCAACGAGAACAACGGCCAGTCCCGGCGTGATCTTGCGTGCCGCGCTCAGCTCGGCGACGCCGGCGGCGACCCGTCGTTTGAGGGCTGCGGCGAGCTCCTTGCCGTCGATGATGCGCGCGGTCACGAAACCCGGCGCTCCCCGGTTGCGAACGCCTGCAGCCGCTCGCCGAGCCGGCGGGCAAGCGCGCTCGGATCACCGCTGATGGCCAGCGTCTTGCTGCGCGACGCACCGCCGCCGACGACCGTGAGCTGCGAGCTGGGCATTGCCAGCCAACCGGCAATGGTCTCGGTCACGGCGGCGTTGGCCTTGCCCCGCTCCGGCGCCGCCCGCACCCGCACCCTGAGCGCCGGGCCGGCGCCGGTATCGATTACGCCATCGACCCTGTCGGTGGCCGATTTGGGCGTCACCCGGACCGACAGCAGCAGCCCCGTTGGGCTGCGGCGAAAGGGGAGGTCGCGCGCCGCCATCAGATGAACATCTTGGCAATATTGGGCAGGATGACCGATTGGACGAAAAAGCAGATCAGAATTAGCACCAGTGGCGAGATGTCGATGCCACCAAGATCCGGCATCCAGCGGCGGATCGGCCGCAGCGCCGGTTCGGTGAGTGCGTTGAAGGCGTGCCAGAGCGAGCGAACGAACTGGTTATAGGGATTGATGACATTGAAGGCGATCAGCCAACTCATGATCGCGCCGGCGATAATGATGTAGGTATACAGCGTAATCAATGAACTGATGAAGCTGAGCAGTTCGAGCATCGTGGCCTCGCGCAGCGGTGATGGCAGAGGTGTAGTGCGCCCCGGCGGGAGCGACAAGAGCCGCCGCGGCGGTTGGCTGGGCCGGGAGTTGGCGCCCAAGCCGCAATTGACAATGTCGCGATGCCGAACCTATATGGCACACCCCTTGGGGCCGTAGCTCAGATGGGAGAGCGCTGCAATCGCACTGCAGAGGTCAGGGGTTCGATTCCCCTCGGCTCCACCAACAGAATCAACCACTTCTGATCGACGCCGCCGTTTAGTTAACGGCCCCCTCGCCCGCAGCGTGGGGCCAAGGCGGCATGGGCCATGGCCCGGCTCAGACCGTGCTAGCGGCCTCCGAGGGGGGACTTTCGACCGCGCCCAGCCCTCCCATATATCCCCAAAAGCAGCTGCCATCGGCCCGGCGCGTGCGGCATGCGGCCGGTGAGCGTTGGTTGGGCGTCAAGGCCGTGCGGCGCACGCGGGGACCGCCGCGAAACAGCAGCCGCCGTCGGCACCAGCGCCTTGGAGGCCCCAAGAGGAGCGAACGGCCATGCCCCAGCAGTCGAGCACGCGGCGTTTGGCGGTCGCGCTGGCTTTGGCCGTGGCGTTCGCGCTGCCGGTCGCGGTCACCGCGCACGACCCCCGGCACGCCGCCGCTACCCCACAATCTGCCCCCGAAACGGCGTTTCTCGCCGCGACCAGCGTCGCCATGGCGAAAATGATGCGCGACATGGAGGGCAAGCCGACCGGCGACATCGATCGCGACTTTGTGGCGATGATGGTGCCGCACCATCAGGGGGCGATCGAGATGGCGATGGCGCTCCTCAAGCATACCGGCAACGCC
>DATFXD010000354.1:0-3196 GCA_035258605.1 Hyphomicrobiaceae bacterium | reverse complement strand
GGCTTCAAGTACGTGCTCGAGATCGGCCGCCAGGAGGTGCCGCGCCGCGACAGCCTGTTTGCCTGGGTGAAGCCGAAGCGGCCGGTGCCGCCGGAGCTGATCTTCGAGGTCGGCGGCCGCATCGGCCCCGATGGCCGCGAGCTGGCGCCGCTCGAGGAGGCGGCGGTGGCAACGGCGGCGCGGGCGCTCAGGCAGCGCGGCATCGGCACCATCGCCGTGGCGCTGCTGCACAGCTATGCCAATGGCGCGCACGAGCGTCGCGTCGCCGAGCTTGTCCGTCAGCACCTGCCAGACGCGCTGCTGTCGCTCTCAAGCGAGGTGCTGGCGGTGTTCCGCGAGTACGAGCGCAGCATGACCACCATCCTCAACGCCAAGGTGATGCCGGTGGTGTCGGCCTATGTCGGAGAGCTCGATCGGCGGCTCGGCGAGCAAGGCATCACCGCGCCGCTGCTGATCATGAAATCGTCGGGCGGCGTTACCAGTACGCGCACGGTGCGCCGCACCCCCGTGGAGACCGCCCTGTCGGGACCGGCCGCGGGGGCGGTGGGTGCGGCCTATATCGGGGCGAGCTCGGGACACGGCAATCTCATCGGCATCGACATCGGTGGCACCTCGGCCGACATCTCGCTGATCGCCGGCGGCGAACCGGGCCTCACCAGCACCGGCCGCATCGGCGACTGGCCGGTCGGCCTGCCGATGGTCGACGTGGTGACGATCGGCGCCGGCGGCGGTTCGATCGCACGTGTCGGCGACACCGGCGCCCTCCTGGTCGGGCCGCAGTCGGCGGGCGCGCAGCCGGGGCCGGTCTGTTACGGCCGCGGCGGCACCGAGCCGACCGTGACCGATGCGCACCTGGTGCTCGGCCATCTGCCGCCCTACCTCTTGGGCGGCGACTTCGCGCTCGACGCCGAGGCGGCGCGGGGCGCGATCGCCCGCCGCATTGCCGAGCCACTCGGGCTCAGCATCGAAGCGGCCGCCCGCGGCATGCTGGCGATCGTCGACAACAACATGGTGGGCGCGATCCGCGTGGTCTCGGTGGAGCGCGGCCACGACCCGCGAGCGTTTTCGCTGTTGCCGTTCGGCGGGGCTGGGCCGCTGCACGGCGGCGCGTTAGCGCGCCTGCTCGGCATCCCCACCATCGTGGTGCCACCGGCGCCGGGGGTGCTGTCCGCCCTCGGGCTGCTGGTATCGAGCCTCAAGGCCGAGTTCACCCGCACCGCGCTGCAGAAGGCCGGCGCCTTCGATCAGCGCGAAGTCGCCCGCGTGTTTGCCGCCCTCGACGGCGAGGCGCGGGCCTGGCTCGATCAGGAGGCGGTGCCGCACGCGGCGCGCCGCATCGCCTGGTACGCGAGCCTGCGCTACCAGCACCAGGGCTTCGAATTGACGGTGCCCTGGGACGGATCCGAGGTTTCCGCCGCGGCGGCCGCCGCAACGGTGGCGGCCTTCCACCGGCTGCACGAACGGCTCTATACCTTTGCCCAGGAGGACACGCCGGTTGAGTTCGTCACTTTCCGGGTCGATGCGCGGGGCGTCTTGCCGGCACCGCCGCCGCACCAGATACCGCCCGCCACCGCCTCGGACGACGCCCGGCTCGGCAGCCGCAGCTTATGGCTCGAGGACGGGCCGGTGGCGGCCACCCTCTACGCCCGCGATCGGCTCGGCGCCGGCGCCCGCATACCCGGCCCGGCGATCATCACCCAGCTCGACGCCACCACCTTGCTGCTCGGGGGCCAGGAGGCGCTGGTTGACCGCTTTGGCAATCTGATCATTACCGAGCGCCCCTGAGCCGCGGGCGCCTTGACCGGGCAGCGGGCCGACGGCGTCGAGCTGGCGTGCATACCGGGATTACGCCGGGGCGACGCCGCCGCCCAATTCGACCAGCAGCGATTTGAGGCGCGCCGTCTGCACCACCATCTCCTCCCCGGTCAGGCGCAGCATGTGGCGCAAGTCGCGGATGGCGTCGTCGCGCTGGCCGCTCTTGGCCAACAGCCCGGCGAGCAACAGCCCGCAACTGGCCACGGCGGGAATGGCCTCGATGCTCTCGCCAAGCTCGATGGCCTCGCGCAGCACGAAGATCGGCCGTTCCAGGTCAGCGGGGTTGCTGGCCACGAAGGCCTGAGCCAGCACGCGGGCCGCGGCCACCTCGACGCCGCGATGGCCGTAGGCCTTGGCGGCCGAGCGCGCCTCACTGGCGAGCCTGATGGCCTCGCGATGATCGGCCTCGGCAATGCGCACCGCCGCCAGCGCCGCTGCGCCGGCGCTGCGGGCGACGTTATGGCCAAGCCGGTCGGCAACCTCGAGGCCGGCGCGGGCCAGCTCGCTGGCACGGGAAACCTGGCGCGCCTGCACCAGCATGGCGCTCAAGGTGGCGGCGATCAGCGGCAGGAACAGATTGAAACCGTGGCGACGACAAAGCTCATAGGCGTGCTCCAGCGCGTTGAT
Organism: Hyphomicrobiaceae bacterium; assembly: GCA_035258605.1. Lineage (GTDB taxonomy): Bacteria > Pseudomonadota > Alphaproteobacteria > Rhizobiales > Hyphomicrobiaceae > AWTP1-13. The sequence continues at coordinate 754 of DATFXD010000354.1, read as the reverse complement.
GGCGGGATCGAGCCGCGCCTGGCCACCCCAGACCATGCCCCGGCAATACCCGAGCGCCACCTGGTCGTAAGCTTTGCCCGTCCGGTTCGCCAGCTCTTCGACGCGCGCCAGTTCCGCCTCGGCCGCGCCGAATGCTCCGAGCGAACCTAGCGCGTTGGCCTGCATCATGCGGCACAGCACCAGGGACGTGCCCGTGGTGCCGAACTGCTCGGTGTCGTGCCCCTGCGCCAGCCACTGGGTGGCGGGGGTAAGGCACTCGATGGCGTTGCGATAGCCGCCGTGGGCGTAGTGGGCCTGACCGAGGGCAATACGGGCCAATGCCTCGCTGGCGGCAATGCGCAGCGCCTGGGCGAGCCCCACCGCCGTCTCGCCGGCGCGCACCGCCTCCGGTGCCGAACTTGAGAAGTTGAGCGCCCAGGTGCGATGAATGAGGCCCAACAGGCGCCGCGGCATGTCGCCGATGGCTTCGGCAAGCTCGATCGATTTCGTCAAATGGCGCAGCCAGCTCTCAAAATCGCTGGTGCCGCCGGCGGCGACCCGCAGCAACAGGCGCACGTCGATCGAGGCTTGAATGTTTTCCACCGTTTGCGGCAGCTGCTCGAGGTGGCGCACCGCCTGCTCGCAAAATTCCGAGGCAGTGCTGTAGGAGGACGCAAGCACGGCGTTTTCCGCGGCGATGCGACAATAGCGGGCGGCGTCGGCATGGAGGCTCGCCAACGCCGCGTGGTAGGCGAGAAACACAATCCAGTCCGAG
>DATFXD010000353.1:0-3712 GCA_035258605.1 Hyphomicrobiaceae bacterium | reverse complement strand
CCCGCCGAGACCCCCTCAAAGCCCCAAAGCCCCGCCTCAGCGCCTCAATCCCGCGCGCGCGCCCCGAGTTTCCCTGCGAAGCTGCCGCACGGCCACGGCTGCCGTCAAATGGCAACATCGTGCCCGGTTGGCCAGACCGGCGACGGTCCGCCCCCGTTCCTTCGAATCGCGGCGCGACGGCGGCCCGCGTCCACCCCAAAAATTTGGGATTAGATTTCTTTGGATGGCGCGGCGCCGCGGCTTGCCGCTCAGAGCCTCCCGTGGCTAGCGTGCGCTCGCCGGTCGGCACCGTCCAACGCGGGGGCGCGCGCGGCCGCACAGCAGTCCGGCACAGGTTCGGCGCCGCTATTGAGGGGAGCATTATGGTCACGTTGCAGGTCTCGGCCCAGAAGCAATTGCGCCAGCTCATCGAGCAAATCGAACGGCTCGAGGAGGAGAAGAAGGCGCTGGCCGCTGACATCCGCGACAAATACGCCGAATCCAAGGGGTTGGGGTTCGACGTCAAGATCATGCGCAAGATCATCAGCCTGCGCAAGAAGAGCCAAAGCGATCGGCAGGAGGAGGACGCGCTGCTTGCCACCTACCTGCATGCGCTCGGCATGAGCGATGAGATGCCCGCACACGAGGTCATGGATGCGGCAGAATAAGCAGCCTACTGCGCGCTGGTGACCACCTTGCGCTTGCCAAGCCGGGCGCTGTCGGCGCCGGGATCGGGGTCGTAGAGGGCGGAAAGATTGACGGCCTCACCCTTGAATTCCTGCGCCCACAGCAGGTGCGCCGTTTGCAGACCCGGCCGCAGCCGCAACGGCGGTGAGGCATTGGGCTGATCGATGAGCTCCAGCGCCCGCGTCATGTCGGGGTGGACCATGCGGGCCAGCGCCGGGTCGTCGGGGGAGGCGGTGGCGGTCAACAGCGGCGCAATCGGGAACGGCCGGTAGGAGAGCTCCTCTGGGTGCTCATCGTCGTAGGCCGGGGCCGGCACGAACGAGGTGTCGCGGCCAAGCGCGGCGCCCCACCCGAGCCGCGCCGAGGCTGACGGCGCGGACTGTGCCCCCAAGCTCCCCTGGCGCTCGTTTGCTACCGGCTCGGCCGACAACGCCGCCAATCGCGCCCGATCGAAGGCCGCTCCTGACGGCCGCTCAGCCAGCCGCGGCGGCGCCAACAGCTGCGGCAACGACGGTGTGAGCGAGGCCAGCTGCAGCGGCCGTGGCTGGGTCCGCAGCGCATGCAGCTCGGCAATTTGGCTCGCAAGCTCGACGTTCTTGGCCCGCGCCGCGCGCACGTCGTTCTTGGTGATCGGCTCGCCATCATCGGGGATGTGCTGGGTGCGCCCGTTGGGGAACAACAGCGCCAATTCGGTGCGCGGCAGCCGCGGCCAGGCCCGCACCCGATCGGTGTCGATGTGCACGAACGGAATGGCCGAGGTCGGGTAGTAGCCGACGCCGCCGCGCTCGTGAATGAGCGCGGAATAGCGCAGCCGCCGGATCGGTACATCCGGGAATTGCACGTCCGCCGCCTTGCCGAGGATGTGGCGGCTTTCGCTCGCCTGCCCGCCGACGGTGCGACGCAGCATGTTGTTGGTGTCGCGGGAGCGAAAGCCCGAGATGATGTTAATGGGCTCGAGCGATCCAAGCTCGGTGTGAATCTCCCATAGCAGATCGATCAATTCCGGATCCATGTCGGTGGCTTCGTCCTTGCGCCAGTCCCGCAGGATCCAGTTGATCTTCTGCATGGCCTCGGGCAGGCGCTTGCCACCGCGCATGTACTGGATGGTGAGCGTTTCCTTGTTGTGAATGTTGTAGAAGGAAATCGTGCGGTCACGCGTGGTGTTGGCTGTCGATGCCGCCGTGCTCGTCGCTAACGCCAGCATGATGCCGACCCAGACCCGATACCCCCAACGGCGCCACAGCAAAACGTGTGTCCCCCTTCTGCCTGCCCGCACCGGTTCAACGAGACCTTGTCGCGCCTGGCAGCCTCCGCGACCAGCGTGCGGGTACCCTCCCCAGGGCCCAGCGCTGTCCCCCAATCCCCTTGGCGGCCTGCCAGTGGCCGCATTGAACGCTGTCAGTGCGGCAAGATCGGGGCGAAGCGCCGCCGGCCACTCAAGCGGGGCCCGCGGCTTTGCCGATGTTAGTTAACCCGCTCCTCAAGACCGAACTCGCGCATCTTGCGGTAGAGGGTAGAGCGGCCAATGCCCAGCCGCTTTGCCACCTCGGTCATATGACCGCGATAGCGGCCGAGCGCGAGGCGAATCATGTCCGCCTCCATGGCGTCAAGGGAACGGATCTCGCCGTTGTCGCTGATCGCCGGAATGCCCAGCGCGCCCTTGCCGCCGGCGCTCGCCACCTCAAGCGTGCGCGGCACCGAATTCTCCGCACCCAGCATCACCGGACCGGTGATCACCGGGCGGCGATCGACCGCCGCCGGCGCGGCCGGGATCGCGGTTTGGAAGCCTTCGACCTGGGCGGCAATCTGCGGAAACTCGGCGACCGTGAGCTCGGGACCGTCGGCCAACACCACGGCGCGAAACACCGCGTTCTCGAGCTGGCGCACGTTGCCCGGCCAGCTATAGCGGGTCAACAATTCGAGCGCCTCCGCGGCGATGGCATTGACGCGGCGGCCTTCCTCGGCGGCGAAGCGGGCAAGGAAGTGGAGCGCCAGCTCCGGCACGTCCTCGAGCCGGTCGCGCAGCGGCGGCACCCACAGCGGAAACACGTTGAGCCGGTAGTAGAGGTCCTCGCGCAGCTTGCCGTCCTTGACGAGCTTGATCATGTCGCAGTTGGTGGCCGAGATCAGCCGGAAATCGACCTCGACCGGCCGCTTGGCCCCGACCGGGTCGATTTCGCCGGTCTGCAGCGCGCGCAGCAGCTTGACCTGCGCTTCGAGCGGCAGCTCACCGATCTCGTCGAGAAACAGCGTGCCGCCATCGGCCTCCTGGAATTTGCCGATGCGCTTGTCGACCGCACCGGTGAAGGAGCCCTTTTCATGCCCGAACAGGATGCTTTCGACGAGATTGGCGGGGATGGCGCCGCAGTTGACGGTGATGAATGGTCGCCGCCGGCGCTCGCTTTCGCCCTGGATGGCGCGCGCGATCAGCTCCTTGCCGACCCCGCTCTCGCCTTCGATCAGCACCGGGATGTTGGAGGCGGCGGCGCGATGGCCAAGCGCGATGACGCGGCGCATGGCCTCGCCGCGACTGATCAGATCGGAAAACGACAAGGTGCCATTCGCCTTGCGGTTGAGGCGTGCCAGCTCGCCCTGCAGCGCCTCGATCTTGAGGGCGCTCTTGATCGATACTTCCAGGCGCTCCGGTGACGTCGGCTTGACCACAAAATCGACGGCGCCGGCGCGCATGGCCGCAATCGCGGTATCAATCGAACCGTTGGCGGTCTGCACGATGATCGGCGGCGCCGCCGCGCTCTGCGCCAGCCGCCGCAGCACGTCCATGCCGTCAACGCCGGGCATCACCAAATCGAGCAGGACGAGGGCGATCTCGGCGTGTTCGGGGCCCTCGAGCAGGGCCAGCGCCTCTACCCCGCCGGGCGCGGCCTTGGTCTCATAGCCAAGCCGCTTGATCGCCTCCTCAAGGACGCGGCGCTGGACGGGATCGTCATCGACGACAAGGACGAGCTTGGGCATCGGCGGGTTACTCTACGCAAACAACGGCCACGGGCACCCGCTGGCGCCGCCGGGACCGGCGGGCGCCGAGCTG
>DATFXD010000352.1:0-5688 GCA_035258605.1 Hyphomicrobiaceae bacterium | reverse complement strand
AGCTTCGGCGCCAGATCACGGCGCTCGAGCGCCAGCGCCACGTTGGCCATGAGAAAACCGAACTTGGTGCCGCAGTCGTAGATGACGCCGTCAAAGCGGGTGGCGAAGAACGGTTCGCGCGCGGCGAGCGCCCGCATCGCGTCGGTGATCTGGATTTCGCCCCCGGCTCCTGTCTCACCGCGGCTAAGGATCTCGAAAATCGACGGCTCCAAAATGTAGCGTCCAGAAATGTGCAGGTTCGACGGCGCCTGGCCCGGTTTCGGCTTTTCCACCATAGCGGTGACGCGCGACACCTTGGCGTTCTTATTCTCGACCCCGACGATGCCATACTGATGCGTCTCGTTGTCAGGCACCGGCGCCACCGCAATGTAGTTGCCGGGATTGGCGGCGTAAGCCTCCATCATCTCGCCGATGCAGGACCGGCTGGCATGGTGGATGACATCCGGCAGCAGGAGCGCGAACGCCTCCGCGCCGACGATCTCGCGCGCACACCACACCGCGTGCCCGAGCCCGAGTGGCGCCTGCTGGCGTGTGAAGCTGGTTTGGCCAGCACCCAACAGCTCGCGCTGCAGTGCCTCGAGCTCTGCCGTCTTGCCGCGCGCCGCCAGGGTCGCTTCCAACTCGTACTGACTATCAAAGTGATCCTCGATTGCTCCCTTGTTGCGGCCGGTCACAAAAATGAAGTGCTCAATGCCGGCGCTCCTTGCTTCCTCCACCACGTGCTGAATAATCGGACGATCGACGATGGTTAGCATTTCCTTCGGGATCGCCTTGCTGGCCGGCAGAAATCGCGTGCCGAGGCCGGCAACCGGAAACACAGCTTTACGAATGCGCTTTGAGACTTTGTTCATGCTTGTTTTCTCAATCTACGGTGGGTTATGGACGAGGGGGCGGCCACTCTAGCCTATCCGCAACAATCTGGGAGCCCGCGCCGCCGCCACAACCCCGGGTGAACCACCGGCGAGCTAGGACCTGAAGCGATGCGCGCGCTTGTCACCGGGGGTGCGGGATATATCGGCAGCCACATGACGTTGGAGCTGCTGGATGCCGGCATCGAAGTCGTCGTCGTTGACGATCTCTCGACCGGCGTTGCCGCCGCCGTGCCGGCGAGCGCCACCTTTGTGCGCGGCGATATCGCCGATCAAGCGCTGCTGCGGCGGCTGATCGAGGAGCTCAAGGTCGAGGCGATCTTGCATTTCGCCGGCTCCGTCGTGGTCCCGGACTCGGTCGCCGATCCGTTGGCCTATTATCTCAACAATACCGTGAAATCCCGTGCCCTGATCGAGACCGCCGTCAAAACCGGGGTCCGGCATTTCATCTTTTCGTCGACCGCCGCCGTCTATGGCATGCCGGGCAGCGAACCGGTCGCGGAGACCGCGCCGCTCAAGCCGCTCTCGCCCTACGGCACCTCCAAGCTGATGACCGAGATGATGCTGGCGGATGCCGGCCGCGCGCACGACCTCAGCTATGTGGTGCTGCGCTACTTCAACGTTGCCGGCGCCGACCCGGCCGGCCGCTCCGGGCAATCGACGCGCCGCGCCACCCATCTGATCAAGGTCGCCTGCGAGGCGGCACTCGGCAAGCGCTCGCATCTTGAGGTGTTTGGCAACGACTATGCCACCGCCGATGGCACCTGTGTGCGCGACTATATCCAGGTGAGCGACCTGGCACGGGCGCACAGCGCCGCCTTGGCCTATTTGCGGGCGGGCGGCGCCAGCGATACCTTCAATTGCGGCTACGGGCGGGGTTTTTCCGTGCTGGAGGTGGTGGAGACCATAAAGCGGGTGGCGCGGCGCCCGTTCGAGATCCGCCTTGGCCCGCGCCGGCCCGGCGATGCCGCCCAGATCGTGGCCAATTCGGAAAAAATCCGCGCCGTTCTCGACTGGGGGCCGGCCTATGACGACCTAGAGACCATCGTCCGGCAGGCGCTCACCTGGGAGGATCGACTGCCGGCGGCGACTTGACGGGGCGGGGATCGGCGGCGGCACCGCCTTGGAAACGCCGTCGCGGCAGCCCACTGAACGCACTGGCAGCGCGGGTTTGCCCAAGAGCTTAAGGGGGAGCCAAGGTGTGGGTATAGGGCCTCAGATTGTGACGCACAGGATCGGATGGCGGCGCACGCTGGCGGCGGCCATTGTGGTTGCGGCTGCCATCGCCGCGGCGCTCGTCGGCCCGGCGCGGCTGGCGGCGGCCGACGAGGGATTTCGCACCTTCCTGGCCGAGCTGTGGCCGGAGGCGCAAGCCATGGGCATCTCGCGCGCCACCTTCGACAAGGCGCTGGCCGGCGTCGAGCCCGACCGATCGCTGCCCGATCTGCTGTTGCCGGGGCAGGAGGTCAAGGGTCAGGCAGAGTTTACGCGCACGCCGGCGCAATACCTCGATGCCGACTATCTGGCGCGGCTTGCGACGCAAGGCAGGTCGCTGCTCAAGGTCAACGAGGCTGCCCTCGGCAAGATCGAAACGGAGTTGGGCGTGGGGCGCCAGTTCGTGCTGGCGATTTGGGGCCGCGAAACCGCCTTTGGCAGTCACCGGTCCAACTACTACGTGATCAAGGCCCTCGCCACCCAGGCCTACCTCGGGCGCCGCAAGGAGATGTTCCGCACCGAACTACTGTTCGCCCTCAAAATGCTCGAAGATGGGGTGCGAACGCGCGAGACCCTGACCGGGTCTTGGGCCGGCGCCATGGGGCTCACGCAGTTCATGCCCTCCGAATACTATAGCTTGGCCTATGATCTCGACGGCGACGGCCGCAAGGACATTTGGACCTCGACGCCGGACGCGCTGGCCTCGGCCGCCAATCAACTGCGCGCCAAGGGCTGGATCCCCGGCCAGGGCTGGGGCTTTGAAGTGCGGCTTCCCCGCGACGTTTCCTGTGTGTTGGAGGGTCCCGACAACCGTCGGCCGCTCAAGGACTGGGTGACGCTCGGCGTCACCCGCGCCAGCGGTGAGTTCCCGCCGGAGGCGATGGCATGGCCGGCCTTCCTGTTGACCCCCGCCGGCGCGCTCGGACCGGCGTTTCTGGCGCTCGACAATTTCCTGGTGATCAAGGCCTACAACATGTCGGACCTTTATGCGCTGTTCGTCGGCAGCCTCGGCGATCGCATCGGCGGTGGCGAGGCCTTCCAGACGCCGTGGGCCGACGTCAAGCAACTGTCGGCAACCGGCATTCAGGAGATCCAGACCGGCCTCAAGCGCTTGGGCTATGACATTGCCAAAATCGACGGCAAGGCCGGCATGAACACGCGGGCGCTGATCGGTGTCTACCAGAAGGCGAACAGCCTCAGGGTCGACTGTTGGCCGTCGGAAGCGGTGGTCAAGCATTTGCGCGCCAACCCCCAGCTTAAGGCCTCGGCGGCCGGTACGATGCCGCCGGTGACACCCATCGAGCGCAAAAATTAGGGCCCGGAAGGTCGCCGCTTGGCCACCCGCCTGGCGCCCCGTCGGCGCTTTTGGCGCCACAGCCTTGATCGTTCTGGGGGTCACGGTGTTGCCATGGCCGGGGAGCAGCCTGCTGCCCTTGCGGTGGCGGGCGAACTCACGCATGCTGCCGGCCAGAGTTTTGGCCTTCGCTTCGGGTAGGGTGAGCCGCAGGACAGAAGGCTGTGGCCGGCGCCGCTGCCGAACCGAAACACCTTAATCTGCCGTTAACCAGCGTGGACCAAACCTTGCGTGCGAGCGTAGTCGGGCCCCAAGCACCAACCATGCCCCGAATTCTCAGAGCGCTGGCGGTCCTATTGGCACTCACCCTGATCGGGTGCTGGGCACCGGCGGTGGCGCAGGATGCCCCATCGGGGACGAGCTATCTCACCCCGTTTCCGGAAGGCGATACCTATAAACTCCAGGTCTATGGCGATGCTTTCGCCGAAGGCTTGATCGACGGTTTGGGCGAAGCCTTTGCCGGCGACCGCCGCATGCAGGTGGCGCGCAAGCATCGTCCCCTGGCCGGCATCGCGCGGGCGGATTTCGACAGCGAAATGCGCACCGAGGAAGCCTCGCGCGAGCCCCTTCAGATTGGCGTGATCATGATCGGCATCGGCGACCGCATCGCCATCCGGCAGGATGCGCGCGAGCGCTTGGTGCTCGGATCGCCGGAGTGGCGCGAAGAGTACGGACGTCGGGTCGATCGCTTCATCAAGATCTTGAAGCGCCGCAACGTGGCGGTCTACTGGGTAAGCCAGCCGATCATGCGCCGGTTCGAGGTCAACGACCCGGCGCAGATGATGAACGATATCGTGCGCGACAAGGCCTATCTCAACGGCATCAAGTTCATCGACGTGCAGGCGCAATTCGCCGATGAATCCGGCAACTACTCCGCCTACGGACCCGACATTACAGGCCGGCAGCGCCTGTTGCGGGAGGCCGATGGCGTGCAATTCACGCACGCTGGCAATCGCAAGCTCGCCCTGTTTGTTGAGCAGGAAATCAAGCGCGACCTGTCGCAGGCGCGCAAGGAACGATCGATCCCGCTCGCCGGCAGCGAGAGCGAGCAGGAGCGCATCAGTGCGCTAAAGCCGCGCCCAGCCACCGCGCCCGACGCCGGCACCGCCAAGGCCGAGGACGGCGAGGCCAAGCCGGCGCCGTCGCCCGGGGGAGCGGCATCGACGACGGCAACCGAAAGCCCACTCGACCAGAAGGCTGAGAATGGTCGCATTACCCTCAAGAGCGTCGGTGCCGCCGGACGTGAGGAGGCCTTCACCCTCGATCTGCCGCGGCCCGCCATTCCCTCAGCGGTGGTGGCCCTCGTCACCCGCAACCAGTCAACGGAACGGCCCTCGCAGATGGGCGACGTCGTCGCCGACGACATCGGCGGCGGGCTCGTGGTGTTGAGCTCGATCACACCGACCGCCAGCGGCTCGGGGGCGAGCCGTCGGCAAGCCCCGAGCCAAGCCCCCTACTATCATGTGCTGATCAAGGGCGAGCGGCTGCAACCCAAGCCCGGACGTGCCGACGATTTCGGTTGGCCGCGGGTCGACCCGGAACTCCCCGAGCCGGCACCGGTGCGGCGGCCGCGCCCGACCTCGGCCAAGCCGCCGGCCGCGCCGCGCAGCTGACGGCCGCGGCAACGGGGACATGCGACGCTGCGGGTGGTTTACGCCGGCACCAACCGGCGCGCGATGCTGCTTGGGCGTCGGCGGCCACGCTCAAGCTTGGTGCGCTGGCCACGCCGGGCCGCCATGCCCTCCATCTTGCGCAACGCCGCCTCGAAGGCGTCGCGCAGCGCCATCGACAGCTCCTCGCTGGCGTGGCTGCCGATCCGCTCGTGGCTCACGACCACGGGCCGGTGGCGCGGAATGTCGATCTCGATCTTGATGGTGTAGACCTTGGGCTTTTGCGCATTGCGCTGGCTGGCCTCGAGCACCACGCGACAGCTGGTCATGCGACCGCAGTGCTTCTCGAGCTTGGCGACCTTGTCCCGCACCCGCCGCTCGATGGCCTCACTCTTCTGGATCCCATGGAAATGCACCTCGACCGGAGCGTTCATGGCGTACCCTGCCTCGTGAGAACGGACACGCTGCATCTCAGCACGTGGGGCTGGCGCTGGCCAGATCAAGAGGGTGGCCGGCCTCAAGATTCTTGCCCTTTAGCGCGCCAGGTCGCTGCGGCCCATGAGCAGGCTGTCGATGGCGTGGGCGGCCTGGCGCCCCTCGCGGATTGCCCACACCACCAGGCTTTGCCCGCGCCGGATGT
>DATFXD010000351.1:0-2717 GCA_035258605.1 Hyphomicrobiaceae bacterium | reverse complement strand
GGCGGCAGCTTGCTCGCTGGCTCACCCGCCGACTTTGGGAGGCTCATTGCCGAGGAAACCGAAAAGTGGGGCAAGGTGGTGAAGTTCGCGGGCGTCAAAGCAGATTGATCCGGGCATCCCGACAAATCTTCCATAAAATTCGTTCGGCGAATGCCGGGTGCCGACGAGGTGATAGAAAGGAGGCGTGAGCATCAGGTGTCCTCGGCGAACGGAACTCTGGACCGGGGCGAATTGCTACCTGCTCGACCCCAAGCGGTCAGTCGGAAGGCATTCAGTCGACTTGCCTATCTAGTCGCAGACCGCGCGATGGAAGCGTGGTATCATCCCTCCATTGCATGAATGACCCCCAACCGGAGGGTCACATGGCAAGCCACATCCGACGACGAAAATTCTTAGCCATGCTCGGTGGCGGTGCGGCCGCGTGGCCGCTCGCGGCACACGCGCAGCAGCAGGCAGTGCCGGTCGTTGGCTTGGTCAGCGGTCGGTCGGCCGATGCCTCGGCGCGCCCCGTCGCTGCATTCCGTAAAGGCCTCAACGAAACCGGCTACGTCGAAGGCCAGAACGCGATGGTCGAGTACCACTGGCTGGAGGGGCAATACAATCGCTTGCCGTCGCTCATGGCTGACCTCGTTCGCCGTCGCGTCGCCGTTATCGCTACGCCGGGCGTCACCGCTGGCGCTCAGGCGGCCAAAGCTGCGACCACAACGATCCCGATCGTCTTCGGCGTCGGCGGAGACCCGGTCAAGCTTGGTCTTGTCGCCAGCCTTGCCCAACCGGGCGGCAACGCGACCGGCGTAAATATTTTCGTCTCGGAGATCGTGGCCAAGCGGCTGGGGCTCTTGCATGATCTGGTGCCCAAGGCCTTTCGGATTGCCGTGCTGGTCAATCCGACCAATCGTGTGATTACCGAGCTGGTGTTAGGAGACATACCGGAAGCTGCCCGCGCCCTCGGACTGCAAATTCAGGTCCTCGAAGCGAGCACCAGCCGGGAAATCGAGGCGGCCTTCGCCACGCTCGCGCGCGACCGGGCCGATGCCCTGTTCGTTACTGGCGACGCGTTCTTCGGCAGCCGGCGGGTCCAATTTGCGACGCTCGCGGCGCGCCACGGGATTCCCGTGGCCTATCCCTTTCGCGAGGATGTCGAAGCCGGTGGGCTGATGAGCTATGGGACTGATAATTTCGATATGTTTCGTCAGGTCGGAGTCTACACCGGTCAAATCCTCAAGGGTGCCAATCCCGCCGACCTGCCGGTCTTGCAGGCGACCAAATTCGAGTTCGTCATCAACCTGCAAACGGCCAGAGCGCTCGGCCTCGAAGTGCCCAAACGCGCTGCAATTGCTCGCCGACGAGGTGATCGAATGATTGCAGCGATGAAGCGGCGCGAGTTCATCACGCTGCTCGGCGGCGCGGCGGCCGCGTGGCCCCGGCAGAGCTCGCCTCGCCGGTCGCAGCTCGCCTTTCACCGTGCCACCGGCAAGAGGGCGGCGCCGAAGAGGAGCGTCATCGCCAAAAGGGCAAGGCCCGCCGCCGGCCATCGCTGGAGCATGCCGTCCATTCGTTCGACAACGCCGGCCGCGGGAAGCGCCGCGCGCCGCGCGCGGCCGACTGTTGCGCCGACGGCTTTGCCCACGCGAAGGAGAGCGAAGCGCTCGCCCCAGCGGCAGGACCGCCAGCGCGACGCCACCGAGCACTGGCCAGAGGCTCGACGAGAACGCCTTGAGCGCCGGCGGAGCCGGTGCGGCGCCTTGCGCAACGGGAAGATACCCTTGCCAAGGGAACAGCCCGAGCAGCAGCGAACACAGCGCGAGCACCAGCGCAGACCCTTCCCGAACGCGCGCGGCCGGCACATGCAATGTGATCGGCGCGTCGGCGGGCGCCAGCGCGTGGGCGAGCACCAGCTGGACGTAGCTGCTCGTCAAGATCCCGCCCGCGTGGACCACCACGGTCCACCACCATTGCGCGGTCTCGGCCGCTGCCTGCAGCAACAAGTCCTTCGCGAGGGAGGCGCCGCTGGGCGGCACGCCGATCAGCGCGACCCCGGCCAGCGCGAAGGCGAGCACGCTGATGGGCCGCGCCCGCCCGACGCCTCCCAGCCCCGCGATGCGGTCGTGGCCCAGTGCGGCGTAAAACAGTCCGGCCGTCATGAACATGGCGGCCTTCGCAGTGGCGTGCGACATCGCCTGCAGGATGCCACTGGCCAGCGCACCGCCGCTTTCGAGCCGTGCCGAGCCGGTGGCGAAGGCGAGCGGAAACATGAGGAAGAGGTAGCCGATCTGCGCCAGCGTCGAATAGGCAATCAACAGCTTCAATCGCTCCTGTCTCAGCGCAACGACGCTGCCGAACACGATCGCTGCCGCGCCCAGCATTGCGAGCAGCTGCGCCAGCGCAAAGCTCGGCAGCTGCACAAACACGTCGAACCACAGCCGCACGACGATGAAGAAGGAGCCTTTGACCACCAGCGCCGACAGTACCGCTCTGGCGGCGGCCGGCGCGCCGGCATGGGCGGGCGGCAGCCAGAGGTGCAGCGGGACAAGCGCCGTCTTGGCGAGGAGTCCCACCGTCATCAGGGCGGCTGCGACCAGGATCGCGGGCTCTGCCTGCACCCGGTGGGACAGCAGGATGATATCGAGGGTGCCATAGCTGCCGTAGAGCAGCGCTGTGCCGGCCAGATAGAGCACCGAGCCCAGGAGCGCGAACATGAGATAGCGCAGCGCGGC
>DATFXD010000350.1:0-5689 GCA_035258605.1 Hyphomicrobiaceae bacterium | reverse complement strand
CGGAAGATGCGACTGCCGCGACCGCGACCACCAGCCGGGCGGTGGCGGCAGGGCCGCCCGTGCCATCGCCGGCAGCGCCCGAGGCCACAACGGAACCCGCAGCGATCGCCGCGGCGCACGCTGCCGTTCCAACCCTGCGCCGCAGGTCTGAAATTGCCAAGGGCCGGCCGACCAAGTCACGGCACGCCCGTACCGGTAAGCGCCCGCCCGCCGCGCACAGCCACAGCGTTCGCCTTCCCGGATGGTACGTGGTCAAGCCAGGCGACAGCTTGTGGGCGATCGCCGAACGCCACTACGGTTCGGGCCGGCGCTACGTGCGAATTTACGCCGCCAACCACGGGCGGCTGCCGCGCGGTCCCGACTGGATCCTGCCCGGCCAGCGCCTCTACCTGCCGCGGCCGCGGCAGAAATCCTGAAACAATCTGTCTGCGGGCGGCGCGACGTTTGCCAGCCATCCGGGCTCGATCGCAGGCCGCCAATCCGCGGCGCGGGTTGCGGTGCAGCATCCGGCCGGCACAGCCATGCCATCGACAAGCGCGGCCGCCGGCAGTAAAGCGGGATCATGCAGCGAACGCTCATCGAGATTGGCTCCGCGGCGGCCGGCGCGGGCAAAACCAAGTCACCGCCTGATCGCGGCGCGGAGCAATGGCGGGTGCTGCGCAGTCTTGCTCCCTACGTGTGGCCGTCGGATCGTCCCGACCTGCAAGCAACCGTCATCGTTTCGCTGCTGCTGATGCTGTTGGCCAAGATCGTCACCGTCAGCATGCCGTTCGCGTTCAAGTGGGCGACGGATGCCTTGGTGGTGGTGGCGGGCGGTCGGCTGCCGCCGGATCAGACCTGGAGCTGGCTCGTCGGTGCACCGGCGTTGGCAACCTTGATCTACGCGCTGACGCGCATCGCCATGACCTTATTGGTGCAGGTGCGCGAAGGTATGTTCGCCAAAGTCGCGCTGCACGCGGTGCGCAAGCTGGCGCTCAACACCTTCCAGCATATGCACCAGCTTTCGCTGCGCTTTCACCTGGAACGCAAGACCGGTGGTCTGACGCGTGTGCTCGAGCGGGGTCGTGCCGGCATCGAGAACATCACCCGCATGACTTTGATGACGTTCGTGCCGACCCTGGTCGAATTTGCGCTGGTGGTGGGAGTGTTGATCTACGAGTTCGACTGGCGCTATGCGGCGGCGGTGGTGGCCATGATCGCGCTCTACTTGTTGTTCACCGTGCGCGCCACCAACTGGCGTATCCAGATCCGGCGTACCATGAACGAGAGTGACACGGACGCCAACACCAAGGCGATCGACAGCCTGTTGAATTACGAGACGGTCAAGTACTTCGGCGCCGAGGACCGTGAAACCAGGCGCTACGACAAGGCGGTCGCGCTCTACGAGCAGGCGAGCATCAAGAGCTATGGCTCGTTGGCCGTCCTCAACACCGGCCAGGCCATGATCTTCGTCGCCGCGCTGACGGTGTGCATGCTGATGGCCGTCGCCGACATCGCCGCCGGCGACAAGACGGTTGGCCACTTCGTCATGGTCAATGCGCTGATGCTGCAACTGTTCATCCCGCTCAACTTCATGGGCATGGTGTACCGCGAGATCAAGCAATCGTTGATCGACATCGAACGCATGCTGGACGTGCTGGGGGTGGTGCCGGAAGTGAGCGATCGCGCCGATGCCCAAGCGCTCAAGGTGACGGGCGGCACCATCCGCTTCGAGAACGTCAAGTTCGCCTACGATCCCGAGCGGACGATCTTGGAAGGCTTGTCGTTTGAGGTACCGGCCGGTCAAATGGTGGCGATCGTCGGGCCCTCCGGCGCCGGCAAATCGACCATCTCCCGCATCCTGTTGCGGTTCTACGATGTCAGCGGCGGGCGCGTCACCATCGACGGACAGGACATCCGCGACGTCACCCAGGCTTCGCTGCGGGCGGCGATCGGGGTGGTGCCGCAAGACACCGTGCTGTTCAACGACACTGTTCTTTACAACATTGAGTACGGTCGGCCGGATGCCAGCTTCGAGGACGTGCGCAAGGCCGCGGCCATGGCCCAGATCGACGCGTTCGTACAGGCGCTACCCGATGGCTACCAGACCATGGTCGGCGAACGCGGATTGAAGCTCTCCGGCGGCGAAAAGCAGCGGGTGGCCATCGCCAGGACCATCCTCAAGGGGCCGCCGATCCTGATCCTCGACGAGGCCACCAGCGCGCTCGACAGTCACACCGAAAAGGAGATCCAGGACGCCCTTGATGAGGTATCGCGGAACCGCACCACGCTCGTGATCGCGCATCGTTTGTCGACCATCATCGGCGCCGGGAGCATTCTGGTGCTGGATGCCGGTCGGCTGGTCGAACAAGGCACGCACGCGGAGCTCTTGGCCCAAGGCGGGCTTTATGCCAGCCTTTGGAACCGGCAGCGCCAGGCCGACCGGGCCCGCGAGGAACTGGCCGAGGCGCTGGCGCAGGAGGGCGAGCGGATCCGCAACGGACGCTTGAGCGGGACCGCGGAGCCCGGCCGCCCCGCCGCCGAGCCGGCGGACATCGATGGTTTGCCGCCGGCGAGCTGAGGTCCGGCGGGTTTTCCGGTGGCGCGGCGGGTGGCCATCGTTATTGGGTGCCGCCGCCCACCACGTGGGCGCTGTGCTGGCGCGCGCAACAGGCATGCGCCGCGATTGCGGCGGAGGAGGGAGCTTTGAGCGGTCGACGTGGCAGGTGAGCGCGACACGGGCCAGCCCTGGCGCAAGGTGCAAAGGCCGCGGCGCCAGGCCGACGGCGCGGCCGGCGCGCCGCCCACTTGCGAGGGCCAGCTGGCGCGGCTGGCGCGCGGCGCCTGGCGGCTGACGCGAGCGCTGTTTGCCACTGCGTTTGAGACCCTGCTCGCCCTCATTATCGTGTTCGAAGAGTGGGGTTGGCGGCCGCTGGCCGACGGCATCGGCCGGTTGGCGCGCTGGCAGCCGTGGGCGCGGGTCGAAGCCAGCATCGCCCGACTTCCGCCCTATGCGGCGCTGGCGGCGTTTGTGCTGCCGACCTTGCTGCTGCTGCCGCTCAAATTCGTGGCCTTGCTCCTGATCGCCAACGGTCGGCTGCTGCTCGCCAGTGGGCTGTTCGTCGCCGCCAAGATCGTTGCCACCGCGCTGATCGCACGGCTGTTCGCGCTGACGCAGCCGGCGCTGATGCAGATCGGCTGGTTTGCCTGGAGTTACGACACGGCGATGCCGTGGAAGGAGGCCTTGACCGAGCGCGTGCGCGCCTCCTGGGCGTGGCGGCTCGGACGCTTGTGGAAGGAGCGCGGCCGCCGCCTGGCGGCGGGGCTTTTGCGCCGGCTCCGTCCCCGGGGGCTGGCCCTCGGCGCCGCCATAGCCGACGGCGTGGCCGCGGCCGGGAAACGGCTGCGGTTGCGCACCGTGTGGCGCTTGAAGCGGCTGGCTGGCCCCACTGGCCGCGCCGGGGCGAAGGCGGCGGCGCGGCGCAAATCGCCTTAGGCGAATTCGGCGCGGCGGTAGCCCTGGAGATAAAGCAGCGCCGAAAGATCGCCGTGATCGATCCGCACCGGCGCGGCCGCCGCCACGATCGGTTTGGCGCGATAGGCGACGCCAAGGCCCGCGGCCGCGATCATGGCGAGATCGTTGGCCCCATCGCCAACCGCCAAGGTCTCGCCGCGCTCGAGGTTGAGTTGGCGCCGCAGGCGGTTGAGGGCGTCGAGCTTGGCTTCGCGGCCCAGGATCGGCGGGCGCACCTTGCCCGCCAGCTTGCCACCGCTGATCTCGAGCGTGTTGGCCTGTTGACTGTCGAAGCCGAGCCGGTCGGCAATGCGCTCGCTGAACGTGCTAAAGCCCCCCGTCACCAAGGCGCAGTAGGCGCCATGGCGGCGCATGGTGGCCACCAAGGTCTCGGCTCCGGGCATCAAGGTCACCGCGTCATAGATGGTGTCGAGCACCTTGGCATCGAGCCCGCCGATCAGGGCGACGCGCTCCTCAAGGGCGGCCTCGAACGCTCGCTCGCCGCGCATGGCGCTGGCGGTGATGGCAGCGATACGATCGCTGCAACCGGCGTAGCGCGCCAGCTCGTCCAAACATTCCTGCTCGATGATGGTCGATTCCATGTCGGCGACCAGCAACCGCTTGCGCCGCTGGTGCGGATCGCCGGCAACGATATTGACGTCGATTGGTCGCGGTGCCACGGCGGCGGCGAGACGGGCACGGAGCTCGTCCAGCGCCCCCGCCGGCAGCGGGCGGATCAGGGCCTGCCAGGCCACCCCGTCAGCGAGGGCGCCGGCCTCCAGGATGGTCGCCGGGTCAAGCGCTCTGATCGCCGCGGCGACGACGGCGGCATCGACGGCGCTAACCGCGGCGGGTCCGGTCAAGACCACGGCATAGCTGATGCTCTCGGGCATCGTTGGCCTCGCGGCGGATGCGCACCGGTGCGGCGCGTTGCTGGTCGGGCGGCTGTTGATTTGCGCCGCCGACTGCGGCCTAACTGACCGATGGCGCCGCACGCTCAACACCCTGCCATCGTTATTGCTGGGCCGACCGCCAGCGGCAAGTCCCAGGTGGCGATGGCGCTGGCCGAGCGCCTCGACGGCGTCATCATCAACGCCGACAGCATGCAGGTCTACCGCGAGCTTGCCATTCTGACGGCACGGCCGAGCCCGACCGAGGCGGCACGCCTGCCGCATGCCCTCTACGGCTTCGTCAGCGGCGCGGAGGCCTATTCGGCCGGCCGCTATGCCAACGATGCGGCGGCGGCGCTGGCCGAGGCGCGGAGCAGGGGCCGGGTGCCGATCATCGTCGGCGGTACCGGCCTTTATTTCCGCGCCCTGTTGACCGGCCTGTCGCCGATCCCCGCCGCCGATCCCGAGGTGCGCAGCCATTGGCGCCAAGCCGCCGCCCGCCTGACACCCCGCGAGCTCCACGCCCATTTGACCGCGCGCGACCCGGTGATGGCCGAGCGGCTCCTCCCGACCGATCCGCAGCGCATCGTGCGCGCGCTCGAGGTGTTGGAGACGACCGGCCGTTCGCTTGCCGACTGGCAGCGCCAGCCGGGCAGCCCGGCGCCGGGGCTGGCCGACGCCCGGCGCCTGTTGCTGCTGCCCGAGGCCACGCAGCACGCCGCCGCCATCGCTCGCCGCTTCGAGGCCATGCTCGGCGATGGCGCGCTGGCGGAGGTGAGCCACTTGCGGGCGCTCGGGTTATCCGGCGAGCTGCCGATCATGCGCGCCCTCGGGGTGGCGCCGCTGATCGCCCATCTGGCGGGAAAGATCGACCTCGAGGCGGCCGCCAACGCCGCCAAGCTGGAAACCCGGCAGTATGCCAAACGCCAGCTGACTTGGTTTCGGCGCAATATGATTGCGTGGAGGCCCGTCAAAATGGAAGAAATGCAAAGAAGCTTGCGCGAGATCTTCGCATTCATTGAACGTTAGCGGTTGACCGGTCCCGGTGCCGCCTTCTATCAATGCGCGGGCCGCCCCATCCCCCGGGTGGCGCGTAAGGGAGCCCAGCATGGCTTTGAAAATGTCCGGCGCCGAAATGGTCATTCGCGCGCTTGCCGACCAGGGTGTCGAGCACGTGTTCGGCTACCCGGGTGGCGCGGTACTGCCGATCTATGACGAATTGTTCCAGCAGGAGAAGGTCAAGCACGTGCTGGTGCGCCAGGAGGGCGGGGCGGTGCACGCCGCCGAGGGCTATGCCCGATCGACC
>DATFXD010000349.1:0-3516 GCA_035258605.1 Hyphomicrobiaceae bacterium | reverse complement strand
CTGGCGAGCCTGATCTTGCATTGCGGCGGCGCCCCCGGCCCAAGCTTGGCCGGGTCGGTCTTGGCAAGGTCGAAGGCGATGAAGAAGCTCGGGTCCTGCACGATATAGGTGAGCCCCTTGGCGTCGGCCGAGACCGGCTCGGCAAACGGCAAGGTAAAATTGAGCGACAACAGCTTATCCTTGTACTCGAGCCAGTAATCGGTCGGCACGCCGAACTTGACCTCCTGCCCCGCAACCGCGGCCGTGGTGAAATAGCTGAAGTCTTTGAGGCCCTCGATATTCACCTTGGCCAGCTCGGCGAGCTCCTCGCGGTCGTATTTGCCGTCGTTGTTCTTATCGAGCCCCTCGATCGCCATCCGCGTGTAGGCATCATCAAAGGTCCATTTGTGGCTGAGCCCGGTGAAGGCGCCCTTGTCGTAGATCAGCGTGGTTTCGACGACGATCCAAACGTGAGGGTGTGCCAAAGCCGGCGTTGCGAGCCCCGCGCCGATGACGGCCAAGCCAGCGATCAGGGCCAGTGCCCCCGCGGGGTTTCTCGGCATCGCGTACGTCCTTTCCAATGATCGCCAATCCCATAGCGGTCCGCAGTCCACCACACAATGAGGGCGAGAAGAGCGCCACCGGCCACCCCCGATCGGCAGCCTTGCTATATGTTATGCTATAACATAGCGTAGGCTCCCGGTGAGGCAAATCGAAAAAGGCATAGTGCTCGATGCGGTGGCGCGCGACGTTGGCGGTGCTGGCGGTCCTGGCTCTGTGCGCCGGTGCCGAACGCGCGTGGGCGGCGCCCCGGGTCGTCGTTACCATCAAGCCGATCCATGCGCTGGTTGCCGCGGTGATGGCGGGCGTTGGCGCCCCCGAGCTCTTGGTCAAGGGCACCACCTCCCCACACGTCTATGCCTTGAAGCCCTCGGACGTCAGTGCCATCAGTGGCGCCGACATTTTGTTCCGCACGGCGGCCGCCACCGAGCCGTTTTCCACCACCATCGGCCGCATGTTGCCACCAGGCGCCGAGTTCGTAACCCTGCTCGAGGCCCCAGGCGTGGTCGCCTTCGAGCGCCGCACCGGACCCGACTTCGAGGCGCCGAGCGGCAGCCGCGGCGGGCACGGCCATAGCCATGCGCAGGCCCTGCTCGACGGCCACATCTGGCTCGATCCCAACAATGCCAAGGCGATGGTGGCGCGCATCGCCGAGGTGCTGGCCGCCCGGGATCCCGCCGATGCGCCGCGCTTTAACGCCAATGCCGCCCAGCTCAACGCCCGGCTCGATGCGCTTGCCACCGAGCTTGAGACCGCGCTGGCGCCGCTTGCCGACAAACCCTACGTGGTGGCGCACGACGCCTACCAATATTTCGAGCGCCGCTTCCGGCTCAAGGTCGTGGGCGCGATCGCCCTCAGTCCCGAGCTGCCGCCCAGTGGCAAGCGGCTCGCCGAGCTGCGACGCAAGATCGTCGCGCTCGGCGCCATTTGCGTCTTTGCCGAGCCGGAGCTCGATCGGCGGCTGATCGACAATCTGACCGAGGGCACGCCGGCGCGCACCGGCACCCTCGATCCGGAAGGCTTCCGCCTGGAGCCGGGGCCGAACCTCTATTTCACCTTGCTGCGCAAACTGGCCGGCGATCTCTTGGGCTGTCTGCTGCCGCCGGCCTGAGTGCGGCGAGACGCACCTGTTCAGTCCTGCGGATAGCGCCAGGGCTTGGGCTGCTCCACGCTATCGTCGATGGTCCATTGCGGCAGCGCCAAACCCGGTGCCACGTCGGTGAACACCATCCTGACGCGGGTGCCGATGCCGACCCGTGCGACCGCTTCGGCGGCTGCAAGCTTGCCCTCCGGCGTCACCAGATTGCCGACCACACGCAAGGCCTCCTCAGCGCTCGGCTTGCCGTTCTGGGTATCGAGATCAACCAGCAGCACCAGGTAGGGGGTCGAGGCCTTGAAGGCAGGCTGGATGGCATGGTGCACTTCGGTATAGGAGTGCACCGCGCCCTTGCCTTCGACCGCAACCCAGCGCGCCCGCTGGCCCATGCACCACGGACACGCCGTGGTCGGCGGATAGCGCAGCAAGTTGCAGCTCTCGCACACCTGCAGGTGAAAATCGTGCGCCGCGCAGTGCTGGAAGAAGGCGAGGTTCTCCCCGTCAAGTTCATCGATGCTGAGCGGCATTCCCAAATATTCGGCTCGAATCGACATCATACCCTCCTCAGTCCCGCCGCATGACCATGGCCGAGCCGGTGCCGGGCATGGCCCAGCCGAGGTTGGCGCTCACCTCGCAACGCTCCACTTGGCGGCAGCCGCCTTCCCGATAGTCGTAGCTGTGGCGGCGCTTGCCATCCGCTCCCAGGGGACAGGAGTCGTCGACGTCGTGGCGCAACTGGCGCACGTTCTCGATCACCATGTTCATGCCGTGCGTGTAGCCCTCACACAGATGCCCGCCGCTGGTGTTGTTCGGGCGACGACCGCCGAGGCGGATGCTGCCGTCGCTCACGTACTGACCGCCTTCGCCCTTTTTGCAGAAGCCGTAGTCTTCGAGCTGCAGCATGGTGGTGAAGGTGAAGGCATCGTACGAGCCGGTGACATCGATATCCTCGGGGCCCACCCCGGCGTTGGGCCACAGGATCTCGCGCGCGTATTTGCCGGCAACCGTCGAGATCGGCCCGTGCTGGTAGTGCATGTCGGCGCGGGGTTTGCACACGCGCCCGGCGACGCCGCGGATCAACACGCGGGGATGGCGACCGTCGCGGGCGCGCTCGGCGCTGGAGATGACGATGGCGGTGGCATTGTCGGTCTCCACGCAGCAATCGAGCAAATGCAGCGGCTTGCAGATGATGCGGCTCGCCAGCACGTCCTCCACCGAAACCCGCTTCTTGTAATAGGCCTTGGGATTGTTGGAGGCGTGCGCACTGTGCGCGGCGCGCACCGCGGCCACCTGCGCCGGCGTCGTGCCAAAGTCGTACATGTGCCGCATGAAGGTAAAGCTGAAGAGCTGGCCGGCGCTTTGCCAGCCGTAGGCCCGGCTGTGCAGCATGTCGCCGGTGACCGGCACCGCCGAGCGGGCACCGGTGCCGCCGATGCGCACCTGCGAATAGCCGTTCATGGCCCGGAAGATCACCACCGTTTTGCACATGCCGGCCTCGATCACGCCCATCGCCATGCCGATCAGCGCTTCGGTCGAGGAGCCGCCGCCGAACACATCCATGTAGAAATTGAGGCGGATGCCGAGGTCCCCCGCGATAAAGGGAGCAAAGGTCGAATCTCCCGATTGATAGGACAGCATGCCATCGACATCGCCGGCGCGAAGCCCGGCATCCTCGATGGCGTTGCGCACCGCCCAGGTGCCAAGCGCCCGCGTCGACCGGCCCGAGCCACGCGTGTAGCTGGTCTCGCCGACACCAATAATGGCGTACTTGTCACGCAAGTGCTTGGGGCTCGATGTGTCGATCTGTGCGGGTAGCGGCATCGGCAAACCTCCTCGTCGGGCGCCAACCACACTAGCGCCTCGGGCGGCAATGGGAAGCC
>DATFXD010000348.1:0-18100 GCA_035258605.1 Hyphomicrobiaceae bacterium | reverse complement strand
GTATTGCCCCTCCTCGGCGATCACGGCGAGCCCGGCTTGGTGGCGAACCGCAAGGTCGGCCAGCCGCTCGGCATTGTGGCGCGCGGTCAGCGCCACCACCTCGAAGCGATCGCGGTTGCGGCCAATGAGGTCGAGCGTGCTTTGCCCCACCGAGCCGGTGGCGCCGAGAACGCTCACGGTTTTGACCGCGTCGGCTTGCGCCGCCTGTGGCACGGCTGCCCGCGCCGGCGTCGGCCTCCCCCCGTTCGGCAGTGGCGCCCTGGCGCGCATCCTCTAATACCCCATCAGCAGCGCTCGTGCCGGCGAATGCACGTTGAGGAAGAAGCCGACCAATCCGGCGGCTGCCGCCGCGATCACCAGACCATCCACTCGATCCATTATGCCACCATGGCCGGGTATCAGCCGGCTGGTATCCTTGGCGCCAAACCGGCGCTTGATCGCCGATTCCATAAGATCGCCTATTTGCGCCAGAAAGGCGAGCGCCGCAGCCATGGCTCCGAGGCGGGCGGCGGCGCCGCCTGGAACCGCAAACACCATGAGCGCGCCGGCCATGGCGCCAGCCAGGACGCCGCCGATCAGGCCGGCCCAGGTCTTGTTGGGGGAAACTCCGGGCCACAGCTTGGGTCCGCCGAGGCCCCGGCCCGCCAACAGGGCGCCGGTATCGGCGGCAATCACCACCAGAATGACGAACACCGCTGCCCGGAGGCCATAGGTTGGATCCGAGCGCAACCAAATCAAGGTAACGGCAGGAAGCCCGGCATAGAACACGCCGAGCGCCGCAAATAGGCCATGCCGGCCGAGGCTCAGGAGCGTGGCCAGAATGGCGCCGATCGGCAGGGTCAACAGGCCCAATCCGACGAAATCGAGCGCCGCCAGGCCCACCGCCAGCGCCGTCGCCCCGATGTGCACGGCGATCACCAGATCCGCACCACGACCATGCACCAGGCGGGCCCACTCCCAGCTCAACAGCAAGGCCAGCACGAACACCAACAAATCGAAGGGGTGGCGGCCGGCGATCAGCGCGCCGGCGGCAATTGCCGCCATGGCGATCGCCGAAGCCAGGCGGACGCCGAAGTCCTGGCCGAGCCAGGCCATGGGGGTGCGCGGAGGAGGTTCCCCGCCGCTTGGCTCGCTCTGGTCGCTCATCGGCTCGGCCCCTTGCCGTCCAGTTAGCCGGTCGACTGCGTGGCGACACCGCCAAAGCGGCGCTGCCGGCGCAGGAACTCGTCGATGGCGTGCTTGAGCAGTTCGCGCGAGAACTCGGGCCAATAGGCATCGAGGAACACGAACTCGGTATAGGCCGACTGCCAAAGCAGAAAATTGGAGAGCCGCAGCTCGCCGCTGGTGCGGATCAGCAGGTCGGGATCGGGCACGCCCTGCGTGTCGAGCTCCTGGGCCAGGGTTTCCGGGCTGATATCCTCAAGCTGGATGGCACCCGCCAGCACGCGCCCGGCCAGCCGGCGCGCCGCCTTGGCGATCTCGGTGCGCGAGCCATAATTGAAGGCGATCATCAGATTGATCGCGGTATTGCGCGACGTCAGCGCCACCGATTCATCCATCAAGCCCAACAGCTCAGGATCGACGCCGGAGCGCTCACCGATCACGCTCACGCGTACGCCGTTGCGATGCAGCTCGGCCAGGTCGCGTCGGATGAAGCGTTTCATCAGACCCATGAGATCGTCGACCTCACTCGCCGGGCGCGACCAGTTCTCAGAGGAAAAACTGTAAATGGTCAGGTACTGGATGCCGAGCTCCATCGCCGCGCGCACCGTGCGCCGCACGGCCTCGACGCCGCGGCGATGCCCCTCCGATCGCGGCAGGCCGCGCTCGCTCGCCCAGCGACCATTACCGTCCATAATGATGGCCACGTGCCGCGGCACTTCGGTGCTCGCCTGCCAGATCGATCTGTTATTCTGCTCGTTCATGGATCAGGCGTCATACCCCCCCGCCTGGCACCGGATCGGCCGGTTTTGCCTCGCATCCAGTTGCGGTCGGGCGCTGCACCGGGCAACCGTCATACCTGCTTGATCTCGGCTTCCTTGCCGGCCAGCGACTGGTCGACCTCCTTGATGAGCTTATCGGTCAGATCCTGTACTTTGCTCGAATTCTTGTGATGGTCGTCCTCGCTCATCTGTCCATCCTTGTCGAGGCGCTTCAACAGCTCCATGCCGTCACGGCGCACGTTGCGCACAGCAACGCGGGCATGCTCCGCATACTTATGGGCGACCTTGACGAGTTCCTGGCGCCGCTCGGAGGTCAGCGCCGGAATCGGCAGCCTGATCAGCGCACCGTCGACCACCGGATTGAGGCCGAGGTTGGCCTCCCGAATGGCCTTTTCCACGGCGCTCACCTGGCCACGGTCCCAAACCTGCACCGAGATCGTGCGCGCGTCCGGCGTCGAAACCGTTGCCACCTGATTGATCGGCAGGCGCTGGCCATAGACATTCACCATCACGGGATCGAGGAAATGTACGCTGGCGCGCCCGGTGCGCAGACCCGCGAACTCCTTTTTGAGTGAGTCGAGCGCGCCGCGCATGCGGCGTTCGAGCTCCTGAATATCGAATTTTCCGGCAGCCATGACACGTTCCTCCGCTGTTCGCGGGCGCATCCGACCCGCGGGGTTCTGCCTCCAACGCCCTCCTCGACAGCCATTATGCCGCGGCCGAGACCAGCGTGGATAGGGCCTCGCCGCGCAGGAGTTTGAGCAGATTACCGGGTTCTTCGATCGAAAATACAATTACCGGAAGATTGTTGTCGCGAGCAAGCGCGATGGCGGCCCCGTCCATCACCCGCAAGTCCCGGCCCAACACCTCGGCATAGGTTAGCCGCTCATAACGTACAGCCGATGGCTCCTGCTTGGGATCGGCCGAGTAGACGCCATCGACTTGTGTAGCCTTGGCAAGCACTTCGCAGTTCATTTCGACGGCGCGCAACGCCGCCGTGGTATCGGTCGTGAAGTAGGGATTGCCGGTACCGGCGGCGAAAATCACGACGCGGCCATTGTCGAGGTGGTGCAGCGCCTTGGAGCGCACGAACGCCTCGCAGATGGTCGGCATCGGAATGGCGGAGAGGACGCGCGCCTGCACCCCCGCTTGCTCCAGACCGTTCTGCAGAGCGAGCGCGTTCATCACCGTCGCCAACATGCCCATGTAGTCGCCCGTGGCCCGGTCCATGCCCTTGGCAACGCCAGCGAGGCCGCGAAAAATATTGCCGCCGCCGACGACCGCGGCGATCTCGGCACCGGCGGCAACGGCAGCGCGAATATCGAACGCTAGGCGCTGCACCGTGCGCATGTCGATGCCGTAGGCGCCAGTGCCGATCAAGGCCTCGCCGGAAAGCTTGAGCAGCACGCGTCGATAGCGTAGCGAAGGAGCCGAGCCGGCTGTCATCACACCAGATCCCTTGACGATCTGAGCCAGAGCAGGATGCCGCAGCGGTGCGCAACGGCTCGCCGGCGCACCAGCTTTGGCAGGCAAGACATTAAACAGAGCCCCCGCCAGAGCGCAAATCGCGCGCCCTGCCGACAGCAGCCGTGGCCGACGCGGCAGCGCTCACCTGCTAGCGGCCCACGGCCTTGGCGACCTCCGCGGCGAAGTCCTCTTCCTTCTTATCGATACCCTCGCCCAGGGCATAACGCACAAACTTGCTCACCCGGACCGGTGCACCGAGCTGTTTCTCGGCGTCTTTCAAGACCTGCTCGACGGTAGCTTTGCCGTCGCCGCCGGCACCGAGGAAGGTCTGCTGCAACAGCACGACCTGCTGGTAGAACTCCTTGCGCAACCGGCCCTCGACCATCTTGGCGACGATATCGGCCGACTTGCCGCTCTGCGTTGCCTGCTCGGTATAGATGGCGCGCTCTCGGGCGACCAAGGCCGGATCCAGCTCGTCGGCGGAGACCGCCGCCGGGCTGGCGGCAACAACGTGCATGGCGAGCTGCCGGCCGAGCGCGGCGAGCGCCTTGGGCTCGCCCTTGCTCTCGAGCGCCACCAGCACACCGATCTTGCCCAGGCCATCGGCGGCCTTGTTGTGGACGTACTCGGCGACCGCGCCCTGGGCCACCGACAGCGCTGCCGTACGGCGCACCGCCATGTTCTCGCCGATGGTTGCCACCATGTCCTTGACGTAATCCTCGACCTTGGCGCCGGTACCGGGAAGGGGCGTGGCCAGCAGCTTCGACAGGTCGCCATTGGCCTTTGCCGCCACCGCCCCGATCTGGCGCACCATGTCCTGGAACTTATCGTTGCGGGCGACGAAGTCGGTCTCCGAGTTGACCTCGACGATGGCACCCGACTGATCGGCAACGCTGACCCCAACCAGGCCCTCGGCGGCGACGCGCCCGGCCTTGGTGGCGGCTTTCGACAAGCCCTTTTTGCGCAACCAATCGACCGCCTGTTCCATGTCGCCCTGGGTCTCGGTAAGGGCGGTCTTGCAATCCATCATGCCGGCGCCAGTCTTGTCGCGTAGCTGTTTGACTTGGCCTGCAGAAATAGCTGTCATACGTTCCTCGCTCATATCCTCATAGCAGCGCGCGCCAGCGCCGGCCGGGGCCGTAATGGTAAAGCGCCGGCCGACCCTGCAAGCGGCCTGGCCTTAGGCTGCCTGCCCTTCAACCAGCTTCTTGGCGGCCGCGACCCAACCATCGCGCTCGATCCGGCCCTTGAGATTGAGCAAACGGTCGAGACCCGCCGTTGCTTGCTCGTCGAGATCGGCGATCTGCCAGAAGTGGTAGACGCCAATGTCGTTGAGCCGCTGCTCCAACCGCGGATTGATGTTCGGCAACCGCTTGAGATCGTCGGCCTCGCCGCGCGGCGCCTCGATCCCTTTAAATGGGGGCGCTTTGTCGCCAGGCAACTCCTCGGCCGGCGGCGCCTCGGCGGCGCCGACATCGACGCCGGCCCCGGTTTGGCCGCGCTCGATGCCGTCGATGGCGGCCCGCGCAATCAGATCGCAATAAAGGGTGATGGCGCGACCGGCATCATCGTTGCCCGGCACCACGAAATCGATGCCGTCCGGATCGCAGTTGGTATCGACGATGGCGACGATCGGAATGCCGAGCTTCTTGGCCTCGGCAATGGCGATTTGCTCCTTATTGGTGTCGATCACGAACAGCAGGTCGGGTAGTCCACCCATCTCCTTGATGCCGCCCAGCGACCGGTTGAGCGAGTCACGGTCGCGCGTCAGTTGTAGCACCTCCTTCTTGGTGCGTCCCTTGACGTCGCCCACCAACATCTCATCCAACAGCTTCAGCCGCCTGATCGACTGTGAGATCGTCTTCCAATTGGTCAGCGTGCCACCGAGCCAGCGGTGGTTAATATAGTATTGGGCGCAGCGCTTGGCGGCGTCAGCGATGCCCTCCGAGGCTTGCCGCTTGGTGCCGACGAACAGCACCCGGCCACCCTGCGCCACCACGTCGCTAACCTTGAGCAGTGCCTGGTGCAGCAACGGCACCGATTGCGCCAGGTCGATGATGTGGATGTTGTTGCGGGCGCCGAAGATGAAGGGCGCCATCTTCGGGTTCCAGCGATGGCTCTGGTGGCCAAAGTGGCAGCCAGCTTCCAGAAGCTGGCGCATATTAAAGGCAGGCAGCGCCATGGCGCTCGTCTCCATTTTCCGGTTGATCCTCCGCGCACCTAGCGAGACCGTTCCCGGCCACCGGAGCGTGTCGGCGGGGCTTTTCATCCGCCGCACGCGAAGCGCGCGTGTGTGATGGCCGCCTGTTTAGTGGTTTTGTGTGGTCCTGACAAGGGCCAGGCCGGTGGCGCGCTTTTGCTCAGGTGTGCTCCCGGGTGAGGTCGAAGGTACGTACCGCTTCCAGGTCCGCGGGCGGCTCAAGCCAGCACTTCTCGCCTTTGAGCGTGCGTCGGGTGTCGGACAGTCCCGCCGCCCAGTGCTCCTCCATCGATAGGCGGGAGAATTCATAGTCCTTGGCCTGCGTCTCGTAGTATTTTTCCCGGTAGATCAGGTGCACGACGCTCATCGAGGCACTCGGCCCGCCGTGTTCGCTCATCTTCAGCTTGCGCACGATCTCCTGGACGTCGGCCTGCCGCGTCTTGGCCGCCGGCAGCTTCTTGAGCAGCCGCTCGACGAACTGGCGCAGCTCCTGCACCTGGCGGAAGGCGGTGGTGTTCTTGCGGGTACGCGAGGAATAGAGAATGTCCTTGTGGCGCTCGTAGACATCAAACAGGTTGCGTGGCATTGCGCCACGGGCGCTGAATAGGTCGATCTGGAACACCAGCATGTTCTGGTCGCGCTCCGCGTCGAGCAGATGGTCGAGCGGGGTATTGGAGAGCACGCCGCCGTCCCAGAAATACTCGCCGTCGATTTCTACCGGCGGAAAGCCGGGCGGCAGCGCCGCGCTCGCCATGACGTGCTCCGGGCCCAGGTGGAAATCCTTCTCGGCGGTGTCGAAATAGACCGAGTCACCGCGTAAAAGGTGGGCTGCGCCAATGCTGAGCCTGATCGCCCCACTATTGAGCAGATCGAAATCGATGAACTCCTCCAGCGTCTGCCGCAGCGGCTGGGTGTCGTAGAAGCTGAGCGCCGCCTCGGTGCCCCAGGGCTGCAGCCATACCGGCGGCAGGCGCGGGCGAAAAAAACCGGCAACGCCAGTGGCCGCGGTCGTCAGTGCGCTCCATTCGTTGAAGACGCCGCGCGCCCAATCGCCGGCGATCAGCGGCTTTAGCGCCTGCTGCTCGCTGATGCGCTCCCAGAAGGCGCGCAGGCGTTCAACCCGCTGGCGCTCCGGACTGCCGGCGATGATGGCGCCGTTGATGGCGCCAATGGAGATGCCGGCGATCCAATCTGGCATGTAGCCGTGCTCGGCGAGGGCTTGATAGACGCCGGCCTGATAAGCGCCGAGCGCGCCGCCGCCCTGCAGCACCAGTCCAAGCTGAGCGCAATGCCGGGGCAGGACCTTGCGCGTGACGTGAGCGTCGGCGGCGCGCGCGTCCGCCGGCCCTGCAGAGGAAGGGACCGGAGGGGAACGGCTGCGCCGGCGACGGGATCGCTGCTTCATCGTGGGGCGAGAGTGGCCCCAAGCCGTGGCTGCCGGCAAAGGCGAAATCGGGCCGAGCATCAATAGGGTTAAGGCTTAGTTGCCACCGCCCCCCGAGCCAGGACGGCACCGCCTTAACCAACACCGCGCAGCGTGCGGATAGCCAGCGGCGCCGGGTGGGAGCGGGAGCGTTAACATTCGAGGCTGGGCGCGCACCGTCTGCGGCCAGCGGCTCTGAGGGCGCCGCGCCAGCCGTTGCCGGCTTTGCACGGCCGTCGCCGGACCGACTATCGCAAGGTCGATGCAGCGTGCTTTGGCGTAAAGTGCCGGGCCCGAAGAGGTCCAAACTCTTTGCCGCCGCCTGCGGGGCCAACTGGGAGGTCGGTCCCTCAAGACACGGATGGGCGTCTGTCCCGATTTCCCGAACACCAATCTGAACCGTTCTATGACAGCCGTTTGGTGACCGGTTGAGCCCCTGCCGGCGTTCGAAGACCGATCGGTTGGTAACCACGTCGCAGGTAAAACTCCTCAGCGTTGGAGCTTGCGTGCGCGCGCACTGCCGGAAGGCCCCGTTCGCGCATCAGCCCTTCGAGCATGCCAAGCAATTCTGTTCCAATGCCTTGGCCGGCAAATTCCGGGTCCGTATATAGCCCCTCCAGTTGGTCGCCACGAACTGCACCCCACCCCACCACCGTGTCATTCAGCGCGACAATCCATATTTCCATCTCACGAATCTTACCCTCCATTCCCGCAACCGTCAGATTGGCTGCCCAGATTTCAGCTTGTGCGACCGACATTCCCTTGGGTGCGAGTGCAAGGATAGATTTTCGTCGTAGTTCAAACAGCCGCCTTGCGTCGTCGAGAGTTGCTAATCTGTGCACGGCTTTCATGTTGGCACGCTACCTAAAAAATCGCAGTGAGGCATCACCGCTCTAAGCACCGTGGACAAAATTTGAATGCGAAATATTGGGCATGTCTCACGGTCCCATAGCCTCTCAGTCTTCCCATAGCCTCTCATGCTAAGGTGCGATGTCACAAACCTGGCAGCTTCGCTACGAAGCCGGCAACCACCCTCCTCGATGAGGCTCTGCCTGGCCTGGCCACGCAACCCTGATGTTACGATCATGATCAGTTGCCGCATGTGTGGAGGAGGACACACAGTCGAACAGTCGTTGCGTGCGGTTGCTTCGTGCGAACCGCTTCGGCACACGTCGGGTAAAACCTTGATGCGAAGCTGGCGAAGAGGCTAGCTCGTTTTTCGAGCTCCCCAATCTGACTCGAGCACTCCCATGGAGCACCGTCGCCTTCTTGCCTGCCCCGAGGCGCACCATCCGTTCAGCGGCAGCAATCTCCTGCACCGTATCGGAGGCCGCGCTGCGCTCGAAACACTGATCGACCGGCTCTACCACAGCATCGAAGCGGATACCGCGCTGCGGCCGCTGTTTGGCCGCGATCTCACCAACGAGCGTGAGGGGCAAAAGCGTTTCTTTGCCGAGTGGCTTGGCGGCGACAGCTGCTACAGTGACCGTGCGTACCTGCCGCTCAAGCATCGCCACGATCTGCTGCCTATCACCCGCGCTTTGGCCGAGCAGTGGCTCGCGCATTTCCGCGCTGCGCTTGCCTCGGTGGTGTCGGACGTCGTGGTGCGTTGCGCTATCAACGATAAAGTCTCAATGCTGGCGATGGCACTGGTCAACGAGGGTGAGGCGCCGTCGGAGCTGCGCGCGCGACCGCACGGGACGTGCCTACGTTACGAGCCCGCAATCGAGTCGCTTAGCGTTGCCAGGCGCGGGGATATCGCGGCGCTGCGCCGGCTCGTGAAAGCCGCACCGGACGTACTCGTGTCCGCCCCACATGCCGCGCATCTCCTGCAGCTCGCCGTGCTCGGCGGACGCGAGCCTGTCGTCGCGTTCCTTTTAGATGCTGGGGTCAATGTGAACACGCCTTCGCCGATCAAGCCGCTTATTTTCCTGACGCCGCTTGGCGCGGCACGAATCAAACGACGTCGCAAAATCGAAGCGCTTCTGTTGGCGCGCAGTGCGAAGGAGGACATCTTTACGCATGCATTTCTCGGAGACCTGGATCGTCTCGATAAGGAGATCGGCCGCGGGTCGGTGCAGGCCATTGATCCTGCAGTCGATGCTCTTGAGATCACGCCCGTGCATCATGCCGTGGCCGGCGGGCGGGTAGATGCGTTGCGCGCGCTGCTGTCGGCCGTCTCCCCAATCAATGCGCCCCTGCTCGGTGGGGCGCGGGCCGTCCGCGAAGCGGCGGCATGCGAGAACGTGGCGATGGTTCAATTGCTTCTCGAACACGGCGCAAGCCCAGCATCGATCGGGGCAGGTCGTTGGGTGCTCCATGCCGAACTTGCACCGATGCTCGCGGGCGCGGGAGCTGGCGTCGATCGATCGGGGTCGTGGATCGGGCTCTCGTGCACCGGGAACCAAGGACGAAAGGACGACCCCGAGTTTGTTGCGGCTCTGTTGCGTCACGGCGCGCGCGTCGAGGACAAGCGTCTCACGGGGCAGCGCACCGACGGTGGGCGCGCCACGGCAGTCCATTACGCCGCCAAGGCTGGCTTCGTGAAGACCATCAAGGTTCTTCTCGATCACGGCGCCGATCCGACCGCCCTGGACGACAACGGGCTCACCCCGCTCGATTGGCTCGAGCGGGCCGCAGCGTCGGTCGATCGCCAGGCGGTTCGACGCCTGCTTGAGCGTCCCAGCTCGTCGTGGCGTTGACTGCCCCTCGTCGATCCTCAAGCGCAGCACACAATCCTAGACCGTTGCAGTCTCAGGTCCGTGGACAATGGGGCCACGGCCGTGCCGGCCATTGGATCGGTTGTACCGCCCAACCTAAGGAGAGGGCAAGCCCATCATTAATGTGACACATTTTCTTCTTATCGTAATACATGAATATATTCATGCCAATGTTTTAGGTTTGGGTTCGATCTGCGGCCTTCAGCAAAATCGGAGGGGACGGATGTCCGAAGCAGTTGCCCACCTCGAAACGCCACCTTTGGCCACCTCGACCTTGCGTGCGCGCATCGCTTGGATTTGCCATGCGCTGCGCATTGGTGCCGTGGTTTGGATCGGCTGGGGGGTGGTGTGGACCCTCGTCAGCTGGAGCGACAAAACGAGGACATTGAAGTCCTACGGATTCTGGTTCTCGGCCGATTTCACGGGACTATCGGATGCGCGCTACGCGGCCGCGGTTGTCGCGGTGCTTTTCTCCCTGGCCGCTACCCTGCCCGTCGTCATCTGCATCTGGCGGCTCGCCGCGACTTATCTCGCCGGGCGGGTGTTCTCGGTCGATGCTGCGCTCTGGCTTCGCCGCACTGGCATTGCCGCACTAGCCGCAATCGTCGTCAACATCATCGCGCGCGTGGTCGTTGCTAACATTATTGCGGGCTACCCGATCCTAATTCCGCCGCGCGGCTCCTTCGTCGTTCCACAAGACCTTCTTCATCTTATTTTCGCGGTTTTTGTGTTGGCGCTCGCTCACATCTTTAAGGCGGCCGCCGAGATGGCCGATGATCACGCGCAGATTGTCTAAGGGGACGTGATGCCAATCGTCGTCAATCTCGACGTCATGCTGGCGCGTCGCAAGATGCGGTCCAAGGAGCTCGCCGAACGCATCGGCATTAGCGAGCAGAACGTGTCGCTTCTCAAGTCAGGCAAGGTCAAGGGGATGCGTTTCGATACACTCGAGCGGATCTGTGCTGCGCTCGACTGCCAGCCCGGCGACATCCTGGAATATCGGCCCAAGCTGGAACCGGCCGCTTCACCGATCAAGGCGCGCGGCTAACCGTCAGGTTGTCACGAGCCCCTGCGCTCCCATCGTGCCATCAAATGCGCGTTCCCCTGGCATTGGATGCGCGGACCGCGACAATCACAAAATGAGCACGCCAATGGGAAGATTGATCAGCTTAAGTGCCATGGCCGTGCTGGCGATAACGCCAAGCATTGCGCGGGCGGATGATGGCGCGTGCAGATCCGTTCAATCCGGACAAGAGTATGTAACGGTCCTGGATCGCGACGAACAGTGGACCTATGTGCTACAACCCCTGGGCCCACACTGGCAGATCAGTCCGCCTGATCGCCATTCCGCAGGTCATGTTTTTTGTGCTGACTGCGCCTCGACCTCGACCGGTGCCGGCGGTGCTTTTCTTTGGTTTGGTGCGTCGCCCCAAAGTTCGGCGGTGAAGCGTCCGTTGACTGCCTTAGAGCGATCTGAGCGGCGTACCGAATTAATTGCGGGCTGGGCCCTTCATCGTAATCAGCTAGAGACCCGCGATGTGCGCGAAGCCGTTAGTTTTGGCCCGCTATCTGGATATGCGGTCCTTTACCATTGGTCCATGCCGCACATACCCGAACGCAATGAGCCGGCCGCGATCGTGGGATCGCTTATCGTGATTGCTGTTAAAGATGCATGCGTCGAGTTCGAAGCTAGCATCACCAGCAAACGGGCCGCAGATGGAAACGACTGGATGCCGTTGGATTCGCTGTTGAGTGAAGTGGTCATCGAGAAACGCCGGGGTGCCGGCTAAAATCTCTGGTCAAGGCAATGGGCGTCGTGCTCGTGAACGCTTAGGTGCACAGTTGGTCGGACTGGACCTCCAATGGAGCTCGTTGATGCTAGCCTACTACGCGCTGGAAAGTGGAGCTGCGCCTTGGGGCGATTACGGCGATACATTGTGGAACGGGTTCGCTGAGAAGAGCCGTGAGCCCGGCCAGCCAGCGATCTTGGTATCCCGAACTGGACCGTTCGTGCCGCCAATCACCCGGCTATTCAGCTGTGTCCTGGTGACAGAGGCGTTTCGCCAGAAGCTCTCGGTGGAAGGGTTTTCGGGCCTTTCTTTCGAGCCCGCCGGGTACCGGAAAGTCGTTCACATCGCATGGGAGCAATGGAATGCGGACGCGCAAGACCCGTCCTTTTATCCAGAAACAGGCGAACCAGAAGACTATTTGCTCGCTGGAACTCATGATGAGCAGCTAGCGGCGACCATGCCACGGCTTTGGGCGTGGAGCGTCCAACCAACAAAAGGTCTGCAGGTTCGGGGTAGCAATACCTTCCGTCGAGAGCTGCATCCCGGCACTGATGTGGCGCGGGAACATCTCATCATATGGATCAGCGAGCGACTAAGGCTCTGGCTCGCTGAGAACGCAGGCAAATGGGTGAGCTTCGTTCCTGTGACACCACGATGATGGCGCCCCTCCGCGTTCAAATGGCAAGCAGTCCAGATGCGCTTGGGTAGCGCTCTAGCACGTAAGGCTGATGACGTGTGACACATTAGCACTAGGTATCCGGTGTAAACCGGGCTTGCCGGCTTGTGGCGCGTTTCCAGTAATAACGCCCGGTTTGGAGGCACCAAGCTGCCACTCCATCTTGGGTAATTGACACGATCGCTAATGCGGAAAGTCCGCTCGAGGTCGAGAGCAGGCATTGGCAGATACGGCGTAGGGTTGGGCAGCCTTCTTGGTAAACCGGAAGTTGGGCCGCGTCGGCAGATCGGCGCGCAATTTTCTGCGCGGAGTTGCGCCGACCGAGCCGGTCCCCTAAGTGTCGATCCCTCCCCAAGCGGTGATGGGGCGAAGTCAAAACCGCGCATAACCAGAAAACGCGCACAATATGAGTGGTTTACAGCACAGATTCTGCATTCCCAGCATGATGGAGTGGACCGACCGCCACTGCCGGTTCTTCCACCGGCTGTTGTCGCGCCGCGCCTGGCTCTATAGCGAGATGGTGACGGCCCAGGCGGTGATCCATGGCAATCGCGATCGCCTGTTGGGCTTCAGCCCCGAGGAGCATCCGTTGGCGCTGCAGCTTGCGGGCAGCGAGCCCTCGCGCCTAGCCGAGGCGGCCCAGATCGGCGAGGCCTGGGGCTACGATGAGATCAATCTCAATGTCGGCTGTCCCTCCGATCGCGTGCAGGAAGGCAGGTTCGGCGCCTGCCTGATGGCAGAACCGGAGCTGGTCGGGCGCTGCGTGGCGGCGATGGCGCGGGCTTCACGTCTCCCCGTGACCGTCAAGTGCCGCATCGGCATCGATGCGCAAGACAGCGAGCGCGATCTCGATCGGTTCGTCAGAACGGTGGCCGCCGCTGGCTGCCGCAGCTTTATCGTCCATGCCCGCAAGGCCTGGCTCAAGGGCCTGTCGCCGAAGCAAAACCGTGAGCTGCCCCCGCTCGACTATGCACGCGTCTATGCCCTCAAGGCCCAGCATCCCGAGCTGGAGATCATCCTCAACGGCGGCATTACCTCGGTGGCGGAGGCGCAAGCCCACCTGGCGCATGTGGACGGCGTCGCCATCGGGCGTTCCGCCTATCAGCACCCCTATCTGTTGGCCGACGTCGACGGGCAAGTGTTTGGCGAGCCCGAGGCGCCGCCGACGCCCCGCGCCGTGCTGGAGGCCCTGATCCCCTATGTCGAGCGCCACCTGGGGGCCGGCGGGCGCATCAACAACGTCGTGCGCCACATCCTGGGCCTCTACCATGGCGTCCCGGGAGCCCGTGCCTTTCGTCGTCACCTGTCTGAGAACGCGCCCCGCGCCGGCGCTGGCATTGAAGTGCTGCTCGAGGCCATCGACCTCATCGAGCACCACCCCGCCGATCTGGAGCGCTGCCGAGTGGCCGCGGGCTGATGCCCGTTGGCATCTGATGGCGGCACACCCTACGTTAGGAGCTCGGCGCAACCTTTGGGAGCATCTCATGCGCGGCATCCTTGTGGCCTTGATGCTGTTGCTCGCCCCAGGCGCCAGCAGCGCCGACGATATCCTGCCGCCACCGATCGGCCCGGAGACGCCGCGCGTGGCGCCGATCGAGGAGCAGGGTTTCTATCGGCAGAGCTGGTTTTCCCTGTCGTTTCTCGATCTGCGTGAGGACTTCGCCGAAGCCAAGGCCGCCGGCCTGCGGTTCGCGGTCATTTTCGAGCAGCGCGGCTGCCCCTACTGCGCCAAGCTGCACACCGAGGTGCTCTCCCAGAAATACATCAACGACTACGTGCGGCAGAACTTTCGCGTCATCCAACTCGATTTGTGGGGTTCGCGCGAGGTCACGGATTTTGACGGCAAACACATGTCGGAAAAGGCGCTAGCCGAGCGCTGGGGCGTCATCTTTACCCCGACCATCGTGTTCTTCAAGGACGACCTGGGCGGGCTTGAGGGCAAGTGGGGGCGTGGGCTCGAGGCCGTCGAACGCCTGCCGCTCAGCTATGGGCGCGATACCTTCTATGATCTCTTCGTGTGGGTACGCCACAAGATCTACCAACGCGACCCCAATTTCCAACGCTTCCATATCGAGCGCATCGCCGAGCGCGCCGCGCTGGCCGCGACGCGCGACGAACCTGCGCCGAGCAGCGGCCAGCACTTTGAGTAGAGGTTTTTTAGCGGCAAGGCCGCCAGCGCGGGGCAGCGCGCACCCGCCGTCCACCGCGCATGGCTAGCGGCCGGCGTCCTCGATCTCCTGCAGCAGGGGACGCAGGTAGCCAAGAAACCGCGCTGGCTCCTCGCTCATGGGAAAATGCCCGAGCTTTTCCATGATCACGACCTTGGCACCCTTGATGCGCCGGGCCAGCTCCAGGGTGTCGGCGGGAGTGCAGGAATAGTCGTATTCGCCGGTCAGCAGATAGAGCGGGCAGGCGCCAGTATCGATCTCGGCGACGCGGTCGCGGACATCGCCATCGGCGGTATAGAAGTAAAGGTCGCCCTTGAACACGCCGGGGCCGCCTTGCATGTAGTGCCAGATCGTCTCCCAGCGCTCCGCCAGCGGCGCGGTGGGGGCAATGAGCCCCGAGACCATTGCCCCGCACACCTCCCCGCCGTGCACATCCGGGCGATGTAACCAATCAAGATCGTAGTAGGCATCGGCGTGTGCCGCCGATTCGAGGCCGATCAGGGCGCGAAAGCGCCGGGCATGCGCCAGCGCCAGATGCAGCACGATACGACCGCCGATGGAGCAGCCAAGGCAAATTGGCCGATCGAGGCGCAAGGCATCGACCACCGCCAGGATCGTCGCCAGGTAAGCGTCAGAGGTCAGGCGGTAGGCACCCGTCTGCCAGCCGGCCGGTGGCGAGGACTTGCCATGCCAGGGCAGATCAAAAGCGATGACGCGGAAGCGCTGGGTGAGGGCGTCGTCATTCATCAAGCCGCGGTATTGGCGCCCATCCGAGCCCGCCGTATGCAGGCACAGCAGCGCAATGCCCTGGCCCGCCTCCTCGACATAGATGCGATGCGGCGTACCGGCGACCTCGAGGTTGAGATAGCGCCCAACCGCTGGCTCGAAGCGAGGACCGCTCTCGGTATTCATCACACGCCAGCCACCGCCGCCCGGGGCAGCGCCAGCAGCTCCTTGAAATAGCGCAGGTTGGCCATGAAGGGATGCTGATCACCCTCAAGCCTGAGCTGGCGGGTTTTGAGCATGGCGATGAGGTCGTGGCAGCCCGGGCGCGGTACCGGTTGCCAGAATTCGCGCCACGCCGCCTCGGAGGCGCTGAGCGCAAAGGTCCAGCGCGGTTGAACGAAGGGACCTTTCTCCACCGCTTCAAGCCGGCCGCGGTGAATGTGAATGAGGTATGAGGCGGGGCCGACGGCACACAGAAAGGTCACCTCGAGGAAGCGGCCGCGGTCGATCAGCCACGGCTCGGCATTGGCCAGCGCCGGTAAGCCGTCGAGCGCGTCACGCATTTGAGCCTCCAAGCTCCCTGTTGCGCCAATCTCGCCGCCAGGCTACGCGAGGATGGCATGGCGCGCATCTCATTTGACGCCGGGATGGCCCGGCTGGTGCACCTGCGCCGCGCTGGCCTCGCCGCAGCAGCAAGGGGCAAGGGATGGAGGACGGATCGGGGCCGCAACGAGCCAAAAAACTGCTCAATGTCGGCGGCAACAGCAAGGCCATCGCCATCCCCGAGCACTATGCCGGCTGGACGCATCATCTCCTCGATATCGACCCGCGCGGCGACCCCGACATCCTGTGCGATGCCCGCCGCCTCAACACGTTGCCGGCCGCCAGTTATGATGCCGTCTACTGCTCGCACAATCTCGAGCACTACTTCGCCCACGAGGTGCCCAACGTGCTGATGGGCTTTCATCACGTTCTGACCAGCCACGGCTTTGCCGAAATCCGGGTGCCGGACCTTG
Source organism: Hyphomicrobiaceae bacterium (assembly GCA_035258605.1). Classification (GTDB taxonomy): domain Bacteria; phylum Pseudomonadota; class Alphaproteobacteria; order Rhizobiales; family Hyphomicrobiaceae; genus AWTP1-13. The sequence goes on along the minus strand of DATFXD010000348.1, from coordinate 1,971 downwards.
CCCTGTTGATGCGTACCGTTGCGGCTAAGAACCTCGATCTCACCGATGTCATCTATCAATCCAAGGCCGGCCCGGTGCGGGTGCGCGACGTCATCTATGGTTTTGGCCCCGAGATCGAGCGCTCGGGCAACGACTTCTTCGCCCACAAAACCGGCTTCAGCCCAAAGTCGCTGATCCACGTCTTGCGCCAGTGTGCCTTCGCGATCTGCTATCTTGAGCGCCGCCGGTTGGAGATCCGGGCCGTAGCCTTCAAGCAGCAGCCGGCGCCCGAACTGCTGGCCGCGCTTGGGGTCGCGGCCACGCGCAAGCCTGCTTGAGCAACCGCAGCAGCTTGCCGGCCGCTAGATCTTTTGGTTGTAGGCACCCACGTCCGGAAACTTCGACAGCCGCCGATCGATGTCGGCGAACATGGCGCGCATGTTGGCCTCCGACACCGGGCTCTCGACCACGATCACGAGTTCCGGCTTGTTGGAGGAGGCCCGCAACAGGCCCCAGGTGCCGTCCTCGAGCACGACGCGCACGCCATTGACGGTGACGAGGTCACGCACCTTCTGTCCGGCGACCTTGGCGCCGGAGGCGGCCGCCTCGCTGAATTGCGCCTTCACCTTTTCCACGATGTCGTATTTGGTCTCGTCGCTGCAGTGTGGCGACATGGTGGGCGAGCCCCAGGTCTTGGGCAAGGCGTTGCTGAGTTCGGCCAGCGAGCGGCCGGAATTGCGCTCGAGCATGTCGCACACGGCGATGGCGGCGATGAGCCCGTCGTCGTAGCCGCGTCCGAGCGGCGGCTGAAAGAAGTAGTGCCCGGACTTTTCGAATCCCACCAGCGCCTTCTGCTCGTGCGTGTAGCGCTTCATGTAGGAGTGGCCGGTTTTCCAGTAGAGGGTATTGGCGCCGTTGGCGCGCAGCACCGGATCGGTCATAAACAGCCCGGTCGATTTGACGTCGGCGACGAACAGCGCATTGGGATGGCGCGCCGACAGGTCGCGTGCCAGCAGTACGCCGACCTTGTCGGCAAAAATTTCGTGTCCCTCGTTGTCGACCACGCCGCAGCGATCGCCATCGCCGTCGAAGCCGAAGCCGACGTCGGCCCCACTCGCGACCACGGCGGCGCTGATGGCGCGCAGCATGTGCATGTCTTCGGGATTGGGATTGTAGTGGGGAAAATTGAAGTCGAGCTCGCAATCGAGCGGAACCACCTCACAGCCGAGCGCCTCCAGCACCTTTGGCGCGAAGGCACCTGCGGTGCCGTTGCCGCAGGCCGCAACCACCTTGAGCTTGCGCGCAAGTCTTGGCCGCTCGGTCAAGGCCGCCATGTAGCGCTGGCCGATGTCGGGCACAAAGACGTAGCCGCCGCCCGCCGCCGTCGCCCCGGCGCCGGCCAGCACCAGCTGTTTGAGCGCCGTCATCTCCTCCGGACCAAATGTCAACGGTCGATCGAAGCCCATCTTGATGCCGGTCCAGCCGTTGTCGTTGTGGCTGGCGGTGACCATCGCCACGCCTTCGACGTCAAGCGCGAACTGGGCGAAGTAGGCCATTGGCGACATGGCAAGGCCGATGTCGTGCACTTCGGCGCCACCGGCCATGAGCCCGGTCATCAGCGCCTGCTTCACCGCACTCGAATAGGCGCGATAGTCGTGGCCGACCACAAAGCGCTTGCGCCGTCCGCGCTGACCGGCGAGCGTGGCAAGACCCAAGCCAATGGCGTTGAGCCCCATCAGGTTGATTTCGGCGGGGAACAACCAGCGTGCATCGTACTCGCGAAACCCGGTCGGCTTGACCAGGGGCAAACGCTCAAAGTCGGCCGTGTTGGAGGTAAGGTCGGGGCGCGGCTTGGGCAGCATGCAAAGGCCTCGCAAGGCTGACACGAAATGTTAGCGAAATTCGCACCGAGATTTGCACATCGTGAGACAACGGTGCGACTGGGCTGGCGGCGCGTGTGACAAATAGCCCGGGTAATGTCAACAGTGGGCA
>DATFXD010000347.1:0-35109 GCA_035258605.1 Hyphomicrobiaceae bacterium | reverse complement strand
CGCAATAAATCGATGATGTCGAATGAAGTTCCCGGATTGCCTCACCGCTTGGTGCACAACAACCACTTCTAACCTAGTCTTATACAAGAGGTTTGACTGAGTAAAGGTGCTGTATTAACCTTACATTCAGATTGTAGAGCTTGGTACCTACCCAATCTTGCCCCAATAGCGTCATTCAAGTTCTTGTACAGCGATAAATGCTCCAGCCTCCGCCGCCACGGTCGATCGCCGCCATCGCCGTTGCACGCCTGCACCACGGCCGTCGGCCCCGTTGGGGGTGCCGATCATCGGTCCCAGGGCTCGACACAGCGCGCTTGATGCCGTAGGCGAAGGGCGAATCAGGCATGCTTGGAGAGCGTGATGGCGAACTTCAGGGCCTTGCTGGCCACCAAGTCGGACGCAGGAACGAGCCTTGCCTGGCGCAACCTGGGGCTCGACGACCTGATGGATGGCAACGTCAGCGTCGCCGTTAGTCATACAACCATTAACTACAAGGATGGGCTGGCGCTCACCGGCAAGGCCCCGGTCATCCGGCGCTGGCCGATGATCCCGGGCATCGACTTTACCGGGTCCGTCACCCATTCGGACCATGCCGATGTCCAGGCGGGCGATCAGGTGGTGCTCACCGGCTGGGGAGTTGGCGAGACCCATTACGGCGGCTATGCCGGCATGGCCCGCCTCAACGGCGATTGGCTGGTCAAGCGGCCGCCGCAGCTCTCCGCCGCGGAGAGCATGGCGATCGGCACCGCAGGCTTGACCGCCATGCTGGCCGTGCTCGCGCTGGAGCGCAATGGCCTCACCCCCGACCGAGGACCGGCGATCGTCACCGGCGCTGCCGGCGGCGTCGGCAGCGTTGCCATCATCCTTCTCGCCGGCCTCGGCTATGCCGTCACGGCTTCGACGGGTCGCAGCAGCGAAGCGCCCTATCTCAAGGCATTGGGGGCGACAGAGGTGATCGATCGGGCGCAATTGGCCGGGCCGGCGCGCCCGCTCGGCAAGGAGCGCTGGGCCGGCGGCATCGATGCCGTCGGCAGCCACACCTTGGCCAACCTCCTGTCCATGACCCAGTATGGCGGCACCATCGCCGCCTGCGGCCTGGCGCAGGGCATGGACCTCGCCGGCTCCGTGGCCCCCTTCATCTTGCGCGGCATTACCCTTGCCGGCATCGATTCGGTGATGGCGCCGGCGGCGCTGCGGCGTGAGGCTTGGCAGCGGCTGGCGCGGGATCTCGACCGGGACAAGCTCCGCACCATCACCACCACCCGGCCGCTGAGCGAGGTGGAGGGACTTGCTCCTGAGATCCTGGCCGGCCGTATCCGTGGCCGCGTCGTGCTCGAGGTGTCCTGAGGGGCCCCTTGCATTGATTTGCGATCGGCTCAATCTATCAACTCGACCGCACAGGGTTAGAACGCGCGGCCTGCCGCCGCGCTGACGTGTCCGTTCAACACCAGCTTTCAGCCGCCACATGGTCACCATTCTCGACAGGCGCCAACCACGGCATCCGGAAAAGGCCGCAAGGCCGGATACCCCGACGCTGCGCAAGCCGGATTGGATCAGGGTCAAGGTGCCGGCGAGCTCGGGCGCATTCGCCGACACCCGCCAGATCCTGCGCCGGCACCGGCTCAATACCGTGTGTGAGGAGGCGGGCTGCCCCAACATCGCGGAGTGCTGGGCCGGGCACCATGCCACCATGATGATCATGGGTGACACCTGCACGCGCGCCTGCGCCTTTTGCAACGTGCGCACGGGACTGCCGCAAGCCCTGGACCCGAACGAGCCGGAAAACGTCGCCTTGGCGGTCGCCGAGCTCGGCCTCACGCACATCGTCATCACCTCGGTCGATCGTGACGATCTCGATGACGGCGGCGCCCAGCATTTTGCCGCGACCATTGCCGCCATCCGCGCGCGCACGCCGCACACTACCATCGAGGTGCTGACCCCTGATTTTCTGCGCAAGGATCAGGCCCTTGAAACGGTGGTTGCCGCCGCCCCCGATGTCTATAACCATAACCTGGAGACGGTGCCCTCGCGCTATCTGAAAATCCGTCCGGGGGCGCGCTACTTTCACTCCATCCGACTGCTGCAGCGCGTCAAGGAGCTGGCGCCGGCGATGTTCAGCAAATCCGGGATCATGCTCGGCCTCGGCGAGGAGCGCGACGAGGTGCTGCAAGTGATGGACGACTTGCGCACGGCAAACGTCGATTTTCTCACCATCGGTCAGTACCTGCAGCCGACCCGCAAGCACGCCGCCGTGGCGCGCTTCGTGCCGCCCGATGAATTCGAGGCCTACCGGCGCGTGGCGCTGTCGAAGGGCTTCCTGATGGTTGCCGCCAGCCCACTGACACGCTCGTCCTACCATGCCGGCGACGACTTCGCCCGCTTGCGCGCCGCCCGCGCCGCTGCCGCGCCGGCCCCGGCATAGGTGCGGGATGGGCTCGATGGCGACAGCTTAGAGATCGCAGTGGCATGCCATCGTTTCGCACCACCCATCGAGTGCCGTTCACGCCGCGGCAGATGTTTGATCTCGTTGCGGACCTGGAGAGTTATCCAGCCTTTCTGCCCTTGTGCGAGGCGGTGATCGTGCGTCGGCGCGAGCAGCACGACGGGCTCAGCGTCATTGTTGCCGACATGACGGTTGCCTATCTTGCCATCCGCGAAACCTTCAGCAGCCGGGTCGAACTCGACGCCTCGAACCTGGCGGTGGTGGCGCGGGGCGCCGCCGGCACGCGTGGCCCGTTCCGACAGTTGGAAAATCGCTGGCGGTTTCGCGCCGCCACGGGCGGTTGCGACGTCGAGTTCTTCATCAGCTATACCTTCAAGTCGCTGGTGTTCGAGCTCTTGGTCGGCAGCCTGTTTGCGCGCCTGTTCCGGCGCTACACCGAGGCGTTCGAAGCGCGCGCGCATCACATCTATGGCGCGGAAGGTGCGGCGGCGCGGCATGACCGGCCGGCCGTCTAAGGTGGCGCGCCGATCGCTTGCCACAACAGCGAAAAGGCGGCCTCGACGGCCTTGAGGCGGACGGCGGCGCGGCCAAGATTGCCGAACCGGCATTCGAGGTCGCGCGCCGGCCCGCCACGCACCGCCACGGCCAGATAGATGAGGCCAACGGGTTTGTCGGCGCTGGCACCGCCAGGGCCGGCGATGCCGGTGGTGGCGACGGCAACATCGGCCGACCCACGCGCCAGGGCGGCGGCGGCCATGGCTCGGGCCACGCTCGCGCTCACGGCCCCGTCGGCCACCAGCACATGGTGTGGCACGCCCAGCACCGCCTCTTTGGCGGCGTTGGAGTAGGTGACGAAGCCACAGGTTACGACATCGGAGGCGCCGGTGATCTCGGTCAGCGCGCCGGCGATCAAGCCGCCGGTACAACTCTCCGCGGTCGCGATCTTCAAGCCCCTGGCGCGGTAGGCCGCCAGCAGGCGGTGCGCCTGTTCGAGCAAGGGGGCTGGAAACATCACAGCCTCGTAAACGCAAGGACGGCGCCCGCGGGCAACGGACGCCGTCCACAATAGGCATAAAGTGGAGAGAGGAGAAAGATCAGGCGGCGGCGAGCTTCTCCGCCTGGGTCAATAGGTCATCGAGCGTGGTGCGGCTTTCGGGCCCCATCACGCGCATCGTCTTGGACTGGGCTTCCTTCCACACCGGGTAGGCCTTGTAGATCACCGACTGTCCTTTGGGCGTCAGGTGCAGTCCGCGACCACGCCGGCCGGCCGGCGGATCCATGGTGATATGGCTCAGCGCCAGTAGCCGTTTGAGGTTACGCGACAGGGTTGACTTCTCGATGTCCAGCGCATGCCCGATCTCAACGGCCGTGATACCGTCCTGCTGGGCAAGTTGGGTGAGCAAGGTGAACTGGCTGGCAGTGATTCCAAGCGGACGCAGGGCATCATCGTAAACTCGCGTCACAATGCGGCTCAGCTGCCGCACGCGCGTCGAAATACAGGCCGCCGACGTACTTTCTGCTATTTCGCCGATGTCCGCGGTCGCAACTCCGACGCCGGGTGTCATGATATTCATCGGGCGCCCCCTGGCGCTGCTGCATGGCTCAAGGGTGTGCATGCCGCGATTCGGCCGGGCAAGGCAACGAGCAGCGGCAACTCAGGATTGCGTGCGCGGCATCCGCACCACGGTTGCCGTTGCCAGGGCCGCAATCCCTTCCCGGCGCCCGGTGAAGCCCAACGTTTCGGTAGTGGTCGCTTTGAGGCCGACGCGCCCGACTTCGAGTTCGAGCAGCTCAGCAATGCGCTGGCGCATGGCGTCCCGATAGGGGCCGATGCGCGGCGCCTCGCACACCAGTGTGATGTCAACATTCATCACCTGGGCCGGGCAAAGACGCACCCGGCGCACGGCCTCGCTGACAAAGAGGTGCGAGGGCGCCCCCTTCCAGCGCGGGTCGGTATTGGGAAAGAGTTGGCCGATATCGGCCTCGCCCACGGCGCCGAGCAAGGCGTCGGTCAAGGCGTGCAAGGCGACATCGGCATCGGAATGGCCCTCAAGGCCGTGGGTGTGGGCAAGCCTGACGCCACACAGCCAAACATGATCGCCGGCCACCAGCCGATGCACGTCAAACCCGAGCCCGGTGCGAACGTCGATCAGCGCTTGCGAGTTGGCCATCACCAGGTCCTCGGCGGTGGTAAGCTTGCGGTTTTGTTCGGCTCCCGGCACCAGCGCCACGGCGAGGCCGGCCCACTGCGCCACTTGAGCATCGTCCGTCATCTCCGTCCGGCCGGCGGCCGCGGCGGCGCGATGCGCCGCCAGAATCGGCGCAAACTGAAAGCCCTGTGGGGTTTGCGCGCGCCATAGATCATTGCGGTCAACGTCGGCGGCGACCCGTCGATCGGCATCGGCGCGTTTGAGCGAATCGGTCACGGGCAGGGCGGCGATTGCCGCCGGGCCTTGTGCCAGCGCCGCCAGCACGCGGTCGATGATGTCAGCGGTGACGAAGGGACGGGCGGCATCGTGGATCAGCACCTGATCGGGGGCCCGGGGCTCAAGCGCGATCAGCCCCATCAGCGCCGACTGCTGGCGGCTGGCGCCGCCCGTCACCGGCGGCAACAGGCGCGGATCAGGCGTTGCGACGGCGGTGGCGTAATGTTGGGCATCGGCCGCCGCGATCACCACCTGGACGGCGTCAATCGCCGGGTGCGCCAACAGGACGGCGACGGTGCGCCCAATGACCGTGTCGCCGGCGAGCGGCGCATAGGGCTTGGGTAGCGGGCCAGGTGCCCGCAGGCCGCGCCCGGCGGCCAGGATCAAGGCGGCGGTTTTCACTGTTGCCCTCGAATGGCGGCCGTGGTCTTTCCCATACCTCCGCCCCGAGGTGCCGACAACACGTGGGGGGCCTCGCCTCGGCCAACGGCCATGCTTCGCGCTTGCGAAGCCGATCGGGGCAGGCTAGTCTGCACAAGAGAACGGCACTAGAAACTTCTGCCTAAGAAATGGGCAAACCAGCCTCATCCCTCACCTCCTCCCCGCCGACCGGGTCCCTGGCAGGCCTTCGCATCGGCCCGCATCAGCTCGCGGGCCAGGTGCTGCTGGCGCCGATGTCGGGCATCACCGATTATCCGTTCCGCCAACTGGCGCGGGCGCTCGCGGCCAGCCTGGTGGTCTCGGAGATGGTGGCCAGCGAACACCTGGTGCGCGACCGCCACGGCGCCCGGGCGCGGCTCGAGGGGCAGCCGCTGGCACCGCAGGTAGTTCAGCTGGCGGGCTGCGAAGCGCGCTGGATGGCCGAGGGGGCGCGGCTGGCCGCAGCGCTCGGAGCCGAGATCATCGACATCAACATGGGCTGCCCGGCCCGGCAGGTGACCGGCAAGGCGGCGGGCTCGGCGTTGATGCGCGACCTCGATCATGCCGAGCGGCTGATCGCGGCGGTGGTGGGCGCGGTGACGCTGCCCGTGACCTTGAAAATGCGGCTCGGTTGGGACGAAGCGGCGCTGAGCGCGCCCGAGCTGGCGCGCCGCGCCGAGGCCGTGGGCGTGGCGCTGATCACCGTGCACGCGCGCACGCGTTGCCAGTTCTTCAAGGGGCGGGCGGACTGGCGGCGGCTGGCTGCGGTGAAGGCGGCCGTCAAAATACCGGTGGTGGTCAATGGCGACATCGTCGATCCAGCGAGCGCCAAGGCGGCGCTCAGCGCCTCCGGCGCCGACGCGGTGATGGTCGGCCGCGGCGCCTGCGGTCAGCCCTGGATGCCCGGGCGCATCGCCCGCAGCCTCGCCACCGGAGAGGATCCGGGCCCGCCGCCGCTGGCCACGCAGTCCGAGATCGCGCTCGGCCACATCGAGGCGATGCTCAGCGCCTATCCAAGCCGCAGCGGCCTGCGCAACGCCCGCAAACACATCGGCTGGTATTTGCAAACGAGCGGCCAGCGACCCGACCGGATCACGGAGTGGCGGCGGGCCCTGCTGACATCGGAGGACGCCGCCGGCGTGCTCAGGGGGATTGGGGCGTTCTATCGCGAGGCCGAGGAGATGGCGGCATGAACGAGCTGGCACGGGAGCGGGCGACGGCGGCCGCGCCGCGCCGGCACATCGAGCACGATCTGTTGCTGGCGGCGTTGCCGCATGCGGTCTTGGTGCTCGGTGATGATGATCGCGTGCTCTACGCCAATTGGGCCGCCGAATCCTTCTTCTCCTTGAGCCAGGGTATGCTCAAGCGGCAGACGCTGCCCGATATCATCGCCTTTTCCAGCCCGCTTGCCGCCCTCGTCGGCCAGGTGCGGCGCACCGGCGCGGCGGTCAACGAATATGGCGTCGACGTCGACCTGCCGCGCAGCGGCGCGCACCGGCTGGTGGACGTGTTCGCCGGCAGCTTTCCCGACCAGCCGAGCCTGATCGTCCTGATGCTGCAGCAGCGCTCGGTGGCGCAAATGATCGAGCGCCAGCTCACGCACCGGGCCGCCGCTCGCTCGGTGTCGGGCATGGCCGCGGTCTTGGCCCACGAAATCAAGAACCCGCTGTCGGGCATCCGCGGCGCCGCGCAGCTGTTGGAGCCGGGCCTCAAGGATGACGATCGGGTGCTGACACAACTCATCTGCACCGAGACCGATCGGATCCGCACCTTGGTCGACCGCATGGAGGTATTCGGTGACGAACGCACCTTGGTCACCGAGCCGGTCAACATCCATTCCGTCCTCGATCACGTCAAGCGCTTGGCCGAAACCGGGTTCAGCGACGGCATCAGCATCAACGTCGATTACGACCCCTCGCTGCCGCCGGTCCCGGGCAATCGTGACAAGCTGATCCAGGCGTTTCTCAATCTGGTCAAGAATGCCGCCGAGGCGATCGCGGAGTTGCGCGAAGGCGGCCGCATCGTGTTGCGCACCGCCTTTCGCCCGGGCATGCGCCTGTCGGTGCCCGGCACCGCCGCGCGCGTTGCCTTGCCGCTGATGATCGAGGTCGAAGACACCGGGCCCGGCGTCCCCGAGGCGTTGAAAGCGCACCTGTTCGACCCGTTTGTGACGACCAAGCGCAAAGGTACCGGGCTCGGCCTGGCGCTGGTCGCCAAGATCATCGGCGACCATGGCGGCGTCATCGAATGTGAATCGGTGCCCAAGCGCACGGTGTTTCGCGTGCTGCTGCCGCTGCAGGATTGACATTAGTTCGCTAACCGACAGGAAGTGGCCATGGCTGGTGGAACGGTTCTGATCGCGGACGATGACAGCGCCATCCGTACGGTGCTCAACCAGGCCTTTGCCCGTGCCGGCTACCTGCCGCGCGCCACCGGCAACGCCGCCACCTTGTGGCGCTGGGTATCGCAGGGCGAGGGCGATGTGGTCATCACCGACGTGGTGATGCCCGACGAAAATGCCTTCGACCTCATCCCGCGCATCAAGAAGGTGCGACCGGATCTGCCGATCATCGTCATGAGCGCGCAAAACACTTTGATGACGGCGCTGTCGGCGGCGGAGAAGGGTGCCTTCGAGTACCTGCCCAAACCGTTCGATCTGAGCCAGATCGTCAGCATCGTCGGCCGCGCCCTGGCCGAGCCCGGTCGCCGCCGGGAACGTTCGTTCACGGAGCCGGAAAGCGAGGAGCTGCCCCTGATCGGCCGCTCGCCGGCGATGCAGGAGATCTATCGGGTGTTGGCACGGCTGACGCGCACCGATCTGACCGTCATGATCACCGGTGAGTCCGGCACCGGCAAGGAGCTGGTGGCGCGCGTGCTGCACGACTATACCAAGCGGCGCAACGGCCCGTTCGTTGCCATCAACATGGCCGCGATTCCGCGCGAGCTGATCGAGAGCGAGCTGTTCGGCCACGAGAAGGGTGCCTTCACCGGCGCCCAGTCGCGCACCGAGGGCCGCTTCCAGCAGGCCGATGGCGGCACCTTGTTCCTGGACGAGATCGGCGACATGCCGATGGAGGCGCAGACCAGATTGCTGCGCGTGCTGCAGGAAGGCGAATACACCACCGTCGGCGGCCGCACGCCGATCAAGACCGACGTGCGCATCATTGCCGCAACGCATCGCGAATTGAAGTCGCAGATCCAACAGGGCCTGTTTCGCGAGGACCTCTACTATCGCCTCAACGTCGTGCCGCTGCGGCTGCCGCCGCTGCGCGAACGGCTGGAGGACGTTGGCGACCTGGTGCGCCATTTCTTGCGGCAGACGGCCAAGCAGGGCTTGGGGCACAAGGCCATCGAAACCGCCGCCATCGAGCGCCTGAAGCGCTACCACTGGCCGGGCAACGTGCGCGAACTCGAAAACATGGTGCGTCGGCTGAGCGCGCTGCATCCGGAAGACACCCTGACCCTGGAGATCATCGAAGCCGAGCTCGCCGACGCCACCCCGCCGCCCACCGCCGATGCCGGCGCCGCCCCCAAGGAGCTGTCCGAGACCATCGAGCGCTACCTTGCCGCACACTTTGCCAGCTACGGCCGCGACCTGCCGCCGCCGGGCCTCTATGACCGCATGCTGCAGCACCTGGAGCGGCCGCTGCTGGCGGCGGCGCTGGCCGCCACCCGCGGCAACCAGATCCGCGCCGCGGCGCTGTTGGGATTGAACCGCAATACCTTGCGCAAGAAGATCCGCGACCTCGACATTCAGGTGTTCCGCACGCCGGTGGCGTGAGCCCGGCCGCCGCCCGAGCCCGAGCCCGGGATCGACCCGCGCGGCGCCTCGCGGCTTGCGCTTCATACCCGAGCGGCTATTGTGGCGGCGCTCAACCCGCGCCGGGCTCATCCCCGCGCCACCTCCACGACACGTGAGGGCGTTGTCGGCTCGCGCCTTGGCGAGCGGACGCCAAGGATTGCTGATGCCGGGATCCCTCCAGATTGAATTCGCGCCGCTCACGCAGACGCCAGCCGGAAGCCTGCTGCTGCTCGCCGGTGAGGAGCTGACGCTCGGCGCCAGCGCCCGCTTGTTCGATCAGCGCACCAAGGGCCAGTTGCTCAGAGCCGCGGCCGCCGCCGGCTTCAGTGGCAAGAGCAAGACCGCCGTCGAGGTGCTGGCGCCGGCCGGGCTTGAGGCCACCCGCGTCCTGATGCTGGGCAGTGGTCGCGCCGACAAGGAGCTCGATCGGCTGCTGCTCGGCGGCTACGCCTTCGCCCAGGCCAATCAGCGCAAGGGCGAGGTCGCCACCTTGGTGTGTGACCCAGTCGATGCGGGCGAGCCCGGGGTCGCGGGCTTTGCCGCCGACCTGGCGCTGGGCGCGCTGTTGCGCAGCTACCAATTCAAGAAATACCTGACCCGCAAGGAGCCCGAGGAGGGGGCCGAGGCCGCCGCCGACGGCCTTGGCAAGCTCGTCATTTTGTCGGACCGGGTCGAGGCGGCGCGCCAGGCCTTCCAGAGCCACAAGGCGGTGGCCGACGGCGTGTTTCTGGCCCGCGATCTCGTCAACGAACCCGCCAACCGCTTGGGCCCGGTCGAGTTCGCCGAGCGCATGAGCGAGCTCGCGGCGAGCGGCCTCGAGGTCGAAGTGCTGGACGTGGAGGCGCTGAGCGCCTTGAAAATGCAGGCGCTGCTCGCGGTCGGTCAGGGCAGCGTGCGCCCCTCCCGCGTCGTCGTCTTGCAATGGCATGGCGCCAAATCGAAACGGGCAAAGACGCTGTGCTTCGTCGGCAAGGGCGTGTGCTTCGACACCGGCGGCATTTCCATGAAGCCCGCCGGCGGCATGGAGGACATGAAGGGCGACATGGCCGGCGCCGCTGCCGTCGCCGGCGTGATGCTGGCGCTGGCCGGTCGCCGGGCGGCGGTCAACGCCGTCGGGCTGATCGGGCTCACCGAGAACATGCCCTCGGGCACGGCGCAGCGGCCGGGCGACATCATCACCAGCATGTCGGGCAAGACCATCGAGGTGCTCAATACCGACGCCGAAGGCCGGTTGGTGCTGGCCGACGTGATCTGGTACGCGCAAGAGCGCTTCAAGCCGCGCTTCGTCGTCGACCTTGCCACCTTGACCGGCGCCATCATGGTGGCACTCGGCAAGGAGTATGCCGGCATGTTTGCCAACGATGATCGGCTGGCCAACGAATTGGCGGCGGCGGGCGAGCTCACCGGCGAAAAGGTCTGGCGCATGCCGCTCGCCAAGGCCTACGACAAATTGATCGACAGCAAGAATGCCGACATGAAAAACATCGGCGGCCGCTACGGCGGGGCGATCACCGGCGCCCAGTTCATTCAGCGCTTTATCAAGGATACGCCCTGGGTCCATCTCGACGTCGCCGGCACCGCCTTCGATTCCAGCAGGACCGATATCAATCCGAGCTGGGCATCGGGCTGGGGGGTGCGCCTGCTCGATCGCTTGGCCGCCAACTACGAGAAGGGCGAGCGCTGAGGCGGCGCGTCCCGGGCGGCGGGTAGCGGTTCCAACTATTTGGAACTCAGTGTTAATCCCGACCTATTTTCCATAATATATATTATGCGAATTGAGGGTCTGCCCGAACGGGCGGCGGGGAACGCGGTCGCGGCTGGGGCGTTGCTCTTGAGCCCCCGGGAGATTTGCTGGCGTTGGCCAGCTCAGCGCTTGGCCGGGGACACCGCCTGGCGCTTCGGTCCACCCCCCGTGCCGCGGCCGCCAACGCCATCCAACCCGATTAGCCCGGAGTCTTTGTCGTGAGCAAAGTCAGGAGCCTTGAACCCCGCAGCAAGGTCGCAGCCCCGCTCGATACCCCAACCGATCTCTCCGAACAGGCGGTCGGCGAGCTCTCCGCGGCGCTCAACGGCCTATTGGCGGATGCGTTTGCACTCTATGTCAAAACCAAGAACTTTCATTGGCACGTCAGCGGCCCGCATTTTCGCTCCTATCACTTGATGTTCGACGAACAGGCGGCGGAGATTTTCGCCACCACCGACGAACTGGCCGAGCGGGTACGCAAGATCGGCGGCAGCACCTTGCGTTCGATCGGCGATATTGCCCGCCATCAAAGCCTCAAGGACAACGACAAGGCCTTCGTCGTCCCCGGCGAGATGCTGGGCGAGCTGATGACCGACAACAAGGCGATGGCAGCGGCCATGCGCAAAGCCCATCAGGTCGCCGACAAGCACGAGGACGTGGCGACCGCCAGCATTCTGGAGACCTTTATCGACGCCACCGAAAAGCGCACCTGGTTCCTGTTCGAGGCCGCCCGCAAGGCCGACGACAGCGGGCACTGATCGGGACGGCCGGGCGCTGGCCGCCCCCTTTTTTGGCGGCCTTGGGCGGCCTCGCGCCCCACACCCCCTCGGGCGCGGGCGCCGGGTCGCCAAAGATTTGCGTTGGGCGGTCGCCCGTTCCTCATCGATGGCCCAATGATGCCCTCATCGCGGTGAGGCGTGGCCGTCCGCGGTCCGGCGCCGGGCTTGCCGCGCGGGCCCCATTCCATGCTAAGGCGGCGCCTCGAGAAGATCGATCGCCCGCCGGTGTGGTGAGGCGCGCGCCAAGCACGTGAGGACCGGAGGGGATGCCCAGCAGCCACAAGACCATCACCGACCTCATTGCCATCATGGCGGCGCTCAGGACCCCGGGCAGCGGCTGCCCCTGGGATCTGGCGCAGACCTTCGCCACCATCGCCCCCTATACCATCGAGGAGGCCTACGAGGTGGCCGACGCCATCGAACGGGGCGACTTGCCGGCGCTCAAGGACGAACTGGGCGACCTCTTGCTGCAGGTCGTCTATCACGCCCGCCTGGCCGAAGAAGAGGGCGCCTTTGCCTTTGCCGACGTGGTCGACGCCATCGCGCAAAAAATGCTGCGCCGTCACCCGCACGTGTTTGGCAGCGCCGCCGAGCGCGCGGCCGGTGCGGTGCCCGGGTTCTGGGAGCGCATCAAGGGCGCCGAGAAGGCCGGCGCCGCCAAGGCGGCGGCGGGCGTGCTCGACGACGTCCCCGTTGGATTGCCGGCGCTGACCCGCGCCGTCAAGTTGCAGGGCAAAGCCGCAACCGTCGGCTTCGACTGGCCGAGCCTGGCACCGGTGCTGGACAAGCTCAAAGAGGAACTGGCCGAACTCGAGGCCGCCGTGGCCGATGCCGCGCCGCCGGCGGCGGTGGCCGAAGAGTTGGGCGATCTCCTGTTCGTGATCGCCAATGTGGCGCGCCACCTCAAGGTCGAGCCGGAGCAGGTGCTGCGCCAGGCCAACGCCAAATTCATGCGCCGGTTTGCCGCCATCGAAGCCAAGCTGGCGAACGCCGGCCGCAGCCCCGCGCAATCGGACCTGGCCGAGATGGACGGCCTTTGGCAACAGGTCAAAGCCGAGGAACGCGGCAGCTAAGGTCGCCGCCGGTTGGGCCTCGCCGCCTCATTTGCGCGGTTCGCTGCCGGCGGGCGACAGCCCGGCGCGCTTGAGCTGACCGGCGAGCTTGCCCCGGGCGGCGGGCTCGATGCGAATGCGGGCGAGCACGGCGCCGGAACCTTCCGTCTTCTGATCGAGCACTTGCGTGTTGGCATGGAGCCAGCTTAACAGCCGACCCTCGCCGGCCGGGATCTCAAGATCGATCACCTCATCATGGCGACCGAGCTCGGCATCAAGCGTCAGGCGCAAATCATCGATGCCCTCGCCGGTCAGCGCCGATACCAGCACCGCGGTACGGTTGCGTCGCGCCAGGCTGGAGACGGCGTCGGCGCGCAGATTGGGCGCCAGCAGATCGGCCTTGTTCCAAACCTCAAGAATGGGCGCGGCATCGGCATCCGCATCGATGCCGAGGTCGGCGAGCACCGCCACCACGTCGTGGTATTGCGCGGCGCTTTCGGCATGGCTCACGTCGCGCACATGCAAGATCAAGTCGGCGGCGACCACTTCTTCCAAGGTGGCGCGAAAGGCGGCGATCAGATGGGTGGGCAGATCCGAGATGAAGCCCACGGTATCGGACAACACGATGCGGCGGCCGCTGGGCAATTCGACCTCGCGCATGGTCGGATCGAGGGTGGCGAACACCTGGTCCATGGCCACCACCGAGGCCCCGGTCAGCCGATTGAAGAGCGTGGATTTGCCGGCGTTGGTGTAGCCGACGATCGCCGCCACCGGCAACGGCACGCGCTTGCGGCTGGCGCGATGCAGACCGCGCGTGCGCATGACGCTGTCGAGCTCCTTCTTGATGGCATCGATCCGCTCCTGGATCAGCCGGCGGTCGGTCTCGATCTGGGCCTCACCGGGGCCGCCGAGAAAGCCGAAGCCACCGCGCTGACGTTCCAGATGCGTCCAGCTGCGCACCAAGCGACCGCGCTGATAGGTCAGGTGCGCCAGCTCGACCTGCAGGCGGCCTTCGCGGGTCAGCGCCCGCTCGCCGAAAATCTCCAAAATGAGCCCGGTGCGATCGAGCACCTTTGTGCCCCACGCCCGCTCCAGATTGCGTTGCTGGATCGGCGACAGGGCGTGATCGATGATGACGAGAGCGACCGCGTGCTCGCGCACCAGGTCGGCGATTTCCTCGACCTTGCCCGAGCCCAGCAAGGTTGCCGGCCGCGGCTGGGTCAGCGGCACGACGCTGGCCAGCAGCACATCGAGCGCGATGGCACGCGCCAGCCCAACCGCCTCCTCGAGCCGATTTTTGCTCGATCGTTCGGCGCCGGCCGCGGCCGCCGGTTTGCCGTCGAGCTTGCCCGACCGGGAGGCGCGCAGCGGCAACAGCACCATCGCCCGCGTCACCGCCGGGCGGCGGTCGACCGGTGTGCGTCCCTTGCGGGCTCGGGCTTTGTTCGGCGCTGGCGTTGCCGTACTCGCTATGCCTGATTGCCTTCGGCGTTATCCGAATCCATCAAGTGCACGGGCTGGCCCGGCATGATGGTGGAAATGGCATGCTTGTAGACAAGCTGCGAATGACCATCTCGGCGCAGCAGCACACAGAAATTATCAAACCAAGTCACGATTCCCTGCAGTTTCACGCCGTTAATAAGAAAGATAGTAAGTGGAGTTTTGTTCTTGCGTACGTGATTGAGGAACGTGTCCTGAAGACTTTGGGCTCGTTCGGCCATTGTTGTTGTCCGTAAGTTTATGGGGAAGACTGCAACGTCCAATCCCCTCACCCTCGCGCCCTTAAATTGCCGATTATTGCCAGGGCGCACAAGCAAATTCGCCGCGGCCAGCGCAGCAATATGCCACGCCCACGTCAGTTTGCGGCGATTTCTGCCGAGGCATGAAAGTCGGCCCGCAGCTTCAACGTCAGCAGGCCCGGAACGCCATTGCCGACCGCCTGATCGTCGATGCGCACGACCGGCATCACAATATTAGTTGCAGAGGTCACAAAAGCTTCTCTGGCGGCCTTGGCTTCCGCCACCGTAAATGGGCGTTCCACCAGCTCAACACCGGCGCGGGCGATGACGCGCAGCAAGGTCTCGCGCGTCACCCCGCGCAAAATGGCATGGTCGACCTGGCGCGTGATCAGCCGTCCGTCCCGATCGACGATCCAGGCATTGGAGGATGCCCCTTCGGTCACGTAGCCATTGCTATCGACCAACCAGGCCTCCTTGGCATCGGCCTCGCGCGCCGCTTGTTTGGCCAAAGCCGCCGGCAACAGCATGACGGTTTTGATGTCGCAGCGACCCCAACGAATATCGGGCATGGTGGCAACGGCGATGCCTTCCGCCGCCGCCGCCTCGGCCCTGGCTGGCGGCGCCGACCGGGCCAGGCAGACCACCGTTGCCGGCACGTTTGCCGCCGGGAAGGTGAACTCGCGACGGCCGACGCCGCGCGATACCTGCAGATAGAGGAGGCCGTTGTTGACACGGTTGCGGCGAATGGTTTCGCGCAGCACGCGTGACCAGGCGCCGGCGCTCATTGGTAGGGCGATCTTCAGTTCGCCGAGCGAGCGAACCAGCCGGCGCATGTGCCCGCTTTCATCGACCAAGCGGCCGCCCCTCACCTCACACACCTCGTAGATCGCATCGGCAAACTGGAAGCCGCGATCCTCGGCGTGCACGCGCGCTTCTGCGTACGGCAGATAGCGGCCATTGACATAGACAACACGCGTCATCGCCACGCACCTCTTGTTCGCCACGCACCTCTTGTTAATGGCCCTCAGGCCGGACGCGCGTCGCCGCCACGCTCCTGCGAGCTGACGCCCAGCGCGCGCAACTTGCGATGCAGCGCCGAGCGCTCCATGCCGACGAATTCGGCGGTACGCGAGATGTTGCCGCCGAAGCGATTGATCTGCGCCAGCAGGTATTCGCGCTCGAAGATCTCGCGCGCCTCGCGCAGTGGCAACGACATCAGGTGTTCGGCACCGCCGTTGACCGGCAGCGGCACGTTGGAGCCGATCTCCTCGGGCAGCATGTTGGCGGTGATCACCGCATCGGGATCGCCGCCCGACAGGATCAACAGCCGCTCGATGTTGTTCCTGAGCTCGCGCACGTTGCCCGGCCAGTCGTGCGCCTGCAGCACCGCGGTGGCATCCTCGCCGATACGCCGCGGCGCCAGGCCCGAGGACTGCGCCACTTGCGCCACAAAGTGATGGATCAGCAGCGGGATGTCGTCGCGGCGCTCGGCCAGTCCCGGCACCCGCAGCGGCACCACATTGAGGCGATGATAGAGGTCCTCACGGAAGCGCCCCTCGGCCATGTCGCGTTCCAGATCGCGGCTGGTCGAGGAGATGATGCGCACGTCGACCGAGACCTTGGGACCGCCGCCGACGCGCTGGAATTTTTGCTCGACCAGCACGCGCAACACCTTGCTCTGGGTCTCGACCGGCATGTCGGCGATCTCATCGATATAGAGGGTGCCGCCGTGCGCCTCCTCGAGCGCTCCGACCTTGCGCGGCCCGACGTGGTCCTCGGTGCCAAACAGTTCCTCCTCGACCCGATCCGGCGCCATGGCGGCGGCGTTCAGCACCACGAACGGCCCATCCTTGCGGTGCGAGCTGGTGTGCATGACGCGGGCACATAGCTCCTTGCCGGAACCGGCGGCGCCGCGAATGAGCACGCGACTGTTGGTGGGCGCCACCCGCTCGATCGCGGCCCGCAGCTGATTGATGGCGGTCGATTTGCCAATCATCTCGAAGCTGACGGCCGACCGCTCGCGCAACTCGCGCACCTCGCGATGCAGCTTGGAGGCCTCCAGCGCCCGCGTCGTCACCAACAGCAGGCGATCGGCCTTGAACGGCTTTTCGATATAGTCGTAGGCGCCGCGCTTGATGGCCGTCACCGCCGTCTCGATGTTGCCGTGTCCGGAAATGATCACCACCGGCAGTTCCGGATGCGCGCGCTTGATGATGTTGAGCACCTCAAGACCGTCGAGGCGGCTGCCCTGCAGCCAGATGTCGAGAATGACGAGGTGCGGCCGGCGTTCTTCTACCGACTTCAGCGCCTCATCGGAATCGCGAGCAACGCGGGTGCGGTGTCCCTCGTCTGCGAGCAGACCGGCGATGTTGTCGCGGATATCTGCCTCGTCGTCGACGATCAGGATGTCGGCAGCCATTTAACACTCCTTGCCTGGTTGGAGACTATGCATTGCCGGATGCGGCAGCGCGTTGGTGTGGGGGAGGGGAGGTCTGCCCGCCGGCCGGCGGGCCGAGCGGCAGGCTGATGCGCAACAGTGCCCCGTGCGCGCGCCCCGGGGCTGCCGGGGCATCTTCCAAAGCCAGGGTGCCGCCGTGCTGTTCGACGCTCTTTTGCACGATGGCGAGGCCAAGCCCGGTGCCCTTGTTGCCCTTGGTGGTGACGTAGGGCTCAAGCAACCGATTGCGGTTGTGCTTGGGCAGGCCGGGGCCGTTATCGATTACCTCGATGTCGACCCGGTCGCCGTTGCGGCGGACATGGGTTTCGATGCGGCCGGTCCAGCCCGGCTCCTTGTTCGGCCCGTCGGCAAAGGCCTGCACCGCCTCTTGCGCATTCTTGACGAGGTTGGTGACCGCCTGCGAGATCAAGCGCCGGTCGCAGCTGACGATGATCGGGTCCTTGCCGACTTTGGTCTCGAACACGATATCGGCGCCCGACATCTGCCGGTCGAGCACGGCGCCGCGCACCAGTTCGCGGATGTCGTGGTCCTGCATCTCCGGTTTCGGCGTGCGCGCGAACGCCGAAAACTCGTCCACCATGCGCGTGACATCGCCAACCTGGCGAATGATGGTCTCGGTGCAGCGGTCGAAGACGTCGCGATCCTCGGTGATGGTCTTGCCGTATTTGCGCTTGATGCGCTCGGCCGCCAGCTGGATCGGGGTCAATGGATTCTTGATTTCGTGGGCGATGCGTCGGGCGATGTCGGCCCAGGCCGCCGTGCGCTGTGCCGCCACCAGTTCGGTGACGTCGTCGAAGGTGATGACCGAGCCCTCGCTGCCGCCCGGCTGCTCGCGCGGCACGCGCACCGAAAACGTGCGTTCCTCGCCCCTGATGGCCAGCGTAACCTCGTGCTGCGGCCGGCTCTTGTGATCGCGGGCCTCGGCAACCACCGTGGCAAACGCCGGTAGCGCCTCCGCCAGATCGCGGCCGACCAGCTCGGATCCCTCAAGCCCGAGCAGCTTCTGGGCGGAGCGATTGGCAAGCGTGATGCGGCCGGCCTGGTCGAGGCCGACCACGCCCGCCGACACCCCCGACAGCACCGCCTCGATGAAGCGGCCGCGTTGCGTCAGCTGGTCATTGGCGCTGACGAGCTCGCTGCGCTGGCGTTCGAGCTCATGCGTCATGTGATTGAAGTTCTGCGACAGCCGTCTGAGGTCGCCCTCGCCGCGGCGGATCGGCAGCTGGACTTTGAGATTGCCGATCGCAACCTGCTGGGCGGCGCCGATCAGCCGCCGGATCGGGGCGACAAAGCCGCCGGCAAACCACAGCCCGATCCAGATCGCCGCCAACAGCGCGGTGAGCGAGATCATGAAGTACATGAGCCCATGCGCCAGCTTCAGGCCGCCGCTGCGGGCGCGCAGCTGCTCGTACTCGGCGACGCCGGCCTCGGTGCGGCGCAGGTGGCCGACCACCTTCGGGCTGACGCCGCGCGCCACGTAGAGGTAGGCGTCGGGATAGTTGTGCAGCTTGGCGATCGCCGCCACCCGAAAGGAGTTGATCGGCATCAGCAGCGGCACCTGGCCGCTCTCGGCGGCGCGGATGAGATGCTCCGGCGGCGGAATGTAGGGGATGCGTTCGTCCTCCAACGCCGCCACCTTCACCGCCCCCTTGGCATCGACCACGTAGGCCACCGGCAAATCACGCAAGCCGGCCTGCGCGAATACCAGCTCCCTGAACTTGCGCGCATCGCCGGCCAGCTGCGGCGCGGCATCGTCCAAATCCTTGGCCATGTTGACGATATCGGTACGGATTACCTGGCCATGCTCCTCCAGATAGGCGTGGGCGACATCGAGCGAGCTGATGACGATCGAGGTGGTCTGGCGATTGAACCAATTGTCGAGCGCCCGCGAGAAGGTCATGGTGGCGCCGATCGCCAGCAGCAGCGCCGGCAGCGCGGCGATGACGCTGAACAGCGCGACGATGCGCGCGTGCAGCCTGGCGCCCGCCACCTTCCGCTTCCAGGCGCGCCACAGTCCCGCCATCTGCACGGCGATGACCACCACCATGGCCACCACCAGCAGCAGATTGATGAACAGCACGCCGAGCACGACCTCGTTGCGCGGCACGATCGGCGTCAGCCCGGTCAGGATGAGGTAGGTGGCAAGGCCGAAGATCAAGGACAGGCTGACGATGATGAGGCCAATCCAAAAGGCGCGGCTGCCGGTGCCGGGCAGCGGCGCGGCGTTGTCATCGAATAGGGGATCGTTCACCGCCGGCGCCCCAGTTGGCGGTGGGGCGGACCCCCGCACCCTGAGCTGCGCCAGCCGCTGCCGGGCGGCAGCGACCGCCGCGCGCAGGCGATCACGTAAAGCGACGAGCATGTTCTGCTGGCTGACCTGTTTGCACCCGTTCAGGGCCCTGATGACGCGCCACAACCACACTGGCGCACCCCAGTGTGGCATTTTCGCGACAATTGGGGCTAGCGCATTTGCGAGCTCAGCGTCAAGCGCTCCGCCCACGCCGGCGGGGTCGGGTGAGCACCCCACCGACCGCAGCCAGGCCGCGGGCCGGCCACAGCCGGCCGCGACCGAAGCGGGCGGGAGTAAGGGGCCACCTTTCCGCCACCATACTGTGAACACCTCAGCCTCCTCAATCAGCGGCGCCTTTGGGCGGGCGACGCGGACCGAGAAGGGGAGGCGCTGCCGCCCCGGGGGAGAGAATGCGCATTGTCGGCCGGTATATCCTTCGGCAAGCTTCGGGCGCTCTGCTTCTGGTTTTGGTGTCGCTGACCGGGATCACCTGGATCGGCGTGGCGCTGCGGCAGCTTGAGCTCATGACCAACCAGGGCCAGGACGTGTGGCGCTTCCTGGCGATGACGACCTTGGCGCTGCCGAGCATGCTGGCGGTGATCGCGCCGATCGCGCTCTTGATCGCCGCCATCTACGTCCTAACCCGGCTCAGCGGCGACAGCGAGTTGATCGTGATGACCTCGGGCGGGATGGCGGTGTGGAGCCTCCTCAAACCGCTCGGACTGTTGGCACTGGCGGTGGCGCTGCTCGTTGGCCTCGTCAATCACCTCGTCGGGCCGGCCAGCCAGCGGCTGCTGCGCGACCTTGCCGCCCAGGTCCGCACCGATCTGATGACGCAGGTCATTCAGCCCTGGCGCTTCACCTCGCCCGAGCCCAAGCTCATGGTGCATATTCGCGATCGCGCGCCGAGCGGCGAATTGCTGGGCTTGATGATGCACGATGCGCGCGATCCCAAGGCGACCGTGACCTACCTTGCCGAGCGCGGCCTGATCATCAAGCAGGCCGGCATGGCCTACCTGCGCATGGAAAAAGGCCATATCGTGCGCCGGCTCGAGAGCGACCCGACGCCGCAGATCATCGCCTTTGAACGCTATGCGGTCGACTTGAACCAACTCGAGCAGCGGGTCGACCAGGGTACCTCGTTGCGCCCGCGCGAGCGCACGACGCCCGAGCTGTTGTGGCCCGATCCCGAAGATGCGCTCTATAAGCAGAGCCCGGCGCGCTTTGCCTCCGAATTGCACGACCGCATGGCGAGCCCGCTCTATGCCTTCGCCTTCGTGCTGTTGGTGGTGGCCGCCCTCGGCCACGCGCAAACCACGCGCCAGAACCGCAATCAGGCCGCCGTCATCGCCTTTGCGCTGGCCATCGGCTGCCGCATCGGCGGGATCGTGGCCGCCAACGCCGCAGCGGTCAACTTGCGCGCCGTCCCGCTGCTCTATGGGGTGCCGACGGCAACGGTCTTGTTGGCGTTGGTCGCCATTCATTGGCACGCCCATCCGCGCCGGCCCTCGCGCCTGGCCCAGCTCTTGGCGCGCCTCGGGCACCGGGGCGTGAGCGAGCTTCCGGGCTTGGGCCGATCCGCCGCCGTCGCGGCGCCGCGGGGCAGGGGGTAGGGGAGATGTTCGCCGCCCGCACCCTCCGCTACTACGTGACCCGGCGCTTTTTGCTGGCGATTGCCGCCGCCTTTATCGTCTGCGCGGCGCTGATCTTCATGATCGACATGATCGAGCTGTTGCGGCTGTCGCGGCGGGCGGTCGACCTGTCGGTGTGGGCCTTGTTCTATATGGCGCTGCTGCGCTTGCCCGCCTTCTCCGAGATCCTGCTCTCCTTTGCCGTGCTGGTTGGCAGCATCGTGGCGCTGTTGACCCTCAATCGCAAGTCGGAGCTGGCGGTGATGCGGGCCGGCGGCATGTCGGTGTGGCAGTTCCTGCGGCCCGGCATCACCTTGACCGCGGTGCTCGGAGTTGTAGCGGTCACCATCTACAATCCGTTGGCAGCAGCGGCGCGTTCCGAGGCCGAGCGCCGGGTGGCGGAAGCCTTCGGCCGCGAGGCGGGGTTGCTCGCCGCCTCCGGCGAAACCGGCTGGCTGCGGCAGGACGGGGCCGACGGGCAGTCGGTCATGACCGCCAGCGCGGTCGCCGATCAGGGTTTGGCGCTCGCCGGCGTGACGGTGTTTCAGTTTGACGCCAAGGGCAGTTTTTCCGAGCGCATCGACGCCGAGCGGGCGACGCTCAATGACGGCTACTGGGAGTTGAGCAAGGCACTGGTGTCGCGACCCGACCGGGAGGCGGAAAGGTATGACACCTTCACCCTGTCGACGCACCTTACCCGCGAGCGTGTGGGCGATGCCTTGGGCTCGGAGATTGCGGTGTCTTTTTGGCAGCTCCCCGACTTGATCGAAGTCGCTGAAAAGACAGGACTTTCTGCCGACCGCTACCGCATGCAGTACGCCCAGCTGCTGGCCCGTCCGGCGCTGTTGATAACAATGGTTATTTTGGCCGCCACTGTGTCCCTGCGGTCATTCCGCTCTGGCGGCATCCAGACTATGGTCGTGACGGGGATGGTAGGGGGGCTCGGGTTCTTCCTGCTGGCGGAGGCGTCGCGCCAGGTCGGTATGGCCGGCTTGGTATCGCCTATGGCAGCGGTCGGGGTACCCATTGCCGTGGCTTTGCTTGTCTCACTGACCGTGTTGCTGCACCAGGAGGATGGCTGAGTGATGCGTCGAGCGCCGATACCGCACGCCGTGTGCGGGGAAGCGCCGGTCTGCAGTCGTCGGCGTGGACGGCTGTGGCTCGCGTATGCGCTCGCCCTCGGTGTGGCGTTGAGCGGCCTCAGCGTGGTGTTCGGCTCGGCATCGGCACAAGATCCGAGCAAGCCCGCCAACGCGCCGCCGCCCAAGGCCTTCCCGCGCCCCAGCGGCGGCATTTTTGGCCCAGCCCCCAAAGTCGATCGCGCGCAACCCCTCTACCTGCAGGCCGACCAGCTGATCTACGACAGCAAATCGACCCGGGTGATCGCCCAGGGCAATGTCGAGATCTACTACAACAACTTCATCCTGACCGCGGAACGGGTGATCTACGACCAGAGCGTCAACAAGCTGATCGCGGAGGGCAACGCCCAGCTCAAAGACCCCAACGGCAGCATCACGCGTGCCGATCGCTTCGAGGCGCTCGACGATTTCCGCGATGCCTTCGTGCAGTCGCTGAGCGTGGTGTTGCGCGACGACACGCGCATTGCCGCCGACCGCGCCAATCGCCGCGAGGGCAACATCACCGAGTATGAGAAGGGCAAGTTCACGCCCTGCAAGAACGATCCCGGCGTGCCGCCGCTGTGGTGCATCAGCGCTGCCCGCATCATCCACGATCAGCGCGAAGCCACCATCACCTACCAGGACGCCCAGTTCGAGCTGTTCGGCGTGCCGGTGCTCTACATGCCCTATTTCCAGCACCCGGACCCGTCGGTCAAACGCCGGTCGGGCTTCCTGTCGCCCAGCTATGCCAACTCGACCACGCTCGGTTTCGGCATCGAGGTGCCCTACTACTTCGCGCTCGCGCCCAACTACGACTTCACCTTCCATCCCCAGTATTGGTCCAAGCAGGGCGTGCTGTGGCAGGGCGACTTCCGGCACAAGCTCGCCGACGGCCAGTACACGGTGAAGGTTGCCGCCATCGACCAGGGCCGCGACGAGTCCGGTGCCACCATCGGCGGCGACACCGGCTGGCGTGGATCGTTGGAGACCAAGGGCCAGTTTTCGCTGTCGTCCTGGTGGCGCTACGGCTGGGACATCACGGTCGAGAGCGACGAGACGTTTCGCCGCTTCTACAAGCTCGATCCGATCCTGCAGACCGATCGCGTCAACACCATTTATCTGCAGGGTATGAGCGAGCGCAACTACTTGAGCGCCAAGCTCTATCAGTTCGGTGGCCTGCTGCTCGACGATTCGCACCAGGCCGATGCGCTGGTGCATCCCGTCATCGACTACAACTACATCTTCGACCAGCCGGTGCTGGGTGGTGAGCTGAGCTTCACCGGTCACGCCCGCTCCATGACCCGCAACGATGGCGGCACCGACAGCACCCACGCCGTGGTCGAGGCCAACTGGCGGCGCAAGATGATCGATCCGGTCGGCCAGGTGTGGACGCCGTTCGCCAATGCCCGCGGCGACGTCTACAATTATTCCGACGCCTTGAGCCCGTTCAGCTCCACGCCAACCCCGCTCCCCAGCGATACCGCCTTGCGCGGCGTGGCCGCCGCCGGCCTCCTCTACTCCTATCCGTTCGTGGCCCACACCGCCTCGGCCTCGCACGTGATTGCGCCAACCGCACAGATCATCGTGCGCCAGAGCAAGGTCGACCAAATCATTCTGCCCGACGAGGACGCCAAGAGCCTGGTGTTCGACGACACCTTGCTGTTCGATATCGACAAGTTCTCGGGCTACGACCGCTTCGAGACCGGCACCCGCGCCAACGTTGGACTGGTCTATACCTTCCAGGGCAACGACGGGGTCTATGCCCGGGCGGTATTCGGTCAGAGCTATCAGCTGGGCGGCAGCAATCCGTTCGCCAATCCGGGTTTCGATCCGCTCAGCTGCCCACCGACAACGCCGGGCTGCCCCGCCACCAATTTCAACCCCCAGAGCGGTCTGGAGACCAATCGCTCCGAGTACGTGGCCGGTCTTTACCTGTCGCCCTTCGCCGGCTTCAGTGTGGTGTCGCAAAGTCGCTTTGATGAGACCGACTGGTCGCTGCGCCGGCAGGACGCCATGATTAACGCCAACTATGGGCCCGTGACGGCCTCGGTCGCCTATACCTTAACCCGCTTCGACCCGCTGACGGGCGTGCAGGACACCCAACAGGATGTGACGCCCTACCTGGGCCTCAAGATTACCAACAACTGGAGCGTCGGTGCCTCGATGCGCTACGACATCGATGCTAGGGAGCGCATCCAGGACTCATTGCAGCTCAAGTATGCCGACGAGTGCTTCGTGCTGACCGCCAGCTACATCGAGACCTTCATCGAAAATCAGCCGCTCGATTTGCGCCCGGACCGCACCTTGATGGTGCGCTTCGAGCTCAAGCATTTGGGCGAGTTCAACTACAAGACCGACGCCTTGAACCATGTGTTCGGGGACAGCAACCAAGGTCCGCAATAGCCGGCGGCAACGGGGGGAAACGCGGTTCCTCGCGCACACGGCGCCACCAGCGGTGCGCCCGGCGCCCGCCTTGCCCATGCCACGGTTGTCTGTGGATAAAGAGGCATCGCCGCCGAACGCTCGGCGCTAGGATCACGCATCGAATCGCGCACCGGCACGCCGCAACACGCTCATGCATCAGCTCGCCCGACCATCGTTTTCAGTCGCCGTGCTCACCGCCCTGCTGACGGCGTTCGGCGGTGCCCAGGCCGCCGCCGCCGAAGCGGCCAAGGCGCAGACCGCGGCGGTGGAAAAGCAGGCCGCAGCGGCCGCCGCCAAAGGCAATGGCCAAAGCATCGTCGCCCTCGTCAACGACGAGCCGGTCACGGCCTACGAGATCGAACAGCGCGCGCGCTTCCTGTCGCTCAGCTCCAACATCGGCGACAAGGTGAAGGAGAACTTCAAGCGCCTGGCTGAGCTCGACAGCACCAATCAGCAACTGCGCCGCATCATGCAGGAGGTGATGGAGGGCAATCCCGGCAAATCGCCCGACCAGCTGCGGGCGCTGTTTGAGGAACGCAAGAAGCAGTTCAGCATGAACCTCGAGCGGCAGGCGATCGAGGGGGCGCGGTCCGGCCTCATCCCGCAGATGCGCAAGGGCGCCCAGGAAGAGCTGATCGAGGAGCGGCTCAAACTGCAGGAGGCCAAGAAGAACGGCATCGAGGTCACCGACGACGAGGTGGGCCGGGTGTTCAAGGGCCTGGCCGACAGCAACAAGATGACCGAGGACCAGTTCGTCCAGCACCTGAAGGGCCTCGGCGTCGATGCCAACACCTTGAAAGAGCGCTTCCGCGCCATGCTCGGCTGGCGCGAGCTGATCCGCCGCCGCTTTTCCGCGCTGGTGTCGGTGAACCAGCGCGATATCGACCGCGCGGTGTCCAGCGAGGGCGGCGAGGAGAGCGTCGAGTTGCACCTACAGAAGATTACCTTGTCCCTGCCGACCAGCTCCGATCAGGCCCACATGGCCAAGCGCTTTGCCGAAGCCGAGACGCTGCGGCGCAAGTTCGGCGGCTGCAAAAGCATGGCGGGCCTCGCCAAGGACGCGGCCGGCGCCAAATACCAGGACATGAGTTTCGTCAAGCCAAGCAGCATTTCCGAACCGACGCGATCGCTGCTGCTCAGCGCCAAGGATGGCGATATACTGCCCCCCAGCGCCATGCCAGGTGCCATCGATCTGCTTGCGGTTTGCGCCCGACGTGCCGTCAAGGCCGACGAAAAGCAGCGCGAGAAGGTGCAAGAGGACCTGCGCGCCAAAGAATTCGAGATGCTTGCCAAGCGCCATCTGCGCGATATCAGACAGGATGCCCACATCGAATATAGATGAGCCGGTCGGGCGCCACGGCGCCACCCGTGAGGCATCGCAAGCCCTCAACTTAGCTCTTCCGCTGGCGGTGACGATGGGGGACCCGGCGGGGGTCGGGCCAGATATCACCTTGGCCAGCTGGCACCAGCGGGTCGCGCTCGATCTGCCCGCGTTCGCGGTGGTGGGGGATCGCGATGCGCTCGCCCGCCGCGCCCAACAGCTGGGCCTTGCCGTGCCGATCGCACCCATTTCCGAGTTTGCCGAGGCGGGCGCGCTGTTCGCCCGTGCCCTGCCGCTGCTGCCGGTCGGCGGCGGTGATGCCGGCGCAAAGATCGTCGCCGCCATCGAGCGGGCGGTGGCCGCCGCCATCGCTGGCGAGGCGCTGGCGGTGGTGACGAACCCGATCACCAAGAGCGCGCTCAATTTCGCCGACCTCGCCTACCCCGGGCACACCGAGTATCTGGCCGTGCTCGCCGTCCGCCACCTTGGGGGCACGCGGCCGCGGCCGGTCATGATGCTGGTTGCCGACGAGCTCAAAGTGGTACCGGCCACGGTGCACGTGCCGCTGGCGGCGGTGCCGTCCCGGCTGACGGCGGCGCTGATCGGCGACACCATTGCCATTACCGCGGCGGCGCTGCGGGAGGATTTCGGCATCGCTGAGCCGCGCATCGCCGTTGCCGGCCTCAACCCCCACGCCGGCGAAGGCGGGCTCATCGGCAGCGAAGAGGCGACCATGATCGCGCCGCTGGTGGCGGCATTGGCGGCGGCCGGGCTGGCGGTCAGCGGCCCGTTTGCCGCCGACACGCTGTTTCACGCCGAGGCCCGCCGCAGCTACGATGCCGTGGTCGCCATGTACCACGACCAGGCGCTGATCCCGCTCAAGACCTTGGCCTTCGACCGCGGCGTCAATATCACCCTTGGCCTGCCGTTCGTGCGCACCTCGCCCGACCACGGCACCGCGTTCGCGCTGGCCGGCAGCGGTCAGGCGCGCCCCAATAGCTTCATTGCCGCCGTGCGCCTCGCCAGCGAGGTCGGCCGGCGGCGGCTGGCAGCGGCGGTCGGCGCGCCATGACGCGCGAGCCGTCTGCGGCCACGCCCGACGGGCTGCCGCCCCTCGGCGAGGTCGTGCGCGGCCTGGAGCTGGTGGCGCGCAAGAGCCTTGGCCAGAACTTCATTCTCGATCTCAATTTGACGCGCCGCATTGCCCGCGCCGCCGGTGCCCTTGCCGGCCATACCGTGGTCGAGGTCGGCCCCGGCCCGGGCGGACTGACGCGGGCGCTGTTGCTCGAGGGCGCCCGCGACGTCATCGCCATCGAGCGCGATGAGCGCTGCCGCCCGGCGCTGGCGGCGATCGCCGCCCGCTATCCGGGCCGCCTCACGGTCAGCTTCGCCGATGCCCTCACGGCCGATTGGGGCAAGCTCGTTGCCGCCGCCGCCGGCGAACGGCCGCTGATTGCCGCCAATTTGCCGTTCAATGTGGCAACCGTACTGCTGATCTCCTGGCTCGAAAGCGAGCCGTGGCCGCCCTGGTATCAGCGCATGGTGCTGATGTTTCAGAAGGAGGTGGCCGAGCGCATCGTCGCCCGGCCGCACACCAAGGCCTATGGCCGGTTGGCGGTGATCGCGCAATGGCGCACCCGGGCACGCTTGTTGTTCACCATCAAGCCCGAGGCGTTTACGCCGCCGCCGGCGGTCGCCTCCGCGCTGGTCGAATTCGTGCCGATCGATGAGCCGCTGCCGGCCTGTCGGGTGACCACCTTGGGCCGCGTCACCGCTGCCGCCTTCGGGCAGCGGCGCAAGATGCTGCGCCAGAGCCTCAAGGCGCTGGTCGCCGACAGCGAGGCGTTGCTGGGCGCCGCCGGCCTCGATCCGACCTTGCGCGGCGAGGCGCTGAGCGTTGCCCAGTTCGCGCGGCTCGCCTACGTCTTGGAGCGCTGGCCCGCAGCTTGAGCGGACCGGCGGCGGCCGGCCTCACAGCTCGCGCAGCACGCCATCGACGAAGGCCTCGAGCCCGATCAGCCGCATCCGCTTCAAGCGCTCCGCCGCCAGGATCGCGCGCAAGCCGGCGAGGCTCGTCTCGAGGTCGGCGTTGATCAGGACGTAGTCGTAGTCGCGCCAGTGGGCGATCTCGGTGGCGGCCGCCGCCAGCCGGCGCGCCACGACCGCTTGGCTATCCTTGGCGCGCAACTTGAGGCGCCGCTCCAGGCTCGCCGCGTCCGGCGGCAGGATGAACACTCCCACCATGTCGGCACGGCAGTGGGTTCTGAGCTGTTCGGCACCTTGCCAATCGATGTCGAACAGCATGTCTTGGCCGCGCGCCAGCGCCTCCACCACCGGCGCCTTCGGCGTGGCATAGGAGTTGCCGTGCACTTCAGCCCATTCGATCAGTTCGCCCGCTTGCTTGCGGCGCTCGAAGTCTCGGCTGTCGATGAAACTGTAGTCCTTGCCGTCGACCTCGCCGGCGCGCGGCGCGCGCGTCGTCACCGACACCGACATGCGCAAGCTCGGATCGCTGCCGACCAAGCGGCCGGCGAGCGTGGTCTTGCCGGCGCCCGACGGCGAGGACAAAACCAGCAGCAGGCCGCGCCGCAGGATTGGGGGTTGCCCCGCCTGTGGGCCGGTCTCACTCAATGTTCTGCACCTGCTCGCGCATCTGATCGATCACCGCCTTGAGCTCCAGGCCGGCGCGCGTCGTCTCCTCGTCGTTGGATTTGGAGCACAAGGTGTTGGCCTCGCGGTTCAGTTCCTGTGCCAGAAAATCCAGCCGCCGTCCGGCCGGCACGCCGGCGCCGATCAATTCACGGGCGGCGGTAACATGGCTGATGATGCGCTTGAGCTCTTCCTCGACATCGGCCCGGGCCGCCAGCATCGCCGCCTCCTGGTAGAGACGCGTCTCCTCGAAATTGCTGTTGACCTCAAGCAAGCGCGCGACTTGCTCCTTGAGCCTGGCGCGAACCGCCTCGACCGAGCGCGCCGGCAAGGCGGCAATGGCCAAGGTCAGGCGTTCGATGCCCGCCAGCTGATCGTTGACGATTGCTTCGAGGCGCTGGCCTTCCTGACGGCGCACCACAACCAAGTCGACCAGCGCCGCCTCAAGATCGGCCAGCATGGCAGCGTTGCGTGCCGCAGCTGCCTCGGCGCTGTCCTCCGGCTCGCTGAGCTCGAGCACGCCCTTGATGCCGAGCAAGGCTTCGGCGCTGGGCGGAGCCACCTCGACCAGGCGCTTCAAATTTTCAAGTGCCGCCAGCACCTGGCGCAGCGCCGGTTCGTTGAGCTTGATCTCGAGCCCGCCATCGGTGCGCCGCGCGCTCAAATTGACGGCAACGCTGCCCCGCGTCAGGTGCTTGCCCACCGCCTCGCGCACGCGCGGCTCGAGGCCCTCGAAACCGGGCGGCAGGCGCAGGCGGATGTCGAGCCCGCGGCTATTGACCGAACGCAACTCCCAATGCCAGGCGGCCGCGCCGCTGAGCCCGTCCCGACTGGCAAATCCGGTCATGCTGTTGAGGGTCATCGAGCCGTTGGGAGAGAGCCGGTGCCGGCGCCAGCGCTTCAAACGCCCGAGACATTAGCCGGTGCGGCGCACGCCAACAAGAACGCTGCGGGCGGGCGACGCGCCGGCACCCGGGGGCCGCGCTTAGCGCCGTTTCGGCTCGGCGGGGGCTGCCGCGGTCGCGGGCGCGGCATCGGCCGGCGAGTTATCCGGCGCCGGCCGCGGCTCGCTGCCCGGCGCCGCCTTCATGTCCGCGCGTGCCCGCGCCGCTGCCCGCTGCTTGAGGGCCGGGCGCATCTTGGCCGTTGCCTCTTCCGCGGCCGGCTCCGGCGCCGCCTTGGCTTTCAGGTCCTTTTCGACCAGGCGCCACTTTTGCACGTTGGCGTTGTGGTCCTTGAGCGTCTCGGCAAACACGTGGCCGCCGTTGCCATCGGCAACGAAGTAGAGCTCCTTGGTCTCGCGCGGCTGCAGCACGGCCTCGATCGAGCGCCGCCCCGGGTTGCAGATCGGCGTCGGCGGCAAGCCGTCGATTTGATAGGTGTTGTGCGACGTTTTCTGGCCGATGTCGGTCTTCTGGATGGGACGGCCCCACGCTACCTTGCCGCCGAAAAGTCCGTAGAGGATGGTCGGATCCGATTGCAGGCGCATGTTCTGGCGCAGCCGATTGAGGAACACCGCCGCCACGCGGTCGCGCTCATCGTTGCGGCCGGTCTCCTTCTCCACGATCGAGGCCAGGATCACCGCCTCCTGCCAGCTCTTGACCGGCAGATCCTTTTTGCGCTGCGCCCACAAGCGGTCCATCAGCTTGTGCGCCTGAGCCTGCATGGCCTCGAGCACGGCTTGCCGCTGCGCACCGCGCTGGGTGACAAAGGTCTCGGGCAACAGCACCCCCTCAGGCGGCGTCGCCGTGATATCGCCGGTCAAGTTGCCGTCGGCCATCAAGCGGTCGACGATCTGTTGGCTGGTCAAGCCCTCCGGGACCGTCACCTTGTAGGTGACGGTTTTACCCTCCGCGAGCAATTCGACCAGCTCGCGCACACTGGCCTTGGGGCGCAACTCGTAATCGCCGGCCTTGAGTTGCAGGGTCCGGTCGCCCTCCAGCCACGCCAGGAACTGCAGCCAGCGGTAGCCGGCCGTAAACAGCCGCCGATCGCTGACCACACCTTCGCGCTCGAGCCGGGCGGCAATCTCCAAGGAGCCCTCGAGCTTGGGGATGACCACGACCTTGGCGCGCTCGAGCGGCCCGGGCGCGTCCATCTGGCCGTCGAAATAGTAGGCGAGGGCGCCGATCAGCACCATGCCGACCAGGGCAACGGTCAAGACCCCGTTCATGAAGGCGAGCAGCGGGCGCGGCACACGCTCGGCCTCCACCCGCGGCCGCCGATTGACGCGCGCCGGTGGCCGGGTCGGCTCCAGGCGCTCGGCCGGACTGCGCGCCAGGGATCCGCGCGTGCGGGTGGTATTCGGGTCTGCGTGCCGGGCCGCCGGGTGGCGGTTTCTCATCACTCAGGCTCCCCGTCAGATGCGCCGCCTTGTGCAAGGCTTTGCAGCACGCTCCAACACTCACGCCCCCGCCGCCGAACCTAGCAGCAAATGTGGCGAAAGCAGGATGGCTTGGCAAGCCGGGGCGTCACAGCAAGGTTAGGCAAGGCGGCCGTGGCCGTCAGGCCGCAAACCGACGCAGCAGCAAGGATGCGTTGGTGCCGCCGAAGCCGAACGAATTGGAGAGCGCGATATCGATCTGCCGCTCCTGGGCCTTGTGCGCAACGAGGTCGATGGCGGTCGCCACCGAGGGATGATCGAGATTGAGCGTTGGCGGGGCGATATTGTCGCGGATCGCGAGCACCGAAAAGATGGCTTCGACGGCGCCGGCCGCGCCCAACAGATGCCCGATCGCCGACTTGGTCGATGACATGGCGAGCCGGCCGGCGGCATTGCCGAACAGGCGCTCGACGGCGGCGAGTTCGATCTCATCGCCCATGGTCGAGGTGCCGTGGGCGTTGATGTATTGTACGTCGCTCGGCGGCACGTCGGCGCGCTTTAATGCCATCTGCATCGAGCGAAAGGCGCCGTCGCCGTCCTCCGACGGAGCGGTAATGTGATAGGCATCGCCGGATAGCCCGTAGCCCACGACCTCGCCGTAGATGCGCGCGCCGCGTGCTTTGGCGTGGTCCAGTTCTTCCAGCACGACGATGCCGGCGCCCTCGCCCATGATGAAGCCGTCGCGATCCTTGTCGTAGGGACGCGACGCCTTCTGCGGCGCGTCGTTGAAGGTGGTGCACAGCGCGCGGCAGGCGGCAAAGCCGGCGATCGCCAGCCGGCAGATCGGGCTCTCGGCACCGCCGGCAACCATGACGTCGGCGTCATCCCAGGCGATCAGGCGGGCGGCATCGCCGATCGCGTGCGCGCCGGTGGAACAGGCGGTGACCACGGCGTGGTTCGGGCCCTTGAGACCATGCCGGATCGACACGTAGCCCGAGGCCAGATTGATCAAGCGTCCGGGAATAAAGAACGGACTGACGCGCCGGGGGCCACGCTCCTTGAGCAGAATAGAGGTCTCCGCGATGCCGTTGAGGCCGCCGATGCCAGCCCCGATCAGGACGCCGGTGCGTTCCTGTTTTTGCGCGCTATCGGCCGTCCAGCCCGCATCGGCGAGGGCCTGCGTGGCAGCGGCCATGCCGAACACAATGAAATCGTCGACCTTGCGCTGCTCCTTGGGCTCCATCCAGTCGTCGGGATTGAACTTGCCGTCGGCGAGGGAGCCGCGTGGAATGAAGCACGCGACCTGACAGCTCAAGTCGCTGACGTCGAACTCTTCGATGCGCCGGGCACCGCTTTCGCCGGCGATCAGGCGCCGCCAGCTCGCCTCCACGCCGCAGCCAAGCGGGGTCACCAGGCCAAGCCCGGTGATCACAACGCGACGGGGCATCGACATATTGCGCATGGTCGGAGACGGCGCCGTTCGGTGGATGAGAAAGAGGCCCTTGCAGCAACCGCCGGACGCCTACGACAGGGACCAACCAGCTAGGCGGCGCTGGCGTGCTTTTCGAGGAACTTGACGGCATCGCCAACGGTCTGGATCTGCTCGGCGGCGTCGTCGGGGATCTCGCAGCCGAACTCCTCCTCGAAGGCCATCACCAGCTCGACGGTATCAAGGCTGTCGGCACCCAGATCATCAATGAAACTGGCGCTGTCGGTGACCTTGTCGGCCTCGACCCCGAGGTGCTCCACCACAATCTTCTTCACGCGCGCTGCGACGTCGCTCATTGCTCTATCCCTTGGCTCTTTGCTGATTCACGCTGTTGCCGTGTGCCAAAAACCGGTTGGGGTCAAGCCCACGCCCGAAACTGCGCCATGGCTCGAGCAGATTCGCGGCCCGACAGCAGACTTTTTTCCTCGGTTCAACGCCTAAATCAGCGGGCTCGTTAACACACTTCATTGGGCTTGACCAGCATTCCTCGGACGCATCCCAGGCTTCTATAGTCGCGGGCAAAATGGCCTCATACCATGACCATACCGCCGTTCACATGCAGGGTCTGACCGGTGACATAGCGGGCCTCGGCGGACGCCAGGTAGACCGTGGCCGCGGCCACGTCGTCCGGTGTACCGAACGTCTGCGCCGGGATCGCTTCCTTAATGATGGCCGTCTGCTTTTCGCTCAGCGCCTCGGTCATCGGCGTGGCGATAAAGCCCGGCGCGATGCAATTGACGGTAATGCCGCGGGTGGCGACCTCGCGGGCCAGCGATTTCGACATGCCGATCATGCCGGCCTTGGCGGCGGCATAGTTGCCCTGGCCGGGATTGCCGACGATGCCGCTGACCGAGGAGATATTAATGATGCGGCCATAACCGGTCTTGGCGCGCATCATGGCGCGCGCCGCCGCCCGCATCAGCATGAAGCTCGAGGTCAGATTGACGGCAATGACCTCGTCCCACTGTTCGTCCTTCATCACCATGAACAGGTTGTCTTTGGTGAGGCCGGCATTGTTAACCAAAATCTCGAGCCCACCGAGCTTGGCCAACGCCGCATCGACGAGCTTGGCGACCTCGGCCTTGTTGGCCAGATCGCACGGGCAAACCTCGACCCGGGAGCCGAGCTCGCGGGCCAGCGCCTCGAGCTTTTCGGTCTGCCGGCCCGAGATCGCCAGCTTGGCCCCCTGCCGATGCAAGGCCTTGGCGATGGCCCCGCCGAGGCCGCCGCTGGCGCCGGTCACAAGCGCGGTTTTGTTCACCAGTTCGAACATGAATTTTTCCTACTTCAACAATGACGGCAGCGCGGCCTCGAGCTCGGCCGGGGTTCCGATCGAGCTGGCGTTGAGCCCGGGGGCAATGCGCTTGGCAAGCCCCGCCAGCACCTTGCCGGCGCCGATCTCGTAGATGTCGGTGACCCCGGCCGCCGCCATCGTGCTCACGCACTCGCGCCAGCGCACGGTTCCGGTCACCTGTTGGATCAGGCAGTGCTTGATCTCGGCCGGCGCGGAGATCGGCGCCGCCACCACATTGGCCACCACCGGCACCGACGGCGGCCGCACCTCGACGTCGGCCAGCGCCGCGGCCATGGCATCGGCCGCCGGCTGCATCAGCGCGCAGTGGAACGGGGCGCTGACATTGAGCGGCATGAACCGGCGCACGCCGTGCGCCTTGGCGAGCTGGCCCGCCCGTTCGATCGCCGGCTTGCTGCCCGAGATCACCGCCTGGGCCGGTTCGTTGTCGTTGGCGAGCTGACAGACCTCGCCCGCAGCCGCCTCGGCGGCGAGCCGCTCGGCCACCTCCTTGCCGACCCCCAACAAGGCAGCCATCGCGCCCTGACCGACCGGCACCGCCTTCTGCATGGCCTGGCCGCGGATCTTGAGCAGCCGGGCGGCATCGCTGACCGTCAGGGCGCCGGCGGCGGCCAGCGCGGAATATTCGCCAAGCGAGTGGCCGGCGACATAGGTGACGCGGCGGGCGAGCTCGAACCCCTTCTCGGCCTCGAGCACCCTGAGCGCGGCCAACGATACCGCCATCAGCGCCGGTTGCGCATTCTCCGTTAAGGTTAGCTCATCGAGCGGGCCTGAGAACATCAGTTGCGAGAGCTTCTGGCCGAGCGCGGCGTCGACCTCGGCAAACAGCTCGCGGGCGGCGCGGTAGCTGTTGGCGAGCTCGGCGCCCATGCCGACGACTTGACTGCCCTGCCCGGGGAACACGAATGCGATAACCATAGCGCTGACAGCCTGCCGATGCCTTTGGCGGCTTCACCACACTCCCACCCCGGCGTCAAGTTTAGGCTAGAGCCACCCTTGCCGAAGGTGGAAATTGCGTTATAACGGCGCCGAACCCGCTCCGGTCGGAGGCTGAAGGGGAGGCCGGCGCATGCCGGCAGGGTGGGTCCACCCGGCTCTCTCTGTCTTCGCTCTTTCGGGTCCTTTGGGCCTTCCCGCGCCGGCTTGGCGTGCCGGGTCCAAAAGGGGCTATGCGCCGGAGGGGCAGGATCTGAACGAGGAGAAGGCCATCCATGCCGCTCTATGAGCATGTGTTCCTGGCACGCCAGGACATTTCCCAGACGCAAGTCGAAGCCCTCACCAAAGAGTACACCCAGGTCATCGAAGACGGCGGCGGCAAGGTCGCCAAGACCGAGTACTGGGGCCTCAAGACCATCGCCTTCAAGATCAAGAAGAACCGCAAGGCGCATTACTCGCTGATGAACATTTCCGCCCCGCCGGCAGCGATTACCGAGATGGAGCGGCGCATGGGGCTGTCGACCGACGTCATTCGCTTTATGACCGTGCGCGTCGACGCGCATGAGACCGAGCCGTCGGTGCAGATGCGCAAGGGCGACCGCGACGACCGCCGTGACGGCGATCGCGGCGGCTTCCGCGGCGACCGCGGTGGCTTCCGTGGCGGTGATCGCGGCGGCTTCCGTGGCGGGGATCGGGGCGGCTTCCGCGGCGGCGGCGATCGCGGCGGTTTTAGGCGCGAGGGTGGCGATGGCG
>DATFXD010000346.1:0-5772 GCA_035258605.1 Hyphomicrobiaceae bacterium | reverse complement strand
TTTCAAAACCCTTAGAAAACGCCAAACCTTGGGCGCTGGTTGCATCATCAGTCATCGGATGGTATTGGCGGCTCGCCATGCCGTTGGAAGGGAGAGAGGAACCAACGGGGCATGGCGCCGTTAGGGTCATCAAACGCGGTTGCGGCTCGAAGCATCTGCGGCCGGCGTCGCGCTTCTACGTGCGTTCAGGTCGGCTTACTTTGTAACGCTTTCTCGCAGGACCGCTTCGCACACCGGCTCTCGCACCGAGGACCAGGTAGCTGGGCATCAAAAAGCGGGCGCTGGCTGCTCCAGCCGATCGGTGCTGTGGTGTCGAAGTCCCACGTCAATCCGATGGCGCATCGTGCCGATGCCGATTGGACCCGCTGCCAACGAACCCGCGTCTGCTGCCGCTGGCTCAGCGCCACCGGCGCAGCGACCGGGATCGCCGATCGCAACGCCCTGGCCTCGCCTCAGCACGCCCGAGCGCTTCGACGGCAGTCCTAGGGCTGATTGGGATGCTTGCCCGGACCCCTCTCGTGCGGGGGGCGTTTGAAGGCGTGCGGCGGCGGGCGCGGTCCGGGCGCGCCGGCCATCTTTGCCCCCTTGAATTCGCCGGGGTGCCTCGGTCCAAGCTTCGCCGCGTCGCCCGACTTCAGCGCGCCTCGGCTGGCAACGATGCCATGCCCGGCAAAGTGTCCCGCCGCGGCGGTTGCCGCCACGCCGGGCTTGCCACCATTGACGCTCGCCAACAGGGCATGGTTGCCACTCGCCGAATGCTCGTGATGCGACTGCAGACCGGTCGCCGGCTCGTGCTTATCCTTGGCGGCGGCGAGTTCGTCCGCATTCGGCTTGGCGCTGGTGCCGCCGCTGCCGCCGTTGAAGCTGACATTGGTCACCGTTGTATTGTGGACGACGGTCTTGGTGTAGACATTGGTAATGTTGACCGTGCCGATGTTGGTGACCGCCCGGTTGTAGGCAAACACGCCGCCGTTCCAATAGCCGCCGTGGAAACCGACGCCGGGGTAGCCGAAGCCATAATTGACGCCGCCATAAAAGCCGACGCGCGGCCCCCAGTAGCCGGCGTGCCAGACGTAAATGTTTTCGCGCCAGGCCCAATAGCCCGGCGTCCACAACAGGCCCGGCGCTGGCGCCAACACCCAGGTGCCGGGAACCCAATAGTAGCCGTCGGGCCCCCAGCACCAGTACCCCGGTGCCCAGAAATAGTCAGGCCCCGGAATAACCGGTTGCACGTAGACGGGAAGCGGCGGCGGCGGCGTGGTGATGCGCACCACCACCACTTGAGCGGTAGATGGCGTCGCCCAGGCGATGGCGAGGGCCGACAGCAAAATCAAGAGCGCGTGGCGAGCGTGGTGCATTGGTTTCCCCCATCAGCACCCCCGCAAAATGCTGTGTGTTAGCTATCCCACGGCTGGTATTGTTGACCACAACACCCCTCACCGTCAATCGAGGCGCGCGACGCGGCTAGGGAAAACGCCAAGCAAAGAGACGAGGCAAACGTGGCCTTGCCGGCTGCCGGACAACGCCTCAGCGCGGACGGGGTGCTTCTGGCCCCGCCGAGGATAACGGGACGTGACAGGCGACGAGGTGCGCCGGTGCGACCTCGCGCAAAAGCGGCACCTCCTCTTGGCAGCGCCGCGTGGCGCGTGGGCAGCGGGTGCGGAAGCGGCAGCCGCTCGGCGGCGCCAGGGGTGATGGCGGCTCGCCAACGGCAAGGCTGGCAGGGATCGGCGCGTCGGGATCGGGGCGGGGGATCGCGTCCAGCAGCAGCGCCGTATAGGGGTGGGCGGGGTGCTGAAACAGCGCTTCGGTCGGTGCGATCTCGCACAGCTTGCCCAGATACATGACGGCGACTCGATCGCTGACCGCCTTTACCACCGCCAGGTCATGGGCGATGAACAGGAGTGTCAGGCCGTAGCGCGCCTTCATGGCCTCAAGCAGGTTGATGATCTGGGCACGGATGGAGACGTCGAGGGCGGAGACCGGTTCGTCGCAGACGACGAGCTCGGGTTCCAGGATCAAAGCGCGGGCAATGGCGATGCGCTGGCATTGGCCACCCGAAAAGGCGTGCGCATAGCGGGCCCGCACCAGCGCCGGATCGAGGCCGACGGCGGTCAGAACGTCGTCGATGCGGCGATCGCGTTGCGTCTTGTCGGCGACGCCGGCGATCAACAGCGGTTCGGCGATGATGTCATCGATGCGGCGGCGCGGATTGAGGGAGGCGATCGGGTCCTGGAAGATGATCTGCAGGCGACGGCGCAGCTGCCGCAGCGGCGCGCCGCCGAGCTGGGTGAGATCGACGCCGTCGAACAGCACCCGACCCGAGCTCACCGCAACCAGCCGAAGGATGGCCCGTGCCAGGCTCGATTTGCCGCAGCCGCTCTCCCCCACCAGGCCCAGGGTCTCGCCGCGCGCGATGGCGAAACTGATGCCCGACACCGCGTAGACGGTGTTGCCGCCCGCCTGATAGTCGACGCTGAGGTCGTCGACCCGCAGCAATGGCGCGGCCTCGCCGTTGCCGGCGGCGACAGGACGGGACCGGTCGGACGCGCCGCGCATCAGGGAGCGCCAGCCAACGGATGCCAGCAGGCAAACTGATGCGCGCCGACATCGACCGCCTTGAGCGGTGGCGCCGCCGTGCGGCACTGAGCATCGGCACTGGCACAGCGGGGCGCGAAGGCGCAGCCGGGGCTCGGGCGGGTCGGATCGGGCGGCAGACCCGAGATCGCCGGCAGCGGCGTGTGCGGCGGGGCGTCGAGCTTCGGAATGGCCGCGATCAGCGCCCGCGTATAGGGCATGCGCATGGCGCGAAACAGGGTCCGCGTCGGCGCCCGCTCGACCACGCGGCCGGCGTACATCACCGCCACCGCGTCGGTGCGCCCGGCCACCACCGCCAGATCATGTGTGATCAGGATCATGGCCATGTGCCGCCGCCGCTGTTCGCGAGCCAATAGATCGAGGATCTGCGCCTGCACGGTGACGTCGAGCGCCGTGGTCGGCTCGTCGGCGATCAGCAGCTTGGGTTCGCAGGACAGCGCGATGGCGATGGCCACGCGCTGGCGCATGCCCCCGGAAAACTGGTGCGGATATTGCTTGAGCCGCTGCTCCGGGTTCGGAATGCCGACTTGGGCTAACAGCTCGATGGCGCGCCGCACCGCCGCCGCGCCATCAAGACCGAGATGCTCCTTCAAGGTCTCGGTGATCTGGCCGCCGACCGTCAGCACCGGATTGAGCGACGTCATCGGATCCTGGAAGACGAAGGCAAAGGCGCGGCCGCGCAGGCGCCGCAGCGCCTGGGGCGACAGCGCCGTCAAATCCTGGCCGTCGAAGCGCACACGACCGGAGAGGCAAGCGCTGGCGGGCAGCAGCTGGGCGACGGCCCGCGACAGCATGGTCTTGCCCGAGCCCGATTCGCCGACGATGCCGAGCGTGCGCCCGGCCGCCAGCGACAGGCTGACGCCATCGACGGCGCGCAACGGTCCGCGCCGGGTCGGGAGCTCGACCGACACGCTTTCGATCGACAGCAGCGGCGGGGTGCCGGCGCCCACGGCCTCGGCCGCCTGGATCGCCTGGCCCATCACAGCGTGCCTTGGCGCGGGTCGGTGACGAGGCGCAGGGTATCGCCCACCACATTGAAGGACAGTACGGTCAGGAACATGGTGACCGCGGGCAAGAA
This sequence comes from Hyphomicrobiaceae bacterium, assembly GCA_035258605.1. Taxonomy (GTDB): domain Bacteria; phylum Pseudomonadota; class Alphaproteobacteria; order Rhizobiales; family Hyphomicrobiaceae; genus AWTP1-13. The sequence goes on along the minus strand of DATFXD010000346.1, from coordinate 2,096 downwards.
GGCGATCTGTGGGGCGATCTCCAGGCTTTCGCGCCCCTCGGCGATCATGCTGCCCCAGCTGGGCGCCGGTGGCGGCACGCCGACACCGAGGAAGCTCAGCGCGCCCTCGACGACGATGGTGATGGCGACCGCGAGCAGAAAAAACGCCAACAGCGGCAGCATGACGTTGGGCAACAGCTCGCGCCACAGAATGCGCAGCTCGGTCGCCCCCATGGCCCGCGCCGCCAACACGAATTCGCGGTTGGCGAAAGCCAATGTCTGGGCCCGCGCCACCCGAGTGAAGGCGGGAATGCCGAGCAAGCCGATGATATAGGTGAGGTTGGCCAAGGTTGGGCCAAGGTAGGCGGTGACCGCCAGCGCCAGCACCAGCGGCGGGAAGGCGAGCAGCACATCGGCCGTGGCCACTATGGCGGTTTCGAGCGCGCCGCGCACATAGCCCGCGACCATGCCCAACAAGCCACCGATCATGAGGCCGATCAGGGGGGCCAGCACACCGACGGTCAGCGAGATGCGGGCGCCATAAATGAGACGCGCCAGCATATCGCGACCGAGGCGGTCGGTTCCAAGCCAGTGCGCCGCGCTCGGTGCCTGGCGCTGCGCCAGCATGTCCATGTCGGTGGGGCTCGGCAGCGGCAGCGCGTCGGCGAGGCTGGCGGCGAGGATGATGACCGCGATCCAGGCGAGCGCCAGCCAGAAGTTGACAGGCAGGCTCGCCAGCCAGGCCAGGGCCTCGTCGGTGGGGGTGGCGAGGTCTGCCTCCCTAACGGACATGACGGATCCTGGGGTCGAGCACGGCGTAGATGAGGTCGACGAGGAAGTTGACGAGCACGAAGCCGGCGGCGACGAACAGCACGACGCCTTGCAAGATCATAAAGTCGCGCGTGTAGATGGCGCCGATCAGCAGCCGGCCGATGCCGGGCAGGGCGAACACGGATTCCACGATCACGGCGCCGCCGATCAAGCGGCCGATGTTGAGGCCCGCCACGGTGATGAGCGTGAGCGAGGACGGCTTCAAGGCGTGCACGAACAGAATGCGCCGCTGTTTGAGGCCCTTGGCCCGGGCCATGGCGATGTAGTCCTCCTGCAGGGTGGCGATCATGTCCGAGCGCAGGACGCGCATCAAAACCGGCCATTCCGCCAGTGCCAGGGTCAGCGCCGGCAGCACCATGGCGCGCACATTGCCGAGCGGGTCCTCGCCGAACGGGAGATAGCCGGTCGCCGGCAACCAGCGCAATTGGATGGCGAACACGTAGATCAAAAGCATCGCGGCCATGAAATTCGGGATCGACAGCTTGGCAAAGGCGATGCCGGTGACGATGCGATCAAAGCTGCCGCCGCTGGTGCGCGCGCATCTGATAGCCAGCGGGATGGCGATCATGAGCGCCGTCAGCTCGGCCAGCAGCATCAGCTCCAAGGACACCGGCAGGCGCGCCAGAATGGCGGCGAGAACCGGCTCACCGGTGCGAAACGAGCGCCCGAAGTCGCCGGTCAGGATGCCGCCGAGCCAACTGAGGTAGCGCCACCACAGCGGTTGATCGAGACCGATGTCGTGCCGCAGCGCGCGCACGGTCTCGGGCGTCGCCTGGTCGCCCAGCATGACGAGCGCCAGATCGCCGGGGAGTAGCGAGGCGATCAGAAAGGTCAGCAGGGTGACCGCGATCAGGACGGGCACGAGATAACCAAGCCGCGTGGCAAAAAAGCCCAGCATGGTCGCGCAATTACTCGAGCCAGACGGGTGACACGTCGATGATGCCGCTGTGGAACTTGCCCAGGCCTTTCACCTTGGCCTTGGCGATGGCGTAGTAGGTGTTCTGGAAGCTCCAAAACCAGATCGCCTCGCTGTTGATCAGCCGAGAGATGGCACAGTAATCCTCGCTGCGCTTGTCGAGGTCGGGGGTGACGCGCGCGCGATCGAGCAGGGCATCGAGCTCGGGATTGGTGTAGTTGGCAAGGTTGAGCGGACTGCCGCTGCGGAAGTTGGCGTACATCTGCGGATCGGGATCGGCGAGATCGATGATGCGCCAGGGGGTCAGCTCGAACTGGCGCGCGAACGCCCGCGTGACGATGGCGGTCTGATCGACCTGCTCGATTTCCAT
>DATFXD010000345.1:0-5681 GCA_035258605.1 Hyphomicrobiaceae bacterium | reverse complement strand
TCGTCTGCTGCACCGGAATAGGAGGCGGCCTGTTCAGTCAAGACACGGATATTCTCGCGCACCACTCGAATGCGCTGTTCAAGCTCGGCTAGCTCTGCTGGGTTGGGCATGGAACCTCCTTCGCGCATTGCGCCGTTCACCGTAGGCCAAATGAGCCGTTGCCGCCTCGCCTCACGGCCGCGCCAACCCTGCGATAAGGGCGGACACGTTCAACTTTGCGCCAAACTAGCACTAACATGTGCCCGGTGGCGCTCATGAGGTGCCGTTCACATACGGGCCTACAGACCGCATCCCAAGCGCGGCGCTCTGCAACTCTTGTGGCGTATGAGCATCACCATAGATTTTTATCCTTGCTTCGTCAGTGAGGTTTTGCCGCAGCCGGCGGCCGATGCATTCGTTGCTTTCGACCGGCGGGCGTCGCATGCGGATCCTCATTGCTCCGGTGGTTTCGCCTTGCGCCGTTTGCATCGCGTGCGGCATCTTCCCCGCGTTGCGCACGCACGGCAAAATCCCGCCCTCGGAACTGAAGCTTGAGGACAAGCGTTGTGCGCAAGAGGTCGAGGGTTTTTGCTCACTCAGGTTGAGGGGCCAGGAGTTGCGCAAGCGAGGGTTTGCCGGTGTTGCGACGCTCATCGGCCTATTGATTGTCGGCGCCGTGGCTTATCACAGCTACGGCCCACGGTCGCGAGCGTCCACCGACGTGACCTCCGATCGCGGAAGCAAGCGCAAGGCTGGCAACCAGCCAGTTTCTGTCATCACCGCCCAAGCCGAAGCCGAAGACTTCAAGATCCGGCGGCGCACCATCGGCATTATGGAGTCGCCGGCCATCGTCGTCGTCAGGGCGCGCATCGACAGCCAGGTGCTGGAGCAGCATGTCAGTGACGGCCAGATCGTGCACAAAGGCGATCCGCTGTTCACCCTCGACGATCGCGAGATCCAGGCTCTCGTTGCCCGCGATCAGGCGCAGCTTGCCAAGGATAATGCGGCGCTGGCGCAAACCCAGGCTGATCTCGGGCGCAAGCAAGAGCTGATCGAGAAGAGGGTGGCACCACAGCAACAGCTCGACCAGGCGGTCGCCGCCTACAAGGCGGCCCAACAGACGGTGGAGGCGGACGAAGCGGTGCTGCAAGCCGATCGGCTGAAGCTCGGCTACGCCAAGCTCGAAGCCCCTATAACCGGTCGTGTCGGTACCATACGGGTGACGCCGGGCAACCTTGTTGGCGTCAACGACACGGCCGGACTGGTGACCATCACTCAGATCAAGCCGATTCGCGCCGGCTTCACGCTTGCGGAGCGCGATCTCGCTGCGCTGCGCAAGGCGTTTGCGCTGTCACCGCCGGCGGAAGTGCGTGTCTATGCACCGAGCGAGGCCAAACTCCTGGCGACCGGCACTCTCGATTTCGTCGATAGCAGCGTGGATTTCTCCTCGGGCACCATCGCCGCCAAGGCAAAATTCGCCAACGACAAGCTGGAGCTGTGGCCCGGCATGTACGTCGACGTGGAAGTCGATCTCGACGTTCGGCCCAACACAGTCATGATCCCCGCCGTCGCCGTCCAGAGCGGACAGAAGGGTCCGTTTGTGTTCGTCACGAACGACGGTCAGACCGTTGAGATGCGCAATGTCGAGCTTGCCGGTGGCGAAGGCAACCGCCTAGCCATTGCCAAAGGTGTGCAGGCCGGAGAGCGGGTAGTTGTTGAGGGACAGATGCGTCTCAGCAATGGCGCCCGTGTAAGGGAGACGGCACCGGAAGCGGCAGCTGCCGCCAAGCAGAATGACAAGAGCGCCCCGGCCGGCGCGGCGCAGCGATGAACCTATCAGAATTCTGCATCCGACACCCGGTTGCGACCACGCTGATGTCGGCGGCTCTGGTCGTGGCCGGCATATTCGCTTACCTCTTCCTGCCGGTCGCCGCCTTACCGCGCACCGAGTTTCCTGTCATCAACGTTTCTGCATCACTGCCGGGCGCTTCGCCTGACACCATGGCCAATGCCGTGGCGACGCCGCTCATTAAGCAGTTCGCGACGATCGCCGGCATCGACACCATCACTGCCACGAGTTCCCAGAGCTCCACTTCGATCGCCGTCCAGTTCAACCTCAACCGGGATATCGACAGCGCGGCGGCCGATGTGCAGTCGGCCATCGCGCGCGTGCAGCGGCAGCTTCCGATCGAAATGACCGAGCCGCCCAGCTATCGCAAGGTGAACCCGGCCGATGCGCCGATCCTGATCCTGACGCTGCGCAGCGACGTTGCGCCGCTGCCGGACATGGATGCGTTCGCCCAGCAGGTGATCTCGCCGGCGCTCTCCACAATCGATGGGGTGGCGCAGGTCACAATCTTCGGCAGTCAAAAGTATGCAGTGCGCGTGCAGCTCGATCCCGATGTGTTGGCGGCACGCGGCATCGGTGTGGACGAGGTCCAGGCGGCGGTCTCCGCGGCCAATGCCAACACGCCGGTTGGCACGCTTAAGAACAAGCAGCAGACGTTGACGCTGCAGGCCGAGACCGAGCTGTCGAACGGCGAGCAGTTCCGCAACATCATCGTTGCCACGCGCAACGGCAGGCCGGTGCGGCTTGGCGATCTCGCAACCGTGACCGATTCGGTCCAGGATAATCAGACGGCGAGCTGGTACAACGGCACCCGCGCCATCATTCTTGGCGTCTACCGGCAGCCGGAGGCAAACACCGTCGATGTGGTGGACCGCGTCAGGGCGCTTCTCCCAAGCTTCGACCAGCAGTTGCCACGGGCAACGACGCTGCATGTTCTCAACGATCGTTCTGATTCGATCCGCAACGCCGTCCACGACGTCCAGCTCACGCTGCTGTTGACGATCGGACTGGTAATCCTGGTGATCTTCCTGTTCCTGCGCCGGGTCACCGCGACCATTATTCCGGCGCTGGCGGTGCCGATCTCGCTGATCGCCACGCTTGGTGCGATGTATCTCCTCAATTTCAGCATCGACAACATCTCGCTCATGGGGCTCACGCTGGCGGTTGGCCTCGTGGTCGACGACGCCATCGTCATGCTCGAAAACATCTATCGCCACATGGAGGAAGAAGCACTGGGCCCATTCGAGGCGGCGCTGAAAGGTAGCCGCGAGATTGGGTTCACGATCATGTCAATCACGCTGTCGCTGGTGGCGGTATTCATTCCTGTGCTGCTGATGGGTGGCATCATCGGCCGCATCTTCAACGAGTTCGCGGTGGTGGTGACGGTGGCCATCGCCGCCTCGGCATTCGTGTCGCTGACACTGACACCCATGCTATCGTCCAAGATCCTACGCAAACCACAGCACGACGAGCGGACACCGCGCTGGAGCGCGTTGTTCGAGCGCGGCTTCGAGGCGACGTTGCGTGGCTACGACCGCACGCTTCGGTACAGCCTGCGGCACCGACCGTTGATGCTGCTGGTGTTTATCGTCACCCTGCTCGGCACGGCCTGGCTGGTTTTCGTGACCCCGAAAGGATTTTTCCCGCAGGAAGACATCGGCCAATTGTCGGTATCGACCGAGGCCCGACAGGACATCTCGTTCGACGCGATGGTGGCGCTGCAAAAGCAGGTCGCAGATACCTATCAGAAGTCTCCGCACGTGGCCAACGTCGCCTCCATTATCGGTTCCACGGGCAGCAGCTCCGGTCTGAACCAGGGCCGGCTGTTCGTCGAGCTCAAGCCGAGGAACCAGCGTCCGGCCCTCGATAAAGTGCTGGCCGACCTCAGACGCGACACAGCGCGCATCCCCGGCATCAGTGTCTATCCGAATCCGGTGCAAAATTTACGCATCGGTGGCCGCTCCAGCAGGGCAACCTACCAGTACGTGATGGAGAGCCTGAACAGGCCTGAGCTCTATGAGTGGTCGCGGAAGATGGCGGACGCCATGGGCAGCGATCCACGTTTTACCGACGTCAATAGCGATCTGCAGATCAACGCCACGCAGGCCACCTTGGTGGTCGACAAGGACAAGGCGAGCTCGCTTGGTATCTCGGCGGAGCAGTTGCGCTCGACGCTCTATTCGGGCTTCGGCAGCCGGCAAATATCCACGATCTACGGCACCGGCGACAGCTTCTATGTGGTGATGGAGTTTACCGACAAGATCAATTGGACCACGGCCGAGCTGCCCGATGTACGCATCCGCAACGCCCAGGGCAAGCTCGTCCCAATCGGTGCCTTCGCGCGCGTCGAGCGCACCGCCGGATCCCTCACCATCAACCAACTCGGACAGCTTCCGGCCGTCACCATATCGTTCAATCTGCCGGCGGGAGGCTCGCTCGGCAGTGCCGTTGAGGCGATCGAAGAGCTGAAGGCGCAACTCAAGGTGCCACGCACGATCACGACCACCTTCGCCGGCAATGCCAAGACTTTCCAAGATTCGCTAGCAAACCAAGGTATCCTGCTCATTGCCGCCGTTGTGACCATCTATATCGTGCTGGGCATCCTGTATGAGAGCTATATCCATCCATTCACGATTCTCACCGGCCTGCCGTCGGCGGTCGTCGGTGCTCTTGTTGCCCTACGCCTGTGCGGCATGGATCTGAGCCTAATCGCCGTCATCGGCCTGCTGATGTTGATCGGCATCGTCAAGAAGAATGCCATCATGATGATTGACGTTGCGCTCACCACGCAACGCGAGGGCAAGGACCCAGCGGTCGCAATCTACGAGGCGGCGCTGCTGCGCTTCCGGCCGATCATGATGACGACGCTGGCCGCACTGTTCGGTGTGCTCCCGATCGCACTCGCGGTTGGCGCTGGTGCGGAATTGCGCCAGCCGCTCGGCGTTGCCGTGGTCGGAGGGCTTTTGGTCTCCCAGGTGCTCACGCTCTACATTACGCCGGTACTTTATATTTACATGGAACAGATGGCGGCGGCGGCACGCGCAGCACCGGCGCGGATTGCGCGGCGGTTTGGCGCTTTGGGTGTAAGGCGGACATGACCGCAGTACTCCTCAGTTCGCAGCTGGCGAGCGGCGATCGCGCTACCCCCATCAACGCCCAACAGGGCAGCCGGGCGGCAACGTAACGGCGTGATGCCACCCGAGCGTTGTCAATCCGTGCAATAGAGGACGCGGAACTTCGGTGTCGTCGGGTTGGCCATGGTTTGCCCAGGCACCTGCAACACCGTGATGATACGATCGGGTTTAATCCCCCGATCTGCGAGTTCGGCATTGAGCATTTCAACGCTCGCCTCGGTAATGAACTCCGCCACGCCATTGTGCTCGCGCTCAAACACGACTCTCACTTCATTCTGACCATCACCACATTGCACAAGTGCTCGCGACTTCTGGAGCAAGGCTCAGCGCAGATCGAACCGGTCGAGTTCCATGACCTTGGCCCACGCAGCGACGAAGTCCTTCACGAATTTCTCCTGCGAGTCCGAACACGCATAGACTTCCGCCAAGGCGCGGAGCTGTGAGTGCGAGCCAAAGATCAAGTCGATGCGGGTGCCGGTCCACTTCACCGCCTTGGTGTTGCGGTCGCGGCCCTCGTACACGTTGTCACCGGCAGGCGACCACTCTGTGCTCATATCGAGCAGGTTGACAAAGAAGTCGTTGGTCAGCTTCTCTGGCCGCTTGGTGAAGACGCCGTGCTTGGAGCCGTTGGCGTTGGCGCCGAGGACACGCAGCCCGCCGACGAGTACCGTCATCTCGGGTGCCGTCAGGGTCAATAGCTGCGCCCGGTCCACCAGCGC
>DATFXD010000344.1:0-12267 GCA_035258605.1 Hyphomicrobiaceae bacterium | reverse complement strand
CACCTTCGATCCCATGGTGGCGCGGGTGGCCAACAGCTTCGTGCCCGGCAGGCCGTGCGGGGAGGAGCGCGCACGCAACGAGCCGCGGGCGCCGCACACCATGGTGGCGAGCCAGCCAGGTGAAGAGCCCTCGTCGGCAGGCGATGCGCTCGCCAACCGGATCGCTAGGGAGCAGGGCCGCGATGTGATCGTGATCATGCGACGCACGGTGCCGCCCTACGACTACAAATACGTGCGCGGCTATGCCAACCGCTAGGGTAACGGAGGCCTTTGTCTGGAAGCGGGCAACGCCGAGCCGGGGCCGGCTCATCGGCGCCATCGCCATCGGGCTCAGCAGTGGCTGCCTGGGGTTTGTGTTGGCCCGCGCACTGCCATCCGAGCGGCCAGCGACGAACCCGAGCCGCACGGCGGCGCTGATCGCGGGCGTCGCCAAAGAAACGCGCGCCCAGGGTGCTCAGCCTCCCGCCGGCGGCGAGCCGCGTCAGAGCGGCAGCGGCGTGCAGCCGGCGACAACACCCCCAGCTGCAGCCCCGGTGCCGGGCGACGGCCAAACACCCCGTTCCGTATCCGCCATCACCGCGGCCGCAGTGCCGCCGCACACAGATCCCAACCCTGCCGATCTCAAGCCTGCGGCGCCCAACCCCGCGGCCGCAAGCGCTGAGGCAAGCGGCCGGCAGCAAGACACCGAGCGCCCGTCGGCAACACCGCCCGAACCGGATCCGGCGCGCCGTCTCCTGCAACCACCGCCACCCGCCGCCGACGCTCGGGAGCGGCAGCCCCGCGCCGCGGCCGCCGATGTCAGTGCGGCTCCCAACTATCAGGCCCTGCGCGAGGAGGTGCTCGGCCGCTAGCTCTTGCGGTCGATCGCCTCGGCTGCCAATGGGGCCGGACTTGAGCGCTTTCCCCCATCAAAAAGGGGGCCCATCAACAGGCAATTGGCGCGACGCGTGGGCCTTGTCTCGTCATAGCAAGCACCTAAATGGGCTGACACGAGGCGCCGCTGCCGACACCTGGCGCGGTGCTGGCAGCGGACGGCAGCAACCCGCGGCCGCCGTAACGGCGCGCTGCGTCAGCTCTTGCGGTCGATCGGCTAAACGCGCGGCTGGCCAACGAGGGCGGCGCCAAGCGTCCATCACAACAGGGCCATGTCGCATGCGAGCCGCCTGCTGGCTGACACGCTGGCACGAGGCGCCGCTGCCGGCATCTTGGCAATGCCGGCAGCGGACGGGCAACAGCAGCACGCCGTAACGTGCGTCAGCGCTTCTCCTTGCACACCACCGCAATTTGTTTGTCGGCCTCGTCGCGGGTTTTGAACGCCAGCGGTCCGACCTGGACCCACGTCGTCTCGGTTGGACGCGCGTCGACGACCCTGCACTTCTTGGTGGTCTTGTCCTGAACAATATAATACTCGGCGGCCAACGCCGTGGAACTCAACATCGCCACGGCAGCACCGGCCAGGAAAAGTTGCTTGATCATGATTTGCGCTCCAGTTCGCCGTTTCACTTGGCCAACTAACGCGCGCGCTTAGCCTTGCGTTCCGGAGCCACGCCGCGCGCGCACCTAAGACGGCCGCACGCAATGAGCTGTGGTTGGCGCGACTAGCGCCCAAATCCAATCGGATTGCTTTGGATGGGTTTCGGCGGTGCACCGCCCGCTGGTGGTGGACTGGTTGCCACCTGCGGTTCTTTGCCGGTCACCACGTGCGAGTTTTGTAGGTCGAGCATTTCGCCATTGCCGCAGGCACGCCGTGGCTGCATGTCGCCGCCGCCCAACGCCATTTGCGGCGGCGCCTCGGACGTACCGGTAAACATCTTGCGCCAGATGGCGGCAATGCCATCCGCCAGCTTGCGTGTCTTTTGCGAGGTGGCACAGAAAATGTTCTGGTAGATATCCTCGATCCAGATGCGCTCATGCGAGGGTGCGTTTTCGACCGCCATCGTGATCAGAGCCAGCGCGCGCTGCTCATCCTTCTTGACGTGGACACCGCGCCAGAACAGATCGGCAAGGTAGGCCTGCGCGCCAGGATGGCCTTCCTCGGTCAACACCGACAGATAATGCATGCCGCGTTTGGTATCATCGTCGGTACCGGTGCCGTTGAGGTAGATCTTGGCCAGCTCGAACTGCGCGTCCTTGTCGCCGAAGAAGGTCGCGGCATGATGCAGATAGTCAGCCGCCCGCTGCGGATCGGGCTTGAGGCCGATGTCGGGTAGCCCGCGCTGCAGGTATCCCGCGAGCGCGGTTAGCGCCTTGGCGACAAAGGGGGCGCGCCGCCCGTCCTCGGGATCGGCATCGGCATTCTCGTTGGCAAGCGTCTGGTAGAGGCGGTAGGCCTTGGCGTGGTTGGTGAGGGGGCCTTCGCTCGAGTAGATGCGCGCCAAATAGAACTCGGCGAAAAACTTGTCGAATTCGCTCCCCTCGGCGATGGTCTGTTCCAACGCCGGCACCGCCATCTCGTAGTAACCCGACTTATAGGCCCCGAGCCCCTGCTCGAACGCCAGCTCCGCCGACTTGTACCGTACCGCCTCGCCGGCGGCGGCGATGCCGCCGACAAGCAAAAGCGCACTGGCCGCGCTAATGATCCGTATTACAGCCAATTTCCGCTCTCCCACCCGCATGGGTGACCGCGCCCTTGCGGGCGGATCCGACTTGGTCTGCATGGGTCCTCAAGATGCCGCTTTGGTAAGGATCGCTCGGTGCCGTCACTGCCCGACCGGCCCGTTCAGCCCCGATCAATTCAGCCCCGCGCCAGGCCGCATCGCCCCGGCGGTCCGCAGGCATGTTGGGGACGTCGCCGTCATGGTTTTGGCAATGATGGTCGGCACAGCGACCTTTGTCGGCGCCAAAGCGCACGTCGAGGTCGCCGAATGTCAGCGTCGTCATGCCCGCTACCTCGTCGATGGCACCGATCGGTGCCGACAAGCCGTGCAGCCCCACAACTCCGCCCGCATTTGATATGGGCCTTGAGGCCCGGTAGGCAACCTTCTGATCTCTCTCGAATTTCACATTTTCGAGAGTCACGCTGCCGCAGCCGCCATCGCGCCCAAGGCGCCGCATCGTCCGCGCGCCCCCAATTGTCGTGGCATCCGTGTCGCCGGCCTCTGGAACGCGGCGGGTGAGAGCCACCTCGGTGACCGCGGCCAGGTCCGAAACTGCAACCATCAGGGAAGGCGCCTGCCCGATCGCTGGCAGATGCGGCCCGGCGTTGCTGGCGCCGCCGAAACGCCGCGCGGGGCAGGCTGGCTGCGTCGCTGGGCGACTGGGAAGCCCGGTATTGTCGAACGTCTTGGCGTTCATTGCTCGTCTCGGTCGGATCGGACCGGTCCCCAAGCCTTGCTCCGCCAACTGCGAGTTGCTGGCCGCAGGTCAAAACCTGCGTCAGCTCCCGTCCGTTGACGGAAGACAAAAACTATTGGGAATAGAACGTGTTCGCCCTCGAACACGCCAACCCCGGCAACCGCGATCCGGGAGCCACTGTGTTTCGGATTTGTGGCCCCACGGTGGCACAACGGTCGAGTTTCGTTGCCCTGCGGCAACAGTTCCACCGGGAAGTTCAGCCCGCGCACAAACCTTGCACAGGAAGGGTCAACCACCACCCGCCGCCGCCGTCACCGGCGCTTTTTTGGGCGCGGCCGCCACTTCGCCCAAAAGCTGCGCAAGATGGAGGCAATCGCCCCTGATGCGCTGTGGCGCCGCGGAAATTCGCTCCCGATGCGTACGCTCAAGCTCCTGTTCGCGGCCGCCCTGATCGGTACCGCCTACATCGCCTGGCCCCTGCTGACCGCGCTCCAGATTCGCCAGGCCATGCTGGCCGGCGACACCGCGACGCTTGAGCGCAAGATCGAATGGGAGGCGGTCCGCACCAGCCTCAAGCAATCGCTCTCGGCCGAAGCCAAGGCGCGTCTCGAAACCGACCCGGCGGCGCCACCACCATCGTGGTGGCAGCGCTTCAAGGCCTACGTCGCGCCGACCCTGGCGGATACCGCCGTCGATCGCTACGTGACCCCGCAACACCTGCCGTCCCTCGTCGGCTACCGCCAGACCTACCACAACACCGTCCGCCCGGCGCTGGGCCTCAAGGAGCCGCCGACCGTACTCGCTGGCACCTGGCTCGGCGGTACCCCGATCGATCGGGCTGCCAGCTTTTACGCCCGCGTGCGGCGCGCCGTGTTTTATTCCTTGACGCGCTTTGAGGTGGAGATCGTCGACCGCTACCGCCCCGAGCGGCGCTATGTCGGCACCTTCGAGCTCAAGGACTTCGAATGGAAATTGACCGCCTTGGCCATCCTCGGCGACAGCTAGGGTCTTAGGCAGCGGTCGCCACCGACGCGCGCTTGAGGTCGGGGGGCACGGCCTCCTCCTTGAGCACCCCGATTGCAGCCTCAAGTGACATCACCTCTTGCTGCTGGCTGCCGAGCCGACGCACCGAGACGGTCCGTGCCTCGGCCTCGCGCTTGCCCACCACCAGCAGCACTGGAACCTTCGCCAGCGAGTGCTCGCGCACCTTGTAGTTGATCTTCTCGTTGCGCAGATCGCTCTCGGCGCGCAGTCCAGCCTTGTCGAGCGCGGCCCGTACCTCGACGGCATAGGCGTCGGCATCCGAGACGATGGTGCACACCTTGACCTGCACCGGCGCCAGCCACAGCGGCAGATGGCCCGCGGTATTCTCCAGCAGGATACCGGCAAAACGCTCCATCGACCCGAAGATGGCCCGATGGATCATCACCGGCGTCTTCTTCTCGCCGTCGGCGTCGATGTAGAAGGCGCCGAACCGCCCGGGCAGATTGAAGTCGACCTGGGTGGTCCCGCACTGCCAATCGCGACCGATGGCATCGCGCAGCACGTACTCGAATTTGGGTCCATAAAAGGCGCCTTCGCCGGGATTGATTCCGGTCTTGATCTTGCCGTTGGAGTGCCGGGCGATCTGTTGCAGCACGGCAGACATGTCGGCTTCGGCCTGGTCCCAAAGCGCATCGGCGCCGACCCGCTTCGGTGGCCTGGTCGAGAGCTTCACCACCACCTCCTCAAAGCCGAAGTCGCGATAGATCGACAGGATCAGATCGTTGATCTTGAGGCATTCCTCGGCCAGCTGCTCGTGCGTGCAGAAGATGTGCGCGTCATCCTGGGTGAAACCGCGCACGCGCATCAACCCGTGCAGCGCGCCCGATGGCTCGTAGCGGTGCACGATGCCGAACTCGGCAACGCGATAGGGGAGTTCACGGTAGGAGCGCAAGCCGTGTTTGAAGATCTGGATGTGACCCGGGCAATTCATCGGCTTGATGGCGAATTCGCGCTCATCTTCGGTGACGGTGGTGAACATGTTCTCGCGAAAGGTGGCCCAGTGTCCCGAGGTCTCCCACAGAGACTTATCCAGGATTTGCGGGCCATTGACCTCGCGATAGCCGACCGCGTTCTGTCGCCGGCGGATGTAGTTGATGAGCGTCTGGAACAGTTCCCAGCCTTTCGGGTGCCAGAACACGACGCCCGGCCCTTCCTCCTGAAAGTGAAAGAGGTCCATCTCGCGCCCGAGCTTGCGATGGTCGCGCTTCTCGGCCTCGGCGATCTGGGTCAGATAGGCGGCAAGCTCCGGCTCGCTGACCCAGGCGGTGCCGTAGACGCGCTGCAGCCGCTGTCCCTGCGCGTCGCCGCGCCAGTAGGAACCGGCGAAATGCGTGAGCTTGAAGGCATTGCCGATCTGACCGGTCGAGGTCATGTGCGGTCCGCGGCAGAGGTCGAGCCAGTCACCCTGCCGGTAGATTTTGAGCGCCTCCGTCGGCGGGATGGCATCGACCAGCTCAACCTTGAACAACTCACCCTTGTCGCGAAAGTAGGCCTTGGCCTGATCGCGATCCCAGAATTCCTTGCTGAAGGGGGCGTTGCGGGCGATGATCTCGCGCATCTTGGCTTCGATCTTGGCGAGATCGTCGGGGTGGAACGGTTCGGCTTTGGCAAAGTCGTAAAAGAAGCCGTTTTCGATCACCGGACCAATGGTCACCTGGGTGCCCGGCCACAGCGCCTGCACCGCTTCGGCCATGACGTGGGCCGCATCGTGCCGGATCAGTTCCAAGGCCTCCGGATCGGTGCGGGTGATGAGCTTGACCTTGGCGTCGGCTTGGATGGGATCGGCGAGGTCGGCCAACCGGCCATCGACCAGCATGGCGACGGCGCGCTTGGCGAGCGACTTGGAAATTGCCTCGGCCAGGGCCTTGCCGGTGATCCCCTTGTGATAGGCGCGGACGGCACCGTCGGGAAAGGTTAAGGTAACATCGCTCATCGCTCGTCCTCTCACTCGCTGCATACCGCGCAGGTAAGGTGGGGCCCGCCGGGGACGGGGAGCGAGGCCCCGGCGCCGGCCCGCTTTTGCCCGTCGCGGCCAGCCGCTGTCAAGCGCGCCAAAAGGCCATCTTTGTGCCCAACCTGTGCGTAGAATTCGACATCGACCAGCCTGGGGGGGTCACGTTGCGACGCGCTTGGGCTGTGTTAGTTTCGCCTCATAGGGGCTTGGGGCCAGCGCAAGGCTGGCGCCACACAGGGAAAATACCGAGCCCATAGCGCGTTCGGTTACGAGGGGGAGAGAGTAACGTGCAAGCGATCCTTGGCGTATTGGCGCTAGCGGCGATGGCGCTGGTGGCGGTTCCAGTCGGCAGCCATGCCCAGCAGCTGCCCCAAGCCAAAGCCGCGCCACTGCCGGTCAAACGCCCGGCGGTGTCGACGCAGGCCCAGCACGTTGCATTGACCGAGAAGCTCAACCAGAACACGGTGACGATCGTCTCCGGCAATCCCAACGGCACCTATCTCTATCTCGCCTATGACATGTCGGCGGTGCTCGACGATGGCAACGAGCTGCGCGTGCTGCCGGTAATCGGCAAGGGCGGCTACCAAAACGTGGTCGACGTGTTGCACTTGCGCGGTGTCGACCTGTGCATCACGCAGTCCAACATCATGAGCTATCTGAAGAAGAGCGGCGAGTTCGGGTCCACGATCGACAACCGGCTGGCCTACATCGCCAAGCTCTACAATGAAGAAATGCACGTGCTCGCCGGTCCCGGCATCAAGACGATCCAGGATCTCAACGGCAAGAAGGTCAATTTGAGCGACGTCGGCAGTGGCACGCAGTTCTCCGCCCGACTGATCTTTGAACTGCTCAACATCAAGGTCGAAGAGATCAACGTCGGTCAGGCCGACGGCTATCAGATGGTGAAGTCGGGCGAGATCGCAGCCACCATTCTGATTGCCGGCAAGCCGACCGGATCGTTCGCCAAGTTCAAACTCGAACCCGGCATGACCCTGCTGCCCGTTGCTTACACGGATGTTCTCGAACAGGACTACTTTCCCGCCAAGCTGACATCGGAGGATTACCCCAACCTGATTGCCAAGGGCAGCTCGGTCGATACGGTCGCGATCGGGGCGGTGCTCGCCTCCTATAACTGGGCGCGCGACACCGACCGCTATCGCCGGGTGGCGCTGTTTATCGACGCCTTCTTCTCCAAGTTCAGCGAATTTCAGAAGCCAGCGCGCCACAGCAAATGGCGCGAGGCCAATTTGTTGTCGACCCTGCGCGGCTGGAAGCGGTTCCCGGCCGCGGAAGAATGGATCGCCAAGAACGTGACAGAAAAGCCGCCGGCCGCGACCGCGGCGGTCGGGGCGCCGGCCATCGATCCGGCGATTATCCGGGCGCAGGCGGCGAAGGCGGCGCCCAATGATCTGGCCGAGCAAGAGCGGCTATTTCGAGAGTTCATGGACTGGAGCAAGACGCAACGACGCTAGGTGCGCACCGGCGCTGGGACCGTGGCCTCAGCGACGTGGCCGGGAGTTCGACCAACGTGACCCTATCGGCGAACAATCTCCGCATCGGCCAAGTGCGCCGTTTCGCCTCGAGCGGTCGGCTCATTGTGGCGATGCTGATCGCAAGCCTTGTTGCCTTCGCGGCGGAGCGGCCCGCATTCGCCCAGAACGCGCGACCGATTACCATGAAGGTGCCGCCGCAGGTAATTGCCGACCCCGCCGCGCAGGTGGCCTTTCCGATCCACATCGAGCCGCTTGACGCGGTCCCGCGCAACAGCTTCGTGCGCTTGCGCGGGCTGCCGCCGATGGCCGCCCTGTCGGAAGGTTATGTGATCGGTCCCGGTTCCTGGGCGGTTCCAATTTCGGCCCTGCCCGACCTCAAGATATCGTTGCCGGGCACGGCCACCGGCCGGTCGGAGGTGACCATCCTGCTGGTAGGCATCGATGGCGCGGTGCTGGTCGAAAGCAAGACCGCGCTCAGCGTCGCGGCCGGGCAAGCCCCGCAGGCGCGCGAGCGCGCCGCGGCGCCGGCGGTTGGTGCCACCATGCTGCGCGCTGGCGTGCCGGTGGACTTGGGCGCCCCGGCACGCAGCGAACCGGCGACCGCGGCGCGCCCCGAGCCGCCCGTTCAGCCGGTGGTACCGCGCTCGATGCCGCAGGACCGCGAGCGCGCCATGCGCCTGCTGACCAAGGGCAACGAGCAGTTGGATGAAGGCAACGTGTCGGCGGCGCGCCTGTTCTACGAACGGGCCGCCGATGCCGGGCTTGCGGAGGGCGCCATGGCGTTGGCAGCGACCTTCGATGCGACCGAACTCGGCCGCCTCAACGTGCGCGGCATTAAGGCCGACAGCAAGCAGGCGCGGCAGTGGTACGAGCGCGCGCGCCAGCTCGGCGCCGGTGATGCCGAGGAGCGGCTGCGCCGGCTCGGTGCCAACTAGGCACCCGATACTCGCTGACGCCGGCGCCAGCGGCCATAGCGCCAGGGCGCCAGCGGATGCCGTTCGGAACTCACATCGGGTACTGGGTCGAAGCCAGCCGTTCCCCACGGATGGCAGCGGCAGATGCGCGCCGCCGCCAACCAGAGGCCGCGCCAGACGCCATTGCGGTCGATGGCCTCGAGCGCATATTCCGAGCAGGTTGGCAGGTGGCGGCACTCGAGGCCGATCACCGACTTCAGGGTGTAGCGATAAAGATGGATCGGGGCCTTGGCGGCAGCCTTGCCGGCCTGGCGCGCCAGCCGCAACGCCCGCGGCTCAGACGCCGGCATGTTCTTTGGCGCCGGCTTCCGCCTCGGCCTTGGCCAGGGCCGCCTCGACCGCGTCGAACACGAGCAGCGTCGACGCGTGGCGTGCCTTATAGTCTTTGACCGGCTCGAGTACGGCAAGGTCAGCCCAGCGGCCTTCCGGCGGCGGGCCCTTTTCCTTCAGCATCCTGCGCATGGTCCGCCCCACCTCTCTTAGCTCGTCGGCGGGGGTACCGACGATGTTGCGTCCCATGACCGAGGCCGCGGCCTGCCCGAGCAGGCACGCCTTGACGGTCTGACCGAAGGCGGTGACGCGCGCCGCGTCGAGCTTGAGATCGACGGTGACCGTGGAGCCGCACAGCTTGGAGTGGGCCGTGGCGGTGGCATCGGCCTCGGCCAGCCGATCCGCCTTGGGCATGTTCGCGGCCAGCTCGAGAATACGCTCGTTGTAGATGTCATGGAGCTGCGTCATCAGGCGCCGTAAGCCTCGCCAGGTTGCCATCGAGGGGATTCTTGCCCCAACCACTGCAAGCTATTATATGCGGCATAAATCCGCGCCAACCCACTGTTTGCTGTCGCAAGCCGGGACTGGGCGACGGTTAAGGGGAATATCGCGTGGGCGCTTTGAGATTTCAACGGCATCCCGGTCGTTGCGAGAGAGGCCCTGTGGCCTCCAATCCATTCGCATCCTCGACAGCTCTCGACTAGGGTCCGCCGCAGCCATGGACGATATCGTCGCCAAAAAGAGACGCCCGGCCGTCAGCCTGCATCAGCCCCGGCAACGGCCGACGCGCAGCGAGGTCGAGGCGGCCGTTCGCACGCTGATCGCCTGGGCCGGTGATGATCCCGAACGGGAAGGCCTCAAGGATACGCCGCGGCGCGTGACCGAGGCCTTCGAGGAGTACTTTTCCGGCTATCGGCTTGACCCCACCGACGTGCTGTCGCGGCAGTTCGACGAAGCCGGGGGCTATGACGATCTTGTGATGCTGCGTGACATCCGGGTCGAGAGCCATTGCGAGCATCACCTGGCGCCGTTCCTGGGTGTCGCCCACGTCGCCTATCTGCCCAACGGCCGCATCGTCGGCATCTCCAAGATTGCACGCGTCGTCGAAATCTTCGCCAAGCGCCTGCAGACGCAAGAGACCATGACGGCACAGATCGCCGACGCCATCGAAGCGGCGCTGCGCCCGCGCGGCGTTGCGGTCCTGATCGAAGCCGAGCACCAGTGCATGTCGACACGGGGCGTGCGCCAGCCGGGGGTGAAGACCATCACCACACGCTTCACCGGCGCGTTGGAGACCGATGCCAGCTATCGCGATCGCTTTCTGCAGATGGTGCACGCCGCTCGCCCCTGACGCGACCCGTCTGACCGGGCTTGCCTTTCGGAGACGCCGGCATGGTTGCCGAGCCCACAGCCTTTGCCGCACGCGGCACTACTGCCGAGGTCGAACAGGGTCTCGTGTTTCAGCCGCTGTTTAACGCCGACGGCCTGATCCCGGCCATTGTCAGCGACGCCCAATCGGGGGATGTCCTGATGTTTGCCTGGATGAACCCCACGGCCCTGCAGCTGACCTTGAGCACCGGGCTTGCCCACTTCTGGAGCCGCTCGCGCCGCCGGCTGTGGCAGAAGGGCGAAGAAAGCGGCAACGTCCTGCGCGTCAGTGAAATTCGCACCGACTGCGACCAGGACGCCATTTGGCTGAAAGTGGTGCTCGCACCCGCCGGCGCCGCCTGTCACACCGGCAACCGCTCCTGCTTTTACCGGGTCCTGACCCCAGCCGATCCCGGCGGCGGTGGTGTCGCGCTAAAACGTGCTTAAGGCTCTTTCCGCTCTGCGCTGTCTTGGCTCCCCGGCTGGCAATATCTTGGGCAATATCCTGATGGCACACCCCGTAGCGGGCCTTTAACGTTACGGTCGTAGGTCTCACTTAATTCGTGCCCGTTATCGTCAAGGCGCGAGCTAAATGTACGAGGCTCGAATTGCGGCCAGGGCCGCATGGGGACTCGCATGAGCGAATGCAAGATCGGTTTGGCGCTTGGCGGCGGCTCGGCCCGCGGCTGGGCACATATCGGCGTATTGCGGGCGCTCAACGCTGCCGGCATTTATCCCGATATCATTGCCGGCACATCGATTGGCGCCGTGGTCGGGGGCTGCTACGTCGCCGGCGAGCTGGCTGCGCTTGAAGCTTTCGCCCGCGAGCTGACGCGCCGCAAGGTGTGGGGTTTTCTCGATTTCAATTTTTCGGGCTCGGGGCTGATTACCGGACAGCGGCTTTGTGATGCCCTCGAGCGGCGGCTCAAGGACGCCCTGATCGAGGGGTTGCCCAAGCGCTTTGTCGCGGTCGCGACCGAACTTGGCACCGGCCACGAGGTTTGGTTGTCGCGCGGGCGGCTGGTTGATGCCATGCGCGCCTCCTACGCGCTGCCTGGCATCTTCCGCCCGGTCAAAATCGACGGCCGCTGGCTGTTTGACGGCGCCCTGGTCAATCCGGTCCCGGTCTCGGTGTGCCGCGCGCTCGGCGCGCGCTATGTGATTGCCGTCAGCGTCAACGCCGATACCTGCGGCCATGGCACGGTCGTGCCGCAACTCGACGTGGTGGCGGCGGCCGAAGAGGAGCCGCCGGCGGTCACCGAGGCGCCTTATCCCTACGGCATCGATGGCATGCGCCGGCTGCTGAAACGCCAGTTTTTCGGGCGCGACGACGGCGGCCCGGGCATTTCGCGGGTGATGATGGAGGCGTTCAACATCGTCCAGGATCGCATTGCCCGCTCGCGGCTCGCCGGCGATCCGCCCGATGCCATCATCTCGCCGCGCCTGCCGCAATTCGGCCTGTTCGATTTTCACCAGGCGGACGCGCTGATCCAAGGCGGCGTCGCCGCCACCGAGCGCGAGCTTGAGGACATCGAGCGCGAGATCGCGCTGCGTCGCCCGCCACGCGCAATGGCACGCTCCGCCTGAGCGCCTCGCCACCGACGTTTGCCGCAGAACGCGTCGGACCCACCGCGCGCCCGGCGCCGCTTCAGCTGTGGGCGATGTAATCGCGCATGGCCGTCGCCTCCATCTCCACTTCGGCCACGTGGTGCTTGACCACGTCTCCGATCGAGATGATGCCGACCAGAGCGTTGTCGGTCAGCACCGGCAAGTGCCGGAAGCGGCGAGCGGTCATCATCGCCATCAGCTCGTCCAAGGTATCGGTCTCCTGGCAGGTCACCACCTCTTGCGTCATGACCTCTTCGACCGA
>DATFXD010000343.1:0-8260 GCA_035258605.1 Hyphomicrobiaceae bacterium | reverse complement strand
CACCCTTGCGGCGCCGAATACCCATCTTTAGGGTGATTTTCATCCATCCAAGGACTGCAAGCAGGAGGTTCGGGCCCTTGCAATTCTCCAATGGTGTGGCCGCCGCGGTAGGTCGAACGCCGCTCATCAAACTGAAACGCGCCTCCGAGGCAACCGGCTGTACCATCCTCGGCAAAGCCGAGTTCATGAATCCCGGTCAGTCCGTGAAGGACCGGGCGGCACTTTATATCGTCGAGGACGCAATCCGGCGTGGCGCCCTGCAGCCCGGCGGCACCGTTGTGGAGGGTACCGCCGGCAATACCGGCATCGGCCTCACCGTGATCGGCAATGCGTTAGGCTTCCGCACCGTCATTGTCATTCCCGAGACGCAGAGCCAGGAAAAAAAGGATGCCCTGCGGTTGCTGGGCGCCCAGCTGGTCGAGGTTCCGGCGCAACCCTATCGCAACCCGAACAACTACGTGCACTATTCCGAGCGACTGGCGAACGCCCTCGCCAAGACCGAGCCTAACGGGGCCGTTTGGGCCAACCAGTGGGACAACACCGCCAACCGCCAGGCGCATATCGAAACCACCAGTGAGGAGATCTGGACGGATACCGACGGCAAGATCGATGGCTTCGTCTCCGCCGTCGGCTCCGGTGGCACCTTGGGCGGCGTATCAGACGGACTGAAGGCCAAGCGCAAAACCATTCAGATCGCGCTCGCCGACGTGCCGGGCGCGGCACTCTACAATTACTACAAGACCGGCGTGCTCAAGGCCGAGGGCTCCTCCATCACCGAAGGTATTGGCCAGGGCCGCATCACCAAAAACATCGAAGGTGCGGTCGTTGATCATGCCTTTCTCATTCCCGATGAGGAATCGGTGCCGATCTGCTTTCAACTGCTTCAGGAAGAGGGCTTGTGCATGGGGGGATCAACCGGCGTCAACATCGCCGGCGCCATTCGGCTAGGCAAGGAGCTGGGACCCGGTCACACCATCGTCACCCTGCTCTGCGACTACGGCACGCGCTACCAGTCAAAGTTGTTCGATCCGGCCTTCCTCAAATCCAAGAACTTGCCGGTGCCCAACTGGCTCGCCTCGACACCGCCCGCGCTGCCGACGATGTTCATTGACGAGACCAAGGGCTGACGGCATGACGGGGGGTAACTGCGCCACATTCGGGCGGCGTCGGCCGGCGGCGGTGGTCGAAGCGCCTCGCCGGCTATTGTGTCCTGGTGATCGCGGTGAACGGAACCCTCTGAGCCGGTCGGTGCCTTGCGCCGCTTTCGGCGGCGTTAAGGACGGAAAGCCATCATGACCGAACTCCTCTATCGGAGCGATGCCTACGCGCGCGACTGCACCGCGCGTGTGGTTGCAATCAACGATCGGGGCGGCATCGTGCTCGATCGTACGGTGTTCTACGCCGCAGCCGGCGGCCAACCGGGTGACCGTGGTACCGTCGAGATCGCGGCAGGGACCCTCTGTCCGATCACCACCACGGTCTACGATAGCGACAAGGCTACCATTGTGCACATTCCCACCGATAACAGCGCGGCGCCACCAGTCGGTCAGACTGTTCGGGCCGTGCTTGACTGGGATACACGCTTCAAGCTTATGCGCATGCACACCTGCCTGCATCTGTTGTGCGCACTCGTCAAGTTTCCGGTTACGGGTGGCCAGGTGGGCGCCGAAGAGGGCCGGCTTGATTTCGATATCGAGGATGCCTCGACCGTCGACAGAGACAAACTGACAGCCGATCTGAACGGATTGATTGGCGCCAACCACCCCGTAACCGAGCGCTGGATTAGTGACGCCGAGCTCGAGGCCAACCCGGGGTTGGTACGCACCATGGCTGTAAAGCCGCCGAAGGGTAGCGGTAAGGTACGGCTCGTGGTGATTGGCGAAAATGGCGCGGTCGATCTGCAGCCGTGCGGTGGTACGCATGTTCGAGCCACCGGCGAGATCGGTACCGTCGTCGTCACCAAGATGGAAAAGAAGGGTAAGCTGAACCGGCGCATTCGCGTGGCCTTTGCCTGAGCCGGAGCTTTGCGCGCGTGGCGGCAGCGCGCAATGAGCGCTAGCGAGGCTCTAAATGAAACAAGTTCTCGGCAGCGGGCAGCAAACTGGAGTGATGGCATGGCCACCGGTGACAGCAAATGGTTGGTCGACACAGATTGGCTGGCATCCCACCTCAGTGCACCCGACCTGATTATTGTCGATGGCTCGATGCACTTGCCTACGACGAAGCGCAATGCCAAGGCCGAATTTCTAGATGCCCATATTCCGGGCGCCCTGTTTTTTGACATCGATGATATTGCCGATGAGAAGTCGGCACTGCCGCATATGCTGCCTTCCCCCACGAAGTTCGCCAGCCGCATGAAGCGTATGGGGATCGGCGACGGCATGCACATCGTTGCCTACGACAGCGAGGGTCTCTACTCGGCGGCCCGCGTGTGGTGGATGTTTCGGATCATGGGTCACGAAGAGGTTCGGATCCTGAACGGCGGCCTCAGGAAATGGAAGGCCGAAGGCCGGCCGCTCGAGGCTGGCGAACCGCGACAGCGTACCCCACGCCATTTTACCCCGGTCTTCAATGCCGGGCTCGTGCGCGACGCCGGCGATGTGAAGGCGCTCATCGATAGCCCCGCGGCCCAAATCGTCGATGCCCGCGCCGCTGCCCGTTTCGAAGGCACAGTCGCCGAGCCGCGCGCCGGTTTGCGTGCCGGGCATATTCCGAGCGCCCGCAACGTGCCCTTTGCGAGCCTCCTCAACGCCGACGGGACCATGAAAGCCGCGGCGGAACTGCGGCAGATTTTCAAGGCCGCCAAAGTCGATCCGGATCGGCCCGTCGTTGCATCGTGCGGATCGGGTGTAACGGCGGGTGTCATCGCGTTGGCGCTCGCGATCCTTGGCAGGCCCGACGCCGCCGTCTACGACGGCTCCTGGAGCGAATGGGGCGCCGATCACGCTTTACCGATCGAGACCGGACCTCCCCGATAGCGAAACCTGACCGCGCGCAACCGATCCGATGTTGGTGGGTGAAGCCCAGCTTTATTCCGGCAGGGGAATAAATTCCTTCTCGTCACCCGGCACCAGGGCAAACCGCTTGGCCCGCCAATCGGCTTTGGCCTGGTCGATGCGTTCCTGGGATGAGGACACAAAATTCCACCAGATATGCCGCGGGCCATCCATCGGATCGCCACCAAGGAGCATAAGACGCGATTGTGCCAAGGCTAGCACGGAGATGCGATCCCCTGGCTTAAAGATCAGCAACCGCCCTTGGGCGAAGGTGCTGCCGGCGACGTCAATCTCGCCGGAGGCAACATAGATGGCCCGCTCATCGTAGTCAGGATCGAGCGGAAGGGTGGCGCCTGGCGCCAATACCGCTTCTGCAAACAACGATTGGTGGGGAAATTCAACCGGTGAATGGAGCCCGTAGGCCGAGCCCATGACCAGGCGTAGCGTCTTGCCTTCTGCGGAGATCCGGGGCAGCTCGGCTGTGCCGTGGTGGGCGAAAGACGGGGCCGCTTCCTCGTGGCTCTTGGGGAGTGCCGCCCACGCCTGGATACCGAAAAGCCGCTTGGTCTGTGCCGCCGCCTCGGTCTTGACGGACGCGACACCATGCCCGCCTGTTATGAGGTTGGGCTGGCTGGTCTCCCGTTCGGAATGCACAATGCCTCGACCGGCACGCATCAGATTGACCTCGCCGGGTCGGATGGCAAGCGATGTTCCCAAGCTATCGCGATGGAAAACTTCGCCCTCAAACAAATAGGTAACGGTGGCAAGTCCGATATGGGGATGCGGCCGCACATCGATGCCTTTGCCGATTAGAAACTCCGCCGGTCCCATCTGATCGAAGAAGATGAACGGGCCTACCATCTGCTTCTGTGCCGCCGGTAGCGCGCGGCGCACCTCGAAACCGCCGAGATCGCGTGCTCGCGGCACGATCACGTGCTCGATGGCATCGCATGACAAGGGGTCACCTGGCTTGGGATCCTGGGAAGGTAGCCAGCTCATTTTTCGGTCTCCTTTCCTTGGCACGGCGCGTTTAGCGCGCGACCGGCGCCCTGCTATCCCTTGGCGACGTTCGGAGCTGGCTTCTTTGACAGCAATTCGATCGCGTCAGCCAAATGCTCATCGGCGATGTTGTAGGCTCCTCGCGCCAGGCGGATGTTGTGCGCCTCACGCAGCACGTCGGCATGGGTGGTGCCGACCGGTGGCTCGAATTTATAGCACGCCAGCTCCAGGAGCTGCCCCAGCGGTTCGCGGAAGTAGATTGAGTACATAAAGCCCCGATCGACCTCGCCGGAGTTGGCGAAACCCCGCTCCTTCAGCCGCGCCGCGGCCTGCGTGTAGGTGGCACGCGAAACAATGAAGGCGATGTGGTGCACATTGCCGATGCCGGTGGGATTGGGCCGTCCGTTCGGCTCCCACCCTTCATTGGTGAAGACGGTGATCAGGCGCCCGTCGCCAGGATCGAAGTAGAGATGGTTCTGTTCGGGGTCGTCGAGGTTGGGCTGCTCGAACACTAGCGGCATGCCCAGCACGCCCTCCCAGAAATCGATGGAAGTTTGCCGGTTGGCCCCCACCAGGGTGATGTGGTGCACGCCCTGTGCTTGCAATTTGGTCATAGCGTTCATCCGAGGCGGCCGTGGTTTGGTTCTCATCTGAGGCGCCGCTTGCGAGCGACTTAGTGAGGCAGAGTGGATTTTGCAAACCCGTACCGCCGGATGCGCGGTTCGATGGCCACGCCCGAGGCGACGGTTTGGATCCGATTGTGTGCAAATGTAGCGTTCTAGGCAGGCACGGTTCGAGGGAGGGCTGCGGTCCCGATCCCGCTCAGCATCAGCCCTCATCGCGGGAATGCGGCCCGGGCGTGGTGTAGGAGTTTCACTCCAAACTGGGCTCCCCCTGCGTTGTGGAAAACCTCCGCGGAGCCCACAGTCTGGCCACCGTCGGTTCTTGAGGTTTGGTCGGTTTGCGAACCACCAACGCAAACCCAAGGACCAGACGATGACCGATGAGAAACAAGCACTATTTCGAGCTGATCGAGAAGCGGGCCGATACCGATTTTATGCAACAAGAGATGTCAGGATATTGGAGCGCCCGCCGCAGAGCCGCCGCGACCTTGTGTGCTGATCAGCTGGTGCAGTGCACGGGAGGGGATGATCATGTCGTACGTCGACGTCGCAATTCCAGCAATTGCCGGGTTCCTTGCCTTGGCTTGGCCGCAGGTGTTTCTGCGCAAACCTGCCGATGAGCAAAAGGTTCGTCGCGTCCGTGTTTTTGGCATGCTCTTTTTGGCCGTGGCGGCGTTGTATCTGGCCATAAGGCTTGCCGGGGTGTGATGCGTAGCTAACCTTTGATCCGCGGCTCCACAGTCAACGAGTAGACGGATACACGAACGGGGCCGAGTACGTGACGCTGGCCAAGCTGATTGAACCGACGCCGCCAAGCGCTGGCCGGACGGCACAGTTACCGGCGGCAAAGGTTAACGCAACTCGTAGACTGATCGCGATATTTTTTGAGTCTGCTTGCTGACTAGCTCTCCGTCGGGTCGCATCTGGATGGTGGGAGAGGGAGAGAACAGCCTCAACTAACCTGCCGCATTGAGCGCGAGATCGTTCAGTGTGATGTCAGCGATCCTGCTTGGCCTTGGTGATCGAGATCTGGAACGTGGGAGAGATCACTCGCCGCCGTTCTCATCCCCCGCCGAGGCTAGCGCGCGAGCCTTGGTTTGAGGCAACGCCAAACGGGAGCCATGCATGACGAAGTTGGCGATAGCGCTACTCGTGTTAGCCGCCTTCTTTCTCTTTGTGGACCATGAGCACAGGCTCTTGGCGGACGACATTTACTGCTGGATCGGTGCCGGCGAACTGCGGCAAACACCGCCGCCGGCTCGCGGCGCCCGGACTAGCAATCAATCTGCGACTGGCAATCAGTATTGCCTGCACGGTTCCGTCTGGCGTGCCATCATGAACGGCATCACGGGGCGCCAATATACCTGGTAAGGACTCTAATCCTTGAGGGACAGGCGCCACCGTCCGCATAAGCGAAGAGATCGCACGGTGAGGCCGGATGTCGCGCATCAACACCGGCATCGCCATGTTCGACAGGGGGTGTTGCGTTTGAGGCCGGGAACGCGGAAAGCCGGTTTTGCGGGCCTTCATGCGCTCGGCTTATGCGGCCGCGCACCCGATTAATCATTTCTGTTTTGCTGCGCCAAATCGGCTCCAGCAGACCAAGGCGGCTCATGAAGTGTGAGTATGCGCTGTCGCACATGCCCAACAGCAAGGTGGTCAATGGCTACCTGCGAGCCGATCTCCTCGAAGAGTGCAGGCCACTGATGGAGGCCTGGGGCAATTATTGCGAACCGCAACCAGGCAGGCAAGACGGCGGCCGATCGCACAAGGGCAAAAACGGCGAATGGTGCCGGCTTGGTGGCGTGATAAGCGCGCAGTCTACGACGAGATCCTGGCCGGCTCGAAGCGCATGTCGCGCAAGCGTTTAGTGCAGGCCGCCCCCAGCGTCCTCCTCATTTAGCAGGGGGTTATGGAGGTCAAAAATCCGGGCGCCCATACCGTACCGAGCGCGGTCGGTTTGTGTAGCAAGGACCGACATCCAAACCAACAAAGACACGTAAACCGAGAACGCTACCGCCGATGTTATTGTTCGCATCATCGTCGAGACCTCCCGCAAGGTCTGCTGCCATGCGCGAGCATGTCACCATCCCTCGCGCTCAGTCGAAATCAGGATGTTTGCTGAGGGGAGATCAGGGAAGCCGCACTTCCGTACGCTTGAGTACAAGACTGACCTCGTTCTCAACCCAAGACGGCAAATGGTGCCGGCTCGGTGGCGTGGTTTGGGTTTTGCGATGCGGGGACGGTCATCGGTGCCTAGTAGGGTGGGGACCTATCCAGCAGGGAAGGTCCCGGCCAGAACACAAGCAAGGAATTTCGCGTCACGCCGACAGCTGCGAAGAAAGCGCCTGCGGCCGGCACTCACGCCGCCGACGCGTGTCGCATCTGAGGTGGGACCTGGCCCAGGACGGCAAGGCAGGGTTCAACGGTGTTCTTGGCCATGGATGGCTACGCCCTCATAACTGCAGCCGCGACTCGCGCGCCAGTCGGCGACGCACGACCAGGCAATAGCCGACTCCGCCGTGGTGATCTTGGGGGGTGTCGATCGACAGCCGCCCCTGTCGCCTCGAATGCGGGGCGTTGCACTACCGTGTCACCGGGCTCAGGCCCAGCGGTCCAATCGTGCGCACCGGATGGGAAAAATAACGTGCCTAGAAGCAAATGGCTTAAAATAAGAGCTTCTCGGATGTTTCTGGCGGATGGGGAGGGATTCGAACCCCCGGTGAGCGTGAACCCACGCCGGTTTTCAAGACCGGTGCCTTAAACCACTCGGCCACCCATCCCGCTAGGTGTTTCAACAGCTTAACGCGCCATCAAGCTAGAACAAAACACGAATTATCACCCGATTGGCAACCGATTGCCACCCGAAGGCGCAGTCACCGTGTACCAGCGCCTTGGGTAAGCGCAAGTTCGATGCGGCACATCGAGGTCGGCATGGCCGTCGACGCCGCTAGGCGCGTACAGCACGACATTGCGCATGTGATGCTGACCGTGGACCCGTGTGACCCACAATGAGGGTGTGGCGAGCCTTCGTATGGCACTTCCTTTGGTGCTACGTGATCATCGCGGCGCTGGTGCTCAGTGACGCGTCTATCCCTGGGCCTACGAGTTGCAAATAAGGAGCTACCTGTGGGTGCGGCAGATCGGCCGCGATCCGAATAAAGGTGTTGTGTTTCGTGTGATCTTCGATCCTCCGGACACGGAAAAACCGAAGTCGAGGTCGGGCCAGTGATGTGGCGCCTATCTCTCATGGCCTGGCGCGCCTGGCTCTGGCTGGCTCACTGGCCCCACCCGAGCTGACGCATGGGAGCCCGATCAGACCGACGCGTATTGCCGCTACTCCAAGCGCAAGTGGCTCGCCCGCTAGTCATCACGGAGGGTGTCCTGCTTCCATTTCCATTGGCGCCCCGTGATGGTGAGGATGATGGCGTCCCAGACGGAACCGTGCAGACAAGATTCATCAGGCACAATTTGCCAGGAGCCCCAGGCCGGCGGCCGCGCGGGTTGACGCGTTTGCCGCAGCTCGCCGGCACCGATCCGGCAGTAAATGTCGTTCGCGAAGAGCGGGTGCAGATTGTCCACAAACAGAACGAAGGCGCCTAAAACGAGTAGCCCTATCGCCACCTTTGTCATGCGTGCCTC